>PMMM01000165.1 GCA_003162245.1 Phycisphaerales bacterium
TGCCAAGTGTGCCAAGGTGTGTACCCCCCCCTTGGCACACTTGATTATCCGGACCCAACGCAAGGCAACCGCCAAGACGCCAAGAGCGCCGAGGACGCAAAGGCCGCGAGTTGGTGAGAAGCGAAATCACAGAAAAGCGATCCGATCTCAGCCGAAGCTGCGGGCGCGGAACGTCCGCGCGAGTACGGGGTAAGTATTCGTCAGAAACGGGCGGAAAACCAGGCGGGGCGGCGAGATTGGCGGCGGGTGGCGGGGGCTGTGCGATTCTGGCGGCGGGTGGCGGATTTTTACCACAAAGGACACGAAGAACACGAAGGAAAGCGTTTTGTCAGGACGCGGGGAAAGAAGTCGGAGAATCACCGCCGAGGACGGGAGGACGCGAAGGAGAACGGGACGGGGAGCGGGGGCCGGGAAGAGGTCAGAAGTTAGAGGTCGGAAGTCAGAAGGGCGGGGCGGAGGGGCGGCGCGAGTTAGGAGTGGCGAGTAGCGAGGAACGAGTTGAGCGAGGGACAGGGCGGGCGGCTTAACGGGTCTGTCGTCGGCCGATTCGGTCGGGTTCGGCTACTCGTCCGTGTCGCCGTTCCCAGGGGGCGCGGCGTCCACGATCGCGAGGAGTTCTGGCAGGAGCGGAGCGGCATCGCGAAGCGAAACGTCGTGCTGCTTCGCGGCGTAGTAGTCGCGGACGGTCGCATATCTGCCGGCGTGCTTCGCCCGAAACTCGTTCCAAAGCACGACGCTCTTGCTGAGTACGCTCTCAAGGGACCGTCCGCCGCGCAGAAACTTCAGCGGGTGTTTGAGATCAAGGACGTAGAGCTCTTTACGTTTCGGCGTCGGATGCTCGGCGAGCAGGTAGAAGTCCTTGAACAGCGAATTCTGCCGGATGGTGTCGGCACCGCCTCGCCAGTGGATGAACTTGAACTCGGCGACGCGCCGGTCCGTCTCCAAATCGAAGGACCGACCGGTGTTGCCGGCGCCCAGCGAGACGTACTGGACGCGCTCTCCTGGCTCCATGATCTTCGGCAACAAGAGCACCCCGGCGACAGCGTGGATTAACACGTTGATCTGCCCGGCTGCTCGCTTGACGGAATAGGCCGCGGCGAGCAACTGCGGCGTTGCTCCCGCTTCGATGCACTTGACGGCACACTGGCTGCCATCGCACTCCTTGATTGACCACTCCAGATCGGCGATGCGACTGGTTAGGTCAGCGCCGATGAAGGTCCCGACGGCTTGCAGCGCTTCGGTTATGGCGGAGCGTGGTTCGGCCATGAAGAGGCATCGTACCGTATTGGAGGCAGCGAAGCGACGGGCCGCGCAATCCAAACAACACTGACGAGCGTGGGGGAGGTTGGTGGTGGGCGAGCGGCGCGGACCTGACGGCGGCCCCAGGCGCTACGCACACGGCTGCGAGGACGGCTGTGATCGGTGTGCCGAACACGCAGCCCACGAGGGTAGCGATTACCTGGGAACCTGGGGGTGCCGAAGCGGGCTGGAGTAGCAAGGCGGGCGGGAAGGTCCGAAAACGAGGGAAGCGCGTTGGCATGCGGTGTTCAGTGCGCATGGCGATGGTCGTTGCGGGGCGGCCATGCCACGCGGGCGGGCGCGGCGCCCGCCCGCTGGTCTTCGTCGCGGGTGGTGCCTTGGGTTGTCGGGTAGCCCGGCATTCTGAACAGGTATCGCCCAAGCGTCCAGCCGGTTTGAGGCGTCCCGGACGAGTCATGCCACTCGATGTGGGCCCATCTCTTCTTCTGTCGATACTCGATGACCGTCACCTCTTGCGGGTAGGAGAGCACAGCGACGACGCGAGTTCGTTGGCTCGGATCGATGTGAACGAGGAGTCGCTCGGTGTTAACAAAGGGACTGATTGACTGTGATGGCGGATGGCCAAGACTTTGCTTCAAGAGGTGCCTAACCTCTGCCTTCCGTTCGTGCTGGAGCTGTGGAAGCGGCTTGTTAGGCATTCCGAGGATCATGCATTGCAGGATCATCGCAATCAGCGCGGCGAGGATGGCTTGGATGAGCCAGCGCACTGCCGGTGGGGTCTTGTCCCAGACGGCCTGAGCGGTGATGTCTCCGAGCACGCCATCCTGGCGGTATAAGAAGTCGTTCTCTATGCGGCTAATGTCTTCAGGGGTGTAGCTGACTCCGTCCAGGATAAGGGTGTCGCCGTCGGCTCGAACGTCGGGCCGGTAGTGCTCGAGAGTAGCGGCCACCGCCGCCAACCTCTCATTCAGGGGCACGACGATCTCGCGGAAAACGTCCTGGCGCAGCGAAGTTGCCTGGCGAAACGGGCGTGCCACATCGACAAGGGCGTCTCGCTGGGCTTGAGCCGCTGCCCGCAGGGGACGCATCGCTTCAGCCAGTATCTGCTGGCGCGCTAGCGTCGCTTCCTGCATGGGTTTGAAACAGGCTTCGAGCATCCTGCTGTAAGCGAGTTGCATCTCGCGGATTGGGCGGAAGGCCTCGTGCATGGACTGCGACAGCTCGCGCACCGGTCGCATGGCGTCAGCGATTTGGGAAGCTAGAGTCTTGCTTATGTTCATATGCTGCGCGAGGAAGCCCACGGGAGGGGCATGGTCCTCGCGGATCTTGTGCATGGAGTCGGCAGCCATGCGTATCTGATCAAGGTGGGGACGCACTGAGTCCTCCAATGCTCGTGCGATGTCTGCAAGTTGTTGGTGTGGGCGCCGCATCTGGGCGACAACCGAAGCCAGCGACGTGTTCATCCGTTCAATGTCGGCCAAGTTCATGGGCCGGCCTCCTTCGCGTCGTGGGTGAGGTGCAGACAGTGGTGGGCGCGGTTGTCTGGCTGCAGCGTGCCCAGGTGGAGCTCCTCAGCCTTGTAGCGCGCGATCAACGTGGCGTCCGAAGCGCCGGCGAGTTGCTCGTCGCGAGTGGTGGCGACATCGTTCCCGGCTTCCGCCAGGAGCCGACGACCGCGCTCTCCCAGGTTCTCGTCCAGCTTGATCTGCAAGATCGACCCCCAGTCGGGCCGAGGGTGTCCGCCTGGCGAACTCGTATCAACTTGCGAGGTTCAGGTAGCGCTCGCGCGACATTTCTGCGCCGTAGGCGATGCACGCCCGAACATCGGGTTCGGTGAGCCCGGGGTAATTCTCGAGGATCTCCGGAGTGGTGGACCCGCTCGCGAGCCAGTCGAGCACCAGCGAGACCCAGATGCGCGTGCCCCGGATGCACGGCTTGCCGAAGCAGACGTTCGGATCGATCGAAATGCGGGCTAGGAACTCTTCGCGCGTCATGGCAAGAACCTCATACAGCATTATACCGAGCGGCGCGGGTTGGCGGGAGGGCGGTCCGCCGTGTAGGGCCGACAGGGATGTCGGCCGGTACGTTGCGGCGGCTCGGCAGGCGCCTCGCCCTCCCGACTTGAATCCGCGCTAGTGGGCGAACGCCTGCGCCAGGAGCGTCGTGGTGACGAGGCGGCTCAGATCGGGTGGGATCGTGGCCGCGTCGAAGGCTACGCCGATGCCGGGAAGCTGCGGGGTGTCGTCCCATTTGCGCACCCGCATGACGTGGGCTCGGAGGCGCAGCGGCTGCTCGAGCAGGTCGCGCAGCTCGATTTCCAGTGCGTCGCCGGCCGCGTAGAACTCGTAGCTGACCACGAACGCACCGCCACAACTCAGATCGACGCAGTTCCCGAGCCGCCAGCGGTCCTCGGGGCCCACACGCACGCGCGCCCGACACAGCACGCCGACCCGCACGTGCCGCCGCTTCCAGCGCGGCAGCCACCCGGCGTCGCCGGCGGCGATGCCGTGCAGCGCTTCGGTGAGCGTGCCGTGGCGATCGGTGGTGGCGCACAGCGCGTTCGCCACGCCGTCGGGGCGGATGGAGCAACGCAGCACCGGCCACGTCGTCCGCAACTCCAGGAGCGCGTTCATCACGGCGGCCCCCATGCGGATGGACGAAACGGTGTCGATCAGCACGGCCTGCGGCGGCCCTTCGACGCAGCGGTTCAGCAACTGCACGAGGTCGTCGACGAAAACGACGCGGTACGGCAGCGCGGCAAGCTCGGCGGCGTACTGCGGCTGTCTATCCCGGGCGCACACGAAAAGGAACGGATCGCCGGTGTTCTGGGAAGCGGCCATAGTTTCGACCTGCCCGGCTGCCTCTTCTGCCTAGTCGTCGCGACAGCCGTTCGCCGGGCTTGGGACGGCGCGCGAGGCGGCGTTTCGCCTCTGCTCTAGTGTAGCGCGTGCAGGTGCGGGACGCCGTACATGTCGATCGCGATCGTTTGGCCGGCGAGGCGGATGGTCGTTTCGGAGACGTAGCCCAGAATCCCGAAGACCAGTGCGAGGACCACGGCGGCGATGCCGATGCGGACGGCCCACTTACGGCGGCTGGGACGCCGGCCCGGTCCGCGTTCAAGAAACGGCCAGGCGAACAGCAGCAGAAACGGTACGCCGGAGACGAGGATGCCGAGCGGCTTGCCCCAGGAGCCGGAGAAGTACTTGAGCAACTGGTAGGTGGGGAGGAAGTACCACTCGGGCTTGATGCCCTCGGGCGTGTTCAGCGGGTCGGCGGGCGCTCCGATCTCCCAGGGGGAGGTAACGGCCAGCGTGAAGAGCGCCGCCATGCAGACCACGGCGACGCCGGCCTCTTTGGCCATGTGCACCGGCCAGAACGGGACGCCGCTTTCGGGCGGGTAGGGTTTTTCGCGGCCGACATCTTCGAGCGTGGCGAGGTTGTGGACGCGCATCAGGACGAGGTGCAGCGTGACGAGGGTAATCAGCACCCAGGGCAGCACGGTCACGTGGACGAGGAAGAAGCGCGACAGGGCTTCTTGCCCGACGCTGGGGCCGCCGAGCAGGATTTCCCGCATTTGCTCGCCGACGAGCGGGACGGCGCCGGTGACCTCGGTGCCGACGGTCGTGGCCCAGTAGGAGAGCTGGTTCCAGGGCAGCAGATAGCCGGTGAAGCCGAAGACCATCGTGGCCATCAGGAGGCCGGCGCCGATCAGCCAGGTGAACTCGCGTGGCTTCTTGAACGAGCCCATGAAGTAGGTGCGGGCCATGTGCAGGACGACCGCCAGCATCATGAAGGTGGCGCCCCAGGCGTGGAGCTGACGGATCAGCCAGCCGAAGGGGACGACGCCGGTGATGTACTGGATGGACTCGTGGGCTTCCTTGAGCGTGGGGCGGTAGTACAGCAGCAGCAGGATGCCGGTGACGAACTGGCTCAGGAAGGTGAGCAGCGCGAGGCTGCCGAGGACGTGGGCCCAGCCGGTCTGCGGCGGAAGGCGTTTGTACAGTTGTTTATGGAGGAAGTCGCGCACTATGAGATAGCGCAGGCGCGTGTCGAGGTAAAGCTGCCAGCGCTTGGGTTCAGCGGCCACGGCGCGATCTCCCGATCAACTCTTTTGGGCTCCGGTTACGACGACCTCGCCCTGGATCTCCGTCACGGTGTACTCGGGCAGGGCCTTGGGCGGCGGGCCGGAGATGACCTGTCCTGCCGCACCGAAAACGGCGCCGTGACAGGGACACGCGAACTCATGGGTCGCCTCGTTCCAGTGCACGATGCAGCCCAAATGCGTGCACACGAGCGAGAAGCCGCGGAAGCCGCGGTCGGTGCGGATGACGGCCGCGGGTTGCCCGGCCACGGCCAGCCTTCTTTCTTCCCAGAGCTTCCAGCCTTCCTCTTTGCCGGCGCTGACGCGTTCGGAGGCTCCGCCGCGTTTGCGGGCCGGCAGGATATAGACGGCCGCGGGCCAGAACAGTCCGAGCATCGCCCCGGCGCCCATGACCCGCAGCGTCATGTCGAGCAACCGGCGGCGCGCCGGCGAGAAAGCGGCTTCCGCGGGCGGGGCCGCCGGCTGGCCGGGTTCCCGGACATACGCTTGCTTGAGCAGCAGGTACTTTCGATACATGAGGATGAAGAACAGAGCCGCGAACGCCCACACCGGGATGAGCGACCGGTTGCGCCACGTCAGCCCGGTCTGCTTGTGGTCGAGGCTGGCGTTGACGTCGCCGCAGATCGCTTGGAGCTTCTCCACGCGCTTCAGGATTTCCGGCTGGTTGAAGGTGTGCATGAAGGCGTAGAGCGCGACGACCTCGGTCTTCGCGTCCTCAGCCCGCACGGCCTCGTCGCGCACCAGCAGTACGCCGTGGGACATGCGGGCGACGCGGTCGGCCGTCTCCGCGTAGTCGAATTGTGCGTTGCGCAGGGCGTTGCTGAGTTCCGCGCCGCGCTCGAGGACGATGCGGTCGCTCGTGACGAAGAACTCCGCGTGCGGCCCCGGGCGGTCCGGTCCGTGACAGTAGTGACAGACGGAGTCGGGGCGGAGGGAGCCGGTCAGCGTGTCCAGGCGGGCGTCGAACGTCGACTGTAAGCGCTCGGCGTTGCCTTTGAGCTCGTCCCAGGTCTGCGTGTACGTCTGCAGCAGTGTTTCGGGGGGCGGCGCCGCGTCCTCGATCTGGTGGTTGCGCGGGTTTCCGCCTTTGCCGTGGCAGCCCGTGCAGCGGGCCATCACCGCGATGCGGCCGTGGACGCTGCTCAACACGTATTCCTCGACCTGCTGGTGGCACTTGCCGCACACGTGGCCCACCTGGGCGAAGCCGGGCGGGGCGGCGGCGTGACTGCCGTGGCACGTGGCGCAGTTCGGCGAGCCGGCGTCGCCCTTCTCCAGCAGGTTGCGCCCGTGCACGCTGTGGCGGTATTGGTCGACGATGTCGCCGGGAAGGTCGAAGGCCGACATCAGCGCGCGGTCCGCGTGGCAATGCCCACACGTGGCCGGGACGTTCGAAAAGTGCGTGCGGCTGCGTGTGTCGGCCTTAGACAGGATGTCGTGGATTCCGTGGCAGTCGATACACACGGCGACGCGGTCGTCGCCGTGCAGCTTCAGCCGCTTCCCGTGGCCGCTGAGCCAGTAGGCTCGCAACTGGTCGGTGCGGAGGCCGTAAGGGTTCATCTTCTCGACGTCTTCGTGGCAGGTGCCGCAAAGCTCGGGCACGGTCACCCGCGCGGGCTTGCCGCGGAAGGCGGCGCCATGGTCGAACGGGGCCGGTTGCGTGTCGGCGGCGCGGCTCAGCAGGAGGGCCTGGTTCTGCTCCGCGGTCAGCTCATACACGTCCTGCCCGCCGTGGCATTGCGGACAGTGGACGGCCTCGCGATGCACGGAGCCGTGGAACTGTTCGGCCTGCGTGGGATGGCAGTCCGGGCAGGCGACGGTGCGGGGCTGTCCCAGCGCGGGCGCGCCGGCCGCGGCAGTCAGGAGGGCGGCCAGTGCACCGATGCGTACGCCACAGCCTATGCGAGCGCGACTGATTCGACTTGCGGTCATGCGAACACCACGTATGCGCAGCAGATTTTGGGCGGCATCATGCCGGCGGGCAAGCGGGCGGACAGGCGAATTCCCAAATCGCGCGGTGCGCGGGCCGGCGTGGGCCCGCGTAGCGCAGCGTGAGGGCTAGCCGGGGTCGGTTATTTGCTGCGGGGGGTGTTCTTGACGGTCACGACCGGCACGAAGTCCGCGCCTTGCGGGCCTTTCACGAGGATTTCCTGCGTGACCGCGCCGCCGTCCTGCAAGCGCAACGTCCAGCGGAAGGGGACCTTGTCGGTGCCCTGGGCGTAACGCTCGCCGTTGAAGGTGAAGGTCTTCGTCGCGGCGTCGTAGTCGCCGGTGGCGGAGACCGCGAACGTGGCGCCGGTTTCGATGGTCCACATCGTGTATTTGGCGGCGCGCGCGTCGTAGCCGTAGATCGTCAGGCGTTCGCCCTTCAGCTCCTCGTCGGGGGCGGAGCGGGCGGCGATCTGGACGAAGCGTCCGCCCATGAGCCACTCGCCGGTGGCCAGGACGTGGCTTTTGAGCGGTTCGCCGGGACCCATGCGGACCTCGACGGACTGGTCGAAGTCGCCGACGAGGGCGGCGAGGCGTTTGTGCTCGTCGGTGGGGGCGGAGGCTTTCTCGGCAAGGTCGGCGTAGTGCTTCTTCATTTCGGTTTGCGACGGGGGCTTGGTTTCCTGGGACTGCGCGAGCGTGACGATGACGCAGGCGGTGATCAAACCGGCGGCGACGAATCCGGTGAGTTTGCGGGGCACGGGTTGGCCTCCTTCGAGCGGTTGATGCGCGTACGGGGCGAAAACGAGTCCAGGGGTGATAGTGTACAGGCGGGGCGGCGGGGATGCGGACGAAAACCGCGTGGTGGGCAGTGCCCACCCTACGAGCTACCATACGCCCGACCGCTGGTACAGCCACGGCGGCTTTCGGTTGGCCGTGGACCTTGAGATGGGATGGTTCACGGTTTCAAGAGACTCTCGATCTCGTGCTCGATCTTGCCTGGAGTGAAGAGGCTCCAACCGACCTGCGCGTATACGATTTGTCCGCCGCGATCGAGCAGGTACGTCTGGGGGATCGACCCGCCGCCGTAACTGCCCGCAAAGACCTCTCCGCCGCTGAGCAAGACGACGTAGGGGAGCTTCTGATTCTCGACGAACTTGGCGACCCGGTCTTTCGGGGCGTCCGCAACGTGGACCGTGACGACGCGCAGTCCGCGGGCAGCGTATTTTTCATGGAGGGCCTTCAGGTGTGAAGACTCCGCCCGACAGAACCCACACCCGACGGACCAAAAGCTGAGCAAGACGGGGTTGCCTTTGTACTGCGAGAGCGTGACGCTCGGCCCGGCGAGGCTGTCGAGCTTAAAGTCCGGGGCCGCCCGTCCGGTGCTGAGCCCGGTCGCGCAGCCGACTGCGGTGAGACAAGAAGCGGCCGTGCACAATAACAGCGAATGACGAAATGTCGTTTTCATGTGCCGAAGTCCATGAACCGGGATTTGCGATGTCAACCTCGGCCGACGAACGTCGTCGGCCATTTTGCACAGGACGCCGGCGCTGGGCGCCTGGGCAAGCGACGTTTCCGAGGTAATCTGGCCCTTAACCGCCGGCATTAGATGAGTTCGCGGCGCTGGCGTCAAGCCGGATAGTGGGCGGTGCCCACCCTACGAGCTGTGCGCTCGGCGCCTCGACCCTCCCCCAACCCCTCACTGGGAGGGAGAGGGGGCAATCACCGGCGCCCACAGCTACTCGGCGCCGCCGGGGGTGGCGGGGCCGGGGATTTCGACGGCGCGGACGGAGTCGATGAGGGTGCCGTCGACCCATTTGATGGCGGCGACAACTTTTTCACCGAAGTGGGGCGGGGCGGGGGGGCCGCCGCACATCTGGTCCACCTCTTTTTTGATTTCGCGGATGGGGCGGATGGGGAGCTTGGAGCCGTTGTCCTTGAGGACCTGCATGAGGTCCTCGCGCCTCGGATTGATCGCGATGCCGCGCTCGGTGACGACCACGTCGATCAGCTCGCCGGGGCCGCAGAGGGTCGTGACCTTGTCCACGATGACGGGGATGCGGTCGCGGACGGACGGGATCGGGAGGATCACGCAGGGGCTCGCGAGGCAGTTTTGCCAGCCGCCGATGCCGTGCAGCAGCCGGCCGTCGGAGTGCGTGACGACGTTGGCGTTGAAGTCCACGTCGACCTCGGTCGCGCCGAGGACGGCGGCGTCGACGAAGGTGGCGAAGTGGCCCTTGCCGTGCCAGTTGTAGCTGGTGAACGGGCTGGTCATGACGTGGTGCGGGTTATCACGCATGGACGTGACGCCGTGGAGGTCGAAAGTCTGGCCGTCGAGGATGTAGTCGGTGAGGCCGTCGTTGAGCATCTCGACGAGGTATTTGGTGCTGCCGCCACGGATGAAGCGGGCCTTGATGCCCTTGGCCCGCATGTAGTCGCGGAGGTAGATGGCGAAGCCGAGGGCGGTGCCGCCGGCGCCGGCCTGGAAAGAGAAGCCGTCGCGCATGATGCCGGCGTCGCGGACGAACTGGGCGGCCATTTCGGCGATCATGAGGCGGTCGGGGCTTTTGGTCAGCTCGGTGGTGCCGGAGACGATTTTACTGGGGTCGCCGATGACGTCGAGGACGACGACCTGATCGACGTTGTTGCCCTGGATTTGCCAGGGGACGCAGGGGAAGGGGACGAGGTTGTCTGTCACCAGGATCGTGTGGTCGGCGTAGAGCGAATCGACGAGGCCGAAGCCGAGGCCGCCGCAGGCGGACGGGCCGTTCACGCCGTTGGCGTTGCCGAAGGGGTCGCAGGTGGGGGCGGCGAGGACGGCGATGTCGATGTGGATTTCGTTGTCCTGGACAGCCTGCCAGCGGCCGCCGTGGGAGCGGAGGACGCCGAGGCCGCGCATTTTGCCGGTGGAACAGTAGTCGCCGATGGGGCCGTTCATGGAGCCTTCGACGTGGTGGATGACGCCGGACTCGATGAGCGGGATGAGCGGGGCGTGGCAGGGGAAGCAGGCGGAAGGGAACCAGATGAGGTCTTTGACGCCGAGCTCGGCGGCGGCCTGGAAGAGCGAAACGCCGATCTTGTCGCCGTTGCGGAAGTGGTGGTGCGAGCTGATGCGCATGCCGTCGCGGAGGCCGGCCTTTTTGAGGGCGGTTTTGAGGGCCTCGACGGGGGTGGAGCAGGCGGCGGCGCGGGCGGGGAGGAGTGCGCTCGGTGCGAGGGCGGGCGCGGTGGTGGCGCCGTGCGTGGTTGACCCTCCCCCGGCCCCTCCCTGAGAGGGAGGGGGGTTGGGCATGAACGCCACGACTTTGTTGCCGTCGCGGGGGTAGTCGTTCGAGGAGCGGACCGGCGGCGCGGCCTTGCGGCCGGTGGGCGTGTACTTGCCGACGCCGGCGAAGGGGACCTGCGGTTGGCCGTTGACGATGGTCGGGACCAGGCGGCCGGCGGCATTTTTGACGAGCTCAGCGTTCTTCGACATCGACGAGTTCCTCACGACCTGTCAGTCGTCAGCCCTCAGCTTTCAGCCAAGCTGGCCGGCTGCGTTGGCAATAATAAGCGACAGAGGACCGCGCAGGCAGTGCGCCGGACCGACCCTACTGGTCAGGGGGCGAGAGTTTGTAGGAGCACCTGCAGGACTCGCAGAATGCTCGGACGCGCGGTTCGGGGATATCTGCGGCGAGGTGGAGCGGGTCGTGGCCGAACGCGTCGTGCCATTGCAGAATCACGCGGGAATCGACGTAGGCATGGAAGTGGACGCAGATTTCGCAGGCGTGGCGAGCCGCGAAGAGCGCGGCCAGCTCCGCGAGATTCTCGCGCGTGGCGGCGATGTGGAAGAGGAGCTGTCGGGGCCAGGCTGTCCCGCGCGCGATTCTCAACTTCGGCTGAACCGCCCGTGCTTCCAGGATCTTGTTCACGGCTGCTGAGCTGCTGCCTTCGAGGAACAGGATTGAACCGGCGGGCAGCAGGTCGTGGAGCTTCGCCACGAAGAGGGCGTGATCTTGCGGCGCCGTCATGCACCAGCACGGTCCAGGTGCGAGCGTAGCTCCGTCCCGCTCCTCACGCGGGACGATACCCAGCAGTGTGGTCAGCCATCCCCACATGGATTCGTCCTACGCGGCCAGAATCCGACGTACAGCGCCATCTCACGCCACCAGCGTGTTGTGTGCCGCCTCGGCCGCGTAGTACCGCGCGGCGTGAACGTCTTTGCGCGTGAGTTGGGGGAACTGCTGCAGCAACGCGTCTGTGTTCATGTCGGCCAGGCTGGCGACGATCACGGCGACCGCGATCCGCGTGCCGCGGATGCACGGCTCGCCGTGATGAAGGTGCGGATCGCACACGATACGCTCGCGCCACGTGTCAGTGGGCATGGCAGGCTCCGCTGGCTTCTTTGCACGTCTGATGCTACCGGACAACCGCACCGGCCTCAACAGACGCGTGAGGAGGCGGCCGCATTCGGCGATGTTGTGCGGCCGGCGCGGCGCGATATCATGCCCGCTCCTTTCCACCCACGGAGCGCGTGCATGACGCATTTTTCGTGGCCCATCGACGGCACCATCGTCGGCCTCTACCTGCTGGCCACGATGATCGCCGGCATCATGGTCCGCAAGTACGTCGGCAAGGTCGAGCACTTCCTCGTCGCCGGTCGCGAGATGAACATCTATCTCGGCATCGCCTCGCTGGCGGCGACCGAGTTCGGCATCGTCACCTGCATGTACACGGCCCAGAACGCGTACAAGTACGGCTTTGCCGGCGCGATTCCGGGTCTGACGAACGTCGTCGCCATGTTCCTCGTCGGCTACACCGGCTTCGGCGTCAAGCCGCTCCGCGACGCCGGCGTCATGACCATCCCCGAGCTCTACGAAAGGCGCTACGGCAAGTTCGTCCGCTGGCTGTCCGGCGTCGTGATCGTCCTCGGCGGCCTGCTCAACATGGGCGTGTTCCTGCGGATGGGCGGGCAGTTTCTGGTCGTCTGCTGCGGCCTGAACCTGAAGTATCTTGAAGTGACGATGACCGTCCTGCTTATCGCCGTCGCGTTCTACACGATCCTGGGCGGCATGCTCTCCGTGCTCGTGACCGACTATTTGCAATTCGTCGTCATGAGCGTCGGCCTGATCGCCGTGACCGTCCTGGTGCTCGTGAAGACGGGCTGGACGAACGCCGTGTTCACGGTGGACACCCACTACGGAGCCGGCGGCTTCAACCCCTTTGTGAACCCCGATCTCGGCTGGCAATTCGTGCTGTCCAATACGTTCACCAGCCTCGCGGCCGTACTCACGTGGCAGCCCGTTATCGCCCGCGTGCTGGCCGCCAAGGACTCCGCGACCGGCCGCAAGATCTACACGCGCACATCGTTCTTCTTCATCGCCCGCTGGATGCTCCCCGGCCTGTGGGCCATCGGGGCCCTGGCCGCCGCCACCGTCACGCCCGAGAAGCTGGCGGAGATCGCCCGCAGCATGGGCGAGAAGGACGGCACCATCTTCGCCATGCCCTACTTCCTCGGCCTGATCCTGCCCAGCGGCCTCATGGGCATCCTCGTGGCGGCGATGCTCGCGGCGGACATGTCCACCGACTCGTCCTACATGCTGACCTGGGGCAGCGTGATCTACAACGACGTCCTCGGGCCGTTCCGCCGCCGTCGGCTCTCCGAGCGGGCCGGCATTCTCTGGAACCGTTTCATCGTCGCCGGAATCGGCCTGTTTCTGCTGTTCTGGGGCCTATGGTACAAGCTGGAGGGCGACCTCTGGGCTTACCTCCAGCTTACCGGCACCATCTACCTGGCCGCCATGTCGATCCTGCTCATCGCGTGCTGCTACTGGCGCGGCGCGAACAATTGGGGTGCCATCGCCGCCATCATCGTCGGCGCCGCCCTGCCGGTCCTGGGTCTGGCCCTCGACAAGCTCGTCCCGCTGCCGGTCCTGGATGCCGCGGGGCAGGCGGTCTTCAAGGACGGCATCGCCCAGACCATCGGCTGGAAAGCCAAGTACATCGGCGATGCCTGGCTGAACATCGGCACCTACGCGGCCACGGCGGCGGCGATGGTGATTGGCTCGCTGCTCAAGTCCGCGCTCGGGCGACACGATGCCGCCCATCGGGCTCTGGCGTAGGCGGAGGCATGACCATGTGCATGGCGGAAATCAACATCGGCGAGCACTGGTTCTGGTGGGTGCTGCTGGTCGCGTGCCTGGTCTGGTACTCCACCGTCACGGTCTACGTCGCCATCCGCGGCGCGCTCGATATCAAGCACATGCTCGCACGCCTCGCGGCAATGCAGGAGCAGGAACGGTGACCGCGTGCGGAAACGCGGGCCGCTACTTCGCGGGGGTGCGCACCGCGTCGGGGAGCGGCTGGGCGGCTTCGGGAACCGCAGTGCAATAGTCCTCACCCAGCGACGCGGCCACCGTGGCGGCGACTTGCGCCAGAATCAGCGGCTCCGTGTCGCTGCGCTCGCCCAGGTTCGGCGTGTCCGGCCCCATGACAGCCACCCAGACGTTCTCGGCCCCCGCGAACTTCTTGCCGTGGCTCTTCCACTCCGGGCCGGTGCCGCGGCCATGGTCGCAATCGACGATGAGCGTGGTCTTGTCTTTGTATTCCGGCAACGACTGCAGCAGCTCCCAGAGCGTCTTGATGAACCGGTCGGCCCGCGCCGCCGCGTTGAGGTACTCGTCGTACCGCCCCTCGTGCGCGCACTCGTCGGTCTCGCCGCTGGCAAAGAACAGCGCCCGCGGCTTGTGCGCCTTGACATACTCCAGGCACGCGTAGAACGTCGGAGCATCGTACCGCGGCGGGACGTCACGCTTGATGCGGTTCAGCAGCTCCTGCGCCGGGCTCGGCGGGTCGTCCTGCACCGGTTCGTTCCCCGCGTCGATGAACAGTCCGCTCCGCTCGCGGTTGAAAATGAACGGCAGCGCGTTCCAACTGCCGAACGCCGCCACGCGCCCCTTGTACTCCGGCTTCTGGCTCAGCCACTCGAAGACGCTGACGCTCGGGTTCGGCTTGTGCTCGTTGCTGGCGATGCGCGGGTCGGCGAAGCCGACGGTCATCTCGCTGTAGCCGGGATAGGAGATGCGGTACTCGTTCGAGACGTGCACCATGCTGCCCTTGTTCTGGTCGCCGTAGACGACGCCGTCGTGGGCGATCGTGCTCCAGAAAAACGGCATCAGGGCCGAGCGGCGTTGCTCCGGCGTGTCGCGCCAGTACTTCTTCTTGAGCGCATCGACGTTCTCGACGCCATTGTCTTTGGTCATCAGCGTCTCATCGGCGCCGGTGAAGACCTCCTGCCAGCGCAGGCCGTCCACCAGGAACAGCACGACGTTCTGCGAACGGGTCGCGCGCGGCTCGGCGGCCTGCGCCGCGAGGATCGTGGTCAGCACACATGCGAGGGCGCACAAGCGCAGAGTGAGCTTCATTGGCAATGTCCTTTGGATAGAGGGGCCGGCGGCGGCTTCGTCCTTCGCCGGTTGACGTTGCGCGGCCCGGTTGGGCTATTTCACCAGGTGTGCGACGTACGCCTCGAGCTGGACGAGACTGCTCCCGACCATTTTGGCGATCTGGGCCAGGTGCAACTGCGACTCGACCTCCTCCACCTGCTCGTCGACGAACCAGTTGAGGAAGCTGCGCGTGGCGTAGTCCTTTTCCTTGTCGGCCAGCGCGACCAGGTCGTTGATCTGCGCAGTTACCTTGCGCTCGTGGGCCAGGGCCGTCTCGATCGCGGCCAGCACGGACGTGTACTTGGCCGGCGGCTCGGGAATGGCCAGCAGGCGCACCTTGCCCTCGACCGACGGGATGTAGTCGAGGATCTTCAGGGCGTGGGCGCGCTCCTCCTCGGTCTGCTTGCGGTACAGCTTCGCCAGCATCTTCAAGCCCATGTCCTCGAACAGGCAGGCCATCGCCAGGTAGACCTGCGACGAGTACAGCTCGCTGGTGATCTGCTCGTTCAACTTCGTGTTCATCGCTTTGGACAGTGGCATGTGCGCTACCTTTCGCTTTGACTGGTGACTGGTGCGTCGGCCGACCCGCAGTTGGTCCATTATAGACCGCCCGGGCCCCCGCGGCCAAACCTGCGCCGGAAAGTGCGGCACCCGCCTTCCAGGGTGGCTTTCTCGCCTCCAGGAGCAGATTCCGCGCCAAAATCAACCCCGGCAGCCCACCCCGGGCCACCTCGACCGCCGCGTTCCGATCCGCTCCAGCGGCGGCAGCACCGCGGCACCAGCGCGTACAACTCCTGCGGCGAAAAGACGCATTCGAGGTTCCGGACCTGCGCGGACTCTGTCACGCCGAGGCGTGCCGCGAGCTCCCGTACCGATTGCGCGGACTGCTCGACGCCGAGGTAATGCGCGAGCTTCTCCAGCGCCGCGATGTTGCCCCGCAGCCCGCGCGTGGCGAGCGCCGTGATAAGGTGATAATGTGCCAACGTGACGAGGGCCGCCGCGCGGCGTCGCGCGGCCGGCGAAGACCGAGACCTTATCACTCTATCACGTTAACACTTTGTTACCGCTGCTATGGCGATTCGCGGCGTGATCTTTGACCTCGACGGCGTGCTCGTGAAGACGGACGAGCTGCACTTCCGCTCCTGGGTGCAGGTCACGGGCGAAGAAGGCATCTACTTCGATCACGCGATCAACGACCGCCTGCGCGGCATTAGCCGGCCCGACAGCCTGCGCATCGTGCTGGAGCGCGCGCCGCGCCCCTACACGCCCGGCGAGCAGGCCGCGCTGCTCGACCGCAAGCAACGCATCTTCCGCCAGCTTTTGGAGACGCTGACGCCCGCCGACCTGCTGCCCGGGGCGCTCCCGGCCGTCATCGAGTTGCGGCGGCGCGGGATCAAGACCGCCGTCGGCTCGTCCAGCAAGAACACCGCGTTCATCATCGAGCGGCTCGGACTGGGGCGGCACTTCGACGCGGTAGTCGATGGGAACGACATCACCCGTTCGAAGCCCGACCCGGAGGTGTTCCTGCTGACCGCGCAGCGGCTCGGGCTCGAGCCCCGCGAGTGCCTGGTCGTCGAAGATGCGGTCGCCGGCGTCGAATCCGGCCGCCGTGCCGGCATGGTCGTCTTCGGCATCGGCCCTCCCGAAAAACTCCCTGGCGTCGCGCGCCTCGCGCCCGATCTGGCCCACGTGACGGTGGATGAACTGCTGGCGATCGCCTAGCCGGTTGAAGCCTGTCGATGCCAGTGCTACGTTGCTCGCGTGAAGCGACCGCGCCACAGAGCACGACAGGGGGATAGTGGGGGTCTCGACCGTCCCGGGCCAGCGATTGCTGCGCCCGTCGCACTGCACGCGCGCTCGACCGCCCTGCAGCTTGTGGGCCTGCTGGTTGTGGTGGTCGTAACCGTCGCGGCGGGGCACTGGCCGGCGCTCTCCGCCGGCGCGCTGTCTTTTGACGACAACATGTACCTCACCAGCAACCCGCTCGTGCAGAACCCGAGCTGGGCCTCCGCCGGCCGTCTGCTGGGCGAAGTGCTCCAGCCCTCGACTGTCCGCGGCTACTACCAGCCGCTCACCATGATCTCGCTCATGCTCGACTGGCAAATGGGCGGGCGGCCCGACCAGCTCATGCCGTTTCATCGCACGAGCCTCCTGCTGCACCTGGCGAACACCGCGCTCGTCGTACTGCTGCTGCACGCGCTGATCCGTCGCCCGCTGATCGCTGCGCTGCTCGGGCTGTTGTTCGGCCTGCATCCGCTCACGGTCGAGCCGATTCCGTGGGTTGGCGAGCGGAAGACGTTGCTGGCCGCGCTCTTCTCGCTGGCCGCGCTGCTGCTGTATGTCCGCTACGCGCGTGCGCGGCGCAAGTCCGCGTACATCGCGTGCGCCGTCGCGTACGTCCTCGCGCTGCTCGCGAAACCCACCGCGACGCCACTTCCGGTTGCTTTCCTGCTACTCGACCTCTGGCCGCTTGCGCGCATGCCGGTGCTACGCTGGTCGCACCTGCGCCCCCGGCTGCTCGAGAAGATCCCGTTTTTCGCCCTCGCCGCCCTCGCCGCCGTCATCACCGTCATCTCGCAGGCCCGCGCCGGCCACGTAACCGCCCCCGGCGAGTACCCACCCGGCCACATCGCGCTCGTCGTCTGTCACAACATCGTCTTCTATCTCTGGAAGATCGTCTGGCCGGTCAATCTCAGCCCGCATTACCCGTTCCCCAACCCGATGACCCTCGCGCAGCCCGCCCTGGCCATCGGCGTCGTCGGCACGTGCCTGCTGATCCCGGCGTTGCTGATTCTGTGGCGCTGGACGCGCGCCCCGCTCGTCGGCTGGCTCGTTTTCTTCGTCCTGATCCTGCCCACGCTCGGGATCATCGGCTTCACGACGGTCATGACCTCTGACAAGTACGTTTACCTGCCGGCCGTCGGCCTGCTGCTGGTCCTCGCGTCGGGCGCCACTTGGCTGTGGGACCGCCGGGCCGCTCGCACAGTCCGCACGCTCGTCGTCGGCGTCGCGGTCGTGCTGGCGGCCCTCGAGTTCGTCCAGACGCGCCGCACGTACGTGCCGTGGCGCGACACGGAAGACCTGTACCGCCACATGCTGGCGCTGGCGCCGGACGCCCAGAATGTTCACTTCAACCTGGCCATTTGCCTGAACGACCGCGGGCGGATCGACGAAGCCGTCACGCACTTCGAGCGCGTCCTCGCCCTCAACCCGGGTCATTGGATGTGCGACAACGAGCTCGGCGAGATTTGCCGTAAGCGCGGCGACCTCGACCGCGCGATCGCGTACTTCAAGCAGGCGTTGCAGTCGAACCCCGAGTTTGTCCCCGCCCTCAACAACCTAGGTCTGGCGTACATAGACCAGGGCCGCCCCGCGGACGCGATCGTCCAGCTTGACGAGGCCCTGCGGATCAAGTCCGATCACTACAGCGCGTACCTCAACAAGGGCAACGCGCTGTGCCGGCTGGGGCGACTGGACGAAGCGGTGACGCAGTACCACCTGGCGCTGCAGATCAAGCCCGATCACGCCCGCACGTATTTCAACCTCGGCCTCGCGCTCCAGCAGCTCGGCCGCCGCGACGAAGCCATCGCCGCGTTTCGCGACGCGGTGCGCTACAAGCCCGACTATGAATCCGCGCAGCAGCAACTGAACGCCGCTCTGCAGGCCCGGCCGGCCGCGAGCCAGCCGTGAACCGGCGGCTGCGGAACGACTGCAATTCCCGCCAGCCGCCGGTACTATCTACGCCCGCGACGGCGTGCACTGCCCGCGACGCGCGGCGGTGCGCTGGAACGCAGTCAGGAGCGCCCCATGCGGCCTACGGTCCGATTCCTGAGCGAGCAACTGGTCCAGCAGATCATCGCCGAAGCGCGGTCGGTCCTCTGCCAGCTCGGCGTGGAGATTCACAACCCAGGTATTCTCACACTGCTCGGCGACCACGGGGCCCGCGTCGACCCCGCGAAGAACCGCGTTACGTTCACCGACGACATCATCGACGGGGCGCTGCGGACGGCGCCGCACTCCGTCAAGCTCTACGACGTGCTCGGCCGTCCGACGCACGACCTCGCCGGCGACAACGTCTACTTCACGCCCGGCTCCGCGGCCATCAACATCCTAGATACCGCGACCGGCACGACGCGCCGGCCGACCGCCGCCGACTACGTCCGCTACGCGCAGCTCGTCAGCCAGCTCGACCACATCGCCTCGCAGAGCACGGCCCTGGTTCCGGCCGACGTGCCGCAGAACATCGCCGACAGCTTCCGGCTGTTCCTGAGCCTGATGTACTGCCGCAAGCCGGTCGTCACCGGCGCGTTCACCGTCGCTTCGTTCAACCTCATGAAGGACCTGCAAGTCGCGGTCCGCGGCGGCGAGAGCGAGCTGAAAGCCAAGCCGCTGACGGTGTTCTCGTGCTGCCCGACCGCGCCGCTCAAGTGGAGCGACGTGACTTCGCAGAACGTCGTGGACTGTGCGAAGTACTCGATTCCGGTCGAGTTCATCTCGATGCCGCTGTCCGGCTTCGTCGCGCCCGTCACGCTGGTCGGCTCGCTGGTCCAGCACACCGCCGAGACGCTTAGCGGCATTGTTATCAGCCAGCTCACGAGCCCGGGGGCGCCGATGCTCTATGGCGGCTCGCCGGCGGTCTTCGACGTGCGCTACGAGACGACGCCGATGGGGGCGGTCGAGACGATGATGATCGACTGCGCGTACAGCGAGATCGGCAAGCACCTGGGACTGCCGACGCAGGCGTACATCGGCCTGAGCGACGGCAAGCAGTTCGACGCCCAAGATGGCCTGGAAACGTCGATGGGCGCGACGCTCGCGGCCCTCGCCGGCATCAACAACATCTCCGGTCCCGGCATGTTGGATTTCGAAAGCTGCCTGTGCCTGGAGAAGCTGGTGCTCGACAACGAGATCTGCGGGATGACGCTGCGCCTGATCGCCGGCATCGAGCCCAAGGAGGACTTCCCGGCGTTGCCGCGTTTCGAGGAGTTGCTGGCGAGCAAGCACTTGCTCATCTCGCCGCACACGCGCCGACATCTGAAGACGGAGCATTACATGCCCGGCCGCGTGATCGACCGGGCGAACCGGGCGCGCTGGCTCGAGGAGGGCGGCCTGAGCCTGCACGAGCGCGCCCGCCGCGAGGTAGACCGGCTGCTTACTGTTTACCAACCGCCCGAGCTGCCCGACCGCCTCCGGACGGACCTGACGAAGCTCATGGAGCGCGAAGCCCGGCGGTATGGTCTGGACCGTCTGCCGGACACCGGCCCGCGCGCGTAGCGTCAACCCCCTGTGGTTGACGGCGTGACGCCCTCCCAGGACGGCTTGCGCGGGGCGCTACTTGCGTTTTTTCAGCGGCTCGACGTGCACGTTGCGCACCTTGCCGCCGTCGAACTGGAAACGGCCCTGCAAGACCGATCCGTCCGCCCGCGCGCAGGTCAAGAAGCGCTGGTTCCCCTTTCCCTCCAGGGTCCACTGCCCGACCTTTGGCGCGACCGCCAACATGGTCTTCAGCAGGCTCGGCGGCAACCAATCCTGCTGGTTGATGCTCAGCTTGCCAGCCGCCGCCGCGGCGAAGAACTCGTCCGCCGTCTCGAATCGCTGCCGCTGAGCCTGCGTGCGGCCGTAGAAGCTGGTCAGCGTCAGAACCACGACCTCGGCGTACAGCTCGCCGGTGGGGTTGTCCGGCAGCCCGGTCCAGTACTCCTCCCAGCGCTTCTGGAAGGCGTTGACGTCGGTGCCGAACGCCTGGACCCACGCCTGTTCCCACGGCGTCTTGCGGGCGACTTCGCGGAGGAAGCTCATGAACGGCTGTTCGTACTTGCCGTTGTCGCCGTGGGCGAGGAACTGGACCATCGCCCAGGCCTGGTCGTAGTTCTCGTGCCGCAGATCGCTGTTCCACTCTTCATGCTTCAGGACCAGCATGTCGCGCAGCGGCCGGAACGCGTGCTGGCGGATGCCCTGCTTGACGCGTTCGAGGCGCTCGGGCGGGATCAGCCCGACGATGAACTGGTCGCCGGTGAACTGGCCGGTGCCGAAGTACTCAGCCATGCCCTCGTTGGCCCAGATGGGGATCTTGTGGCCGATGGCGGCGTCGACGAACTGGTGGAAGCCTTCGTGCTGGACGACGGACCAGGTGGCCTCGGGGTTCTCGGGATTGGCGACGGCCATCAGCGCCTCGCCGGTGAAGACGCCGGCGCTGCCGGGGACGCCACCGGCGGCGTTGTAATCGCGCATGTGCTTGAAGAGGTAGAACGGCATGCGCTTGTTGACGGTGCCGGCGAGGCCCTTGGTGCGGTTGTGGTATTCCTCGGCCATGAGCGTGATGCGGACGGTGGCCTCCTGCACGCCCTCCGGGCCGAGATCGGTGTGCAGGACGTAGTAGCGCGTCTGATAGGTCGAGAAGCCGGGCAGGTCGGCGGCGGCGGGCGCGGCGGTCCACACGGCGACCGCCGCGATCGTCCCGATGATGTACCGCCAGCGGCGTCTCATGCCGTCTCCCGGCCGGGGCCGCGCGCCTCTGGCGCGGGATTCTACTCGGCAGCCGCCCGCTTCAGAATCTGCTCGAGCACCGCGATGTCGCCGTTCATCTGATACCGCGGGACGTATTTGCTGTCGATGAAGATCGCCGGGATGCTGTAGACGCCGGCGGGGGCCCCCCAGCGGAGCACCGGGAGCGACTTGCCGGCCTGGATGTCCTCGGCGATGCTCGCCTGCACGTCGTCGCGTTTCATGGCCTCGAAGAGGGCGTCCGCGTCGAGGCCCATTTGCGGCGCCGCGGCCCGCAGCGCCTCGTCGGCGGTCCGCTGCATGGTGTCCAGCGCGCGCTGGGCATCGACGCCGAGCTTGGCGGCGCCCTTCTTCCGTTCGTCCTCGGACATCGTGTACAGAGCGCCGCGCAAGGCAGCGGCATCGACGCCGGCTTCCTGGGCGGCGGCCTTCAAGGCGGCGTCGTGGTTGTCCATCAGCCAGGCGTGCATTTTCCAGTAGCCGTCGTTGCCGCCCAGCCGGCCGGCGGCCTCCGCGGCCCGCGAAGCCCAACAGGCCAGCGGGTGCCGGCGATAAGGAATGTTCGGGTTGCAATCGCCGTTGAACGGCATGTGCCGGAAGACGTAATTCGCGTTTCCGCCGTGCGCGATGAACGTGCGAATGACCTGGTCCACTTGCGCCGTGCCGTCCTCCTGGTAGTCGCCCCAGACGACGATCTTGGCCTTGGCGTCCGGCGGACCGAGGACCCACGTGGTCTTGTCCGGCGGAAGCGTACGCACGGTTTCGTCCGCCCAGTCCTGCACGTATTTCTCGAACGCGAGCGGCGGGCGGTCGTCGGTGGCCGTCCGCGGCGGCGGATTCGTCGCGGCCACCTCCGCGACCGTCCGCACCAGGGCATTGGGCTGGAACCAGCCTTTCAGCTCGACGCCGTTGATGAAGATCATCGGCGTGAAGTACAAGCCAAGGCGCTGGCCGTCGTCGCAGTCGGCACGGACGCGGCGGAGCGGCTCTCCACTTTCGCTACTCATCATCTGGACGAAGCCGGTCGGGTCGTAACCGAACGACCGGATGGCGTCCTCGATCTCCTGCGTGGTGGTGAAGGAGCCGCGGTGCTCGAAGAGCCAGTCGTGGAGCTTCCAGAAGCCGTCGTTGCCGTAGAGGATGCCGGCGGCCTCGGCGGCGCGGGCGGCCCAGCAAGCGTTGGCGTGCAGGCGCGGGGCGTACTTGTTGCAGTCCGAGCAGAACGGATAGTGCTTCATCGACACCGAGACGCTCGGGTACGTCTTGAGCACCTGCTGGATCTGCGCCTCGATCTGCCGGCAGTCGGGACACTGGAAGTCGGTGAAGAGGAAGATGCGGATGGCGGCCGCTTCCGGGCCGAGGCGCCAACGGCCGGTGAACGGTTCGGGGCTGCCGGCTGTAGCCGTGGTGT
Organism: Phycisphaerales bacterium; assembly: GCA_003162245.1. Taxonomy (GTDB): domain Bacteria; phylum Planctomycetota; class Phycisphaerae; order UBA1845; family Fen-1342; genus Fen-1342. Next base: position 22,628 of record PMMM01000165.1, read on the forward strand.
TGCTCTGCGACGCGGGGGGCGTCATGGCGGGGCGCGTCGCGGGCTGCGTTGGGGCCGGCTGGGTTGCGGCGGGGCGCGTCGCGGGCGAGGGCTCGTGCGAGCGTTTAATGATCTCGGCGGCGGAGGCAGCGCGATCGCGCTCGCCCTGCGCTGCCAGCTTGGCACGCTGCGCTGCGTCCACGGCGCCCATGACGACCGACGCGACCACGAAGACGAGCGCGGCGAGGCCGAGCGGCCAGGCTGTGCGGCGCGTGCGTGCCCGCGTGGCCTCCATGGTGATCCAGAAGGCGAAGTTCCCCGCGTGGGCGGCAAGGCAGTACGGGCAGAACATCCACTTCTTGACGATGACGATGCAGAACAGCAGGGACGCCAGGGCGCCGAGCCGGGCGACGTAGCGCAGTACGGTGGGCAGCGCGCCGCGGGCCGCGATCCAGCCGGTGAGGGCGGCCAGAAAGTACGCGAAGCCCGCGAAGGACACCGGCCATTGGAAGCTGCCGATCGCGATCTTGCCCCACGCCGACTGGGCGAGTTGCTGGCAGGCGCTGCCCGGCCCGCAACCCGGCAGGCTCAGGCCCGCGACGTGCTCGACGACGAGCAGGCAGGACATCGCGGCGGCCAGGAGGAGAAACGCCGCACCTGCCACCTGCGTGGGAATCGAAGCCTGCGGGGGAATGACTGCCGGGGACGAGCGCTGCACCGGACGCACGTCGGTCCGGTTCCTTGGTGCTTTGCCCATGACTGCTCCACGCTGGGTCTGAGGCGGCCACGTCCTGCACGGGTCACAGGTCTCATCTTATACAGACTCTGGTACGTGCACAGCCCGCCAGCATCTTGTGCGGCGGCGGCGGGGTGCTCACATCCGCCGGAGGGGCGTAATGGCGGCTCGCGAGCCGAGGGGCGTCTGGACGTGGGGGGTGGTGCGGCAGCGCCGGCAGACCACCAGAGACGCGGCGGCGGAGCGCCGTAAGCCTGTTGACCAACGTGGTTTAGCTTCATAGCACCGGGGGAACGCCAACGGCTTCTGGCTACGTGGCGCGGCGAGCCGGTGTTTTGCGAAACCGGCGCACGGGCCGTCGAATTCGCTTGACCGTCCCCAGCGAGAGTGCTACACTATAGAAACAGGTGGTGGATTATCAGCCCCTGGCGAGGCTCGCCGTGGAGGCGGAGAAGGCGAAGAAGCAGGAGGAGACAGAGGATGAACCGAATAGCGATTGTGGCGCTGTTACTATGCGTGTACGCAGCCTATGCCGATGCGCCGGCTATTGAGATTGAATGCGGGACAGACGGCGGGGTCGTGAACTATTGGTACCCGACCGGCGTCGACAACGGGGACGGCACGTACAGCTATTCCGGTACCTACAACGACTCGGACGGGCACTGGACGTTGGACCTCCAGAATCTGCTGGTGAAGTCCGACCCTTACATCAGCGTGGTGTACGGGCTCACCAACTTCGCCGCGACGACACAGAACTTCACGTTGTCGGTTTCGCTGCCGGTATCCCCGACAATCGTGCCATCGTCGCTGATGGGCGGTTCGACGGGCGGCTCCGTGACGGACGCGAATGTTGACGGCATCGGCACGCTTTCGACGATTGGGCCCAGTGCGTTCTACACTGGCTTGATCGACGGGGTCGGCGTGCTGCCGTTGTACCCGCACCCGTACAGCGTCTCGGTGCCGTTCATGGGTGGCACAGTGAACATCCCGGCCACGAGTGCCGGTTTGCCCGGTCCGACGCTGCCGGGTCCGGCCGTGCTCACGGATATCGGGATTACGCACCGATTCAGCCTCACGGCCCACGACATCGTCGGCATCACGAGCGTTTTCGTCGTCACGCCGGAGCCCACCTCCGCGCTGCTGCTCGGGTTGGGTGCGTTGGCACTCATCCGGCGGCGTTAGTTTCGCCTCTGGCGACGACTTAGGACCTTGATATAGACCCACTCCGATGGAGTTCCCATCGGGGTGGGTTTGTTTTTGTGGGGTCGGTGCCATGCCGGCCGACGGCCCTTACGGGCAGCTCGGCGGGGTCGTTTAAGCACTGTGACCTTGCAGGCGCAAGGGGAGCTCGAGGCCGTGGTGCTCGAGGAGTGATTGGTCGGCGAGTACGGTGTGGGTGGGGCCGTCGGCGCGGACGGTGCCTCCGGCGAGCAGGATCGCCCGGTCGCACAAATCCCAGGCGAGGTCGAGGTCGTGCGTGGCGACGATCTGCGTGCTGTCCAACCGAGTTAGGAGCCGGATCAAACGGCGGCGGTTTTGGGGGTCGAGCGCGGCGCTCGGCTCATCGAAGACCAGGAGGTCGGGGCCGTAACTGAGCACGGTGGCCAGCGCGACGAGCCGCTTCTCGCCGGCGGAGAGGCGCTGCGGCACGCGGCGGGCAAAGTCGGGCAGGCCGACCGTCGCCAGTGCAGCGGCGACGCACTCGTCGATCTCGGCGTGCGTGACCCCGAGGTGCAGCGGGCCGAAGGCGACGTCCTCGAAAACGGTGGGGCAGAAGAGCTGGTCGTCCGGGTCCTGAAACACAAAGCCGACGCGGCGGCGAATCTCGGCGTAGTTCGCCGGGACCAACTCCAGCCCCGCGACCCATCCGCGGCCGTGCGTCGGCTGGAGCAGTCCGTTCAGGTGGCGCAGGAGGGTCGTTTTGCCGGCGCCGTTCGGGCCGACAAGCGCGATTCGCTCGCCGGCGCGCACGTCCAGGGTCACGCCGCGCAGGGCTTCGATGCCGTCAGGGTAGCGGTGCGTCAAACCTTGCAGTCGCACGGCAGGCGGTGCAGCGGTGGTCTTGATGGGCGGCGCAGTAGTCGCGACTGTCATAGCAGAATCCGTAGCAGGACGACAACGGACACGAAGAGCACAGCGGCCAACGTCGCGCGCGCGGGCGGGTCGTGAGCGTGGCTGACCGGCCATTGGCCGGCATAGCCGCGGGCGGCCATCGCGTCCGCGACGCGCTCCGCCCGGCCGTGCGCCCGCAAGGCCAGTGCGCCGAGCAGGTTGGTCGCCGAGCGAAAGGGAGGACGGCGGCGGCCGATCGTTCGGGCGGCGCGGGCGTCCCATAGACGATGCAGCTCGGGCCGCAGCACGTGCAGGTAGCGCAGCATGAAGGCGAGGACGCCGACGAAGAGTGCCGGCAGGCCGAGTCGCCGCAAGCCGGCGATCAGTTCCGCTTCGGGGGTTGTGACCCAGACCAGTGCCAACACGCCCACGCAGAGCGCGGCACAGGTGGCGAGGCGCTGGGCCGCGTACAGGCCCTCCCGGGTGACCTCTAGCGGTCCGAGCTGCCACAGCACCGTACCCTCTTTGAAGAACGGCAACAGGACCACCAGCATCGCGATGGCGGGCAAGGCGGTCGCGAAGCGGCGGAGGCATTGGCCGACGCTGCGTCGCTGCGAGACCAGTAGCGCAGCGAGCAGAGCGGCATAGGTCGCGACCAGGGGCAGGTCTGTGCGGCGGATGGTCACGACGCAGATCGCCCAGCTCAGCGCACACACGATCTTGACCCGGGCATCGAGCTGTTCGAGGAGGGTCAGCGGCGCGGCTGTGCGAGTAAGGGACTTCTCATGCATGCGTCGGTCCTCCTGACGCGTGCGCTGCGGCACAGGCGGAGGGGGCGATGGGCCGGACGAGCGCGCGACCGGCAACGAACGCCAGCACGAACATGGCGAGCGTGCCGATCGCGCCGGCCAGGCTGGTGCTGAGCAGACCCGTCAGTCCGGGGACGGTGTAGTCCGGCAGCAGGGCGAACCGCGATTTTGCGGCACCCGCCGCTGGCGTGGCTGCCGCGGGGAAGACCAATTCCAGTTCGCGGCCGGCGCGCGCGACGCGGAGGTGGACTGGCTGGCCGGGCGGAAGAGCGAAGCGATTCTCCGCTGGTGCGAAGCCGAGGGCTTGGGCCGCGGCAGCGAGGTCGGTGACGGGGGTCGACTCGATTCGCTCGATCACGTCGCCCGGCATGAGCGGACTCGCCTGCTGTTCGTAGCGCTGGGTCGCGGTCACACGGCCGTCGTGGAGCGCCAAGCGCACGCCGAGGGGGTAGGCCGAGAACGCCTCGACGATTCCGTCTGCGGCCAGAGCGGGTTCTTCATATAGGAAGCCCTTTTGAAAGCCGACGGACTCCAGGCCGTCCGGGAAATCCCACAGTCTTGGGAGCAAAGAGAGTCCTGTCGCCACGACGAGGGAGGCGGCCAGGCCGACGATTGCGGCGAGGCGTCCCACGCGCCGGCTTGTTCCCGCCGGACGGTCGTAGAGCAGATCAGGGCGCGTGCGGACGACGAAGGCGACGACGCCGGCCGTGATGAGCGCCTCGCCGACGCCGATGACCATGTGGGTAAGCACCATGGCCGGCAGGGCCCGGGCGAGCGTGACCGTGCCGGAGACGGCCAGTTGCAGGCTGACGAACACGCTGGCCAGCGGCACGGAAAGCCAGGCGGCGAAGAAGCTCGCGGCGACGACGCGGGCCGGTTTGTGGAACGCCGGGCCGACGAAGACGCGGTAGACGAAGTAGGCCAGACAGGTGCCGACGATGCCCATGTTGAAGATGTTGGGGCCAAGTGCGGTGAGGCCGCCGTCGCCGAGCAGGGCCTGAAACAGAATCACGGCCGCCATGACGACCGTCGCGGCCCAGGGGCCGAGCAGGATGGCGGCGAGGGTCCCGCCGAGGAGGTGCCCCGTCGTACCGGAGGAGATAGGGAAGTTGACCATCTGGCCGGCGAAGACGAACGCCGCCATGAGGCCCATCAGGGGTACGAGGCGCTGGTCGTGAGAGCGCGCGAGTGCGGCACACGCCCGTCCGATGAGTAGCACGACGACCAGGCCGAAGGTGAGGTTGACCGACAGGCTGAAGAGGCCGTCGGGCGCGTGCATGGCGAGCAATAAGAGGACGGACGGCATGGCGCGCTCCGCGGCGTGCTGAGATACGCTCTCGTATTACGATCGGTAGAATCGTAATACCGAAACAGCCCGCCCGTCAAGCGCGCCGGGGCGGCGGTGCGGGCGAAGCGCCGCGCGGCCTGAGGATTGACCACGCCGCCGCTGAGATTACTTGGCGCCGCGACGCAGCTCCGCCCGGATGGACATCAGGATGTCGTAGTATCGCCAGGCGGGCGGCGCGTCCGGAGCCTGATGGTGGTCCGGGCGGAGCGTGAGGTCGCCCGTGGATAGCAACACGTCGCGGACCGCGGGGTTCTGGCGGACCTTCTCCCACGTGGCGGCGACGATCAGCGCGTAGTGTTCGCCCCGCTCCGAGGTCCAGTACGGCATTCGCCGGCCTTCGAACGTGACCCAGTCGATCCCAATCGCCTTCATGTTCGCGGTGGCCAGGTCGCCGGCGGCCTTGGCCTCGGCTCCGACCATCTGGGAGACCTCGGCGCGCGTGTGCTTCCACGTGAGGCCGGGGAAGGTCGCGCGGAGGTCGTCGGGCCCTTCGGGATACTTCATCATTTGCCAGAAGCCCTCGAGGCTGGGGTAGTGCTCGCCGTGGAAAACGAACGGTGTGGCGGCGAAGTTCGAGAGCAAGCCGAGTTCGTTGCGTTTCGAGAGAATGACCTCGCCCGGCCCGGCCGCCTGGGGCAGAATCTCCCACCACGCGGCGTCCGCTTCGGGGACCGGTTGCCACCAGTGCGGCGGATAGCGCGGTGGCTCGGGGGGACGTTCCGGGCTCGGGGCGTGACCGCCGGGGTCGGCGCAGCCCGAGACGCAGAGCAGGGCGACCAGGGAGAGAAGACGCTCGGCCCGGCTCATCGAATGTTCCTTTCAAACGCCAGCCATCAGGCGCAGCAGGTTTTCCTGTGTGGCCGCCGGGCGCGGTAATTCGCCCGCCAGCCGGCCCGCCCGCAGGACGAGAATCCGGGTCGAGAGGTTCAGCAACTCGGGCAGCTCCGACGAGATTAGGAGGATCCCCAGCCCCGCGCGGGCCAATTCGTCGATCAGCGCGTGAATCGCCGCCTTCGCGCCGACGTCCACGCCGCGGGTCGGCTCATCGACGATCAACACCTTGAGGCGGCAGGCGAGCCACTTGGCGAGCACTACTTTTTGCTGGTTGCCGCCGCTCAGGCTCGCGACCGGAGCTTCGATGGACGTGGCTTTGACGTTCAGGCGACTGAAGAAGTCCTCCGCGGTCCGGCGTTCGCGCCGTTGGTCCAGAAACAGCAGGCGCCGGAGTTGGTCCAGGATCACCAGGGAGAAGTTTGCCCGCCCGCTCATCATCAGCACCAGGCCTTGGCGCTGGCGGTCCTCGGGCACCAGGCCTACGCCGGAGCGCAGGGCCCGCCGGACTGAACCGAGCCGCAGGGCTCGCCCGTCGACCCGTAGCGACCCGCTGGCGCGACGGTCCAGGCCGAAGATCGCGCGCGCGATCTCGCTGCGGCCCGCCCCGACCAGTCCCGCCAGACCGACGATCTCGCCGGCGCGGACTTGCAGCGAAACGCCGCTGAACCGGCCCGGCGATGACAGGTTTTCGACCTCCAGCAGCGGGCGGCCGGGCGCGGCGGCCAGGTGCTGCGGGAAATACTCCGCCAGCGGCCGGCCGATCATCATTTGCACGAGCTCGGCCTCGCTCGCCTGGGCCCGCGCGACTGTGCCGACCAACCGGCCGTCGCGCAGCACGCTGATGCGGTCGGCAAGCTGGAAAATCTCCGGCAGGCGGTGCGAGATGTAGATCGACGTGACGCCGCGGCCGCGCAGGCTCCCGATGAGCGCGAACAGCCGCTGCGACTCGGTCTCGGAGAGTGAGCTGGTCGGCTCGTCGAAAACCAGGACGCGTGCGCCGGTACCGATCGCGGCGGCGATCTGCACGAGCTGCTCCTGCGCCGTCGCCAAGCGGCGCATGGGCTGCCCGACATCGAGCTGCGCGCCGATCCGGGCTAGCAGGGCCTCGGCGCGCACGCGGGCGCCGCGGCGACTGTAGAACAGCCCCAATCGCCGCGGATAACGGCCCAGGCAGAGATTCTCGGCGACGGACAGATCGCGGCAGAACACCGGCTCCTGGTGCACCATGCCGACGCCGGCGCGGGCGGCGTCGGCGGGGGAGTTGAACGCCTGCATTTGCCCGTCGATGAAAACGATCCCGCGGTCGGGCCGATGGATGCCGGCGAGGACCTTCCCGAGCGTGGACTTGCCCGCCCCGTTTTCGCCGACCAGCGCATGACACTCGCCGCGCTCGACGGAGAGGCTGACGCCGTCGAGGGCGGTCACGCCGCCGAACGTCTTGGTGAGGGCGCGAACCTCAAGCGCCGCCCGCCGAGTCGGCTCGCCAGCGCCGTCCGCCCGTAGCATCCGTCACTTCCCCAGCCACTTGTCCCACTTCTTGCGGAACTCGCCGGCGTTTTCCTTGGTCACGCGCGTGAGCGGGTCGATGATGCGCGGCTCCTTGGGGTCCTGCTGCTTGACGACCTTGTCGAGCAGGATCTTCACGGACTGGTAGCCCCAGCCGTAGCAATCCTGCGCGAACAGCGTCTGCACGTGGCCGCTCTCCAGGTACGAAAGCTGGGCCGGGAGCGCATCGACCGCCACGACCTGGACCGTGCCGGGCGGCCAGCGCAGCGCGTTCTTCGTGAACAACGGCCAGCCGCCGACCATCGCCCAGCCTTGGATGCCCGGGTTGGTGGTCTGGGCGGTGTTCACCGCCTCGACGGCCTGCTCGGGCGTCTCGGGATGGTAGAACACGCCGTCCGGCAGCAGCTTCATGTCCGCGTACTTCTTGAGCTCTTCCTTCACGCCGGCGACACGCTTCTGGAGGTTCGGCGCGGTCTGGTTGCCGGCCAGGATCGCGATCGTCCCCTTCTTCCCCATGATCTGCGCCAGCTCCGCCATCACCTTCTGTCCGCAGACGGCGTCGTCGGTGCCGTAGTAGCACAGGCGCTTGCTGCGCGGGGCGTCAGAGTCGAAGCACATTACCACTGTGCCGAGCTGCGCCGCCTTGTCGATTGCCGGCGTGACCGTGCCGGCGTCGCTGCACGACACCGCGATCGCCGCCGCGCCGCCGCGGGCGAGCTGCTCGATCGCCTCGGCCTGCTTCTGGGCGTCCTCGTCCGGCGGGGTCTGCCAGTCGATGGCCACCTCGACGCCGTATTGCGGCCCGAGCTCACGGGCGGCGTCCTTTGCGCCGGCGTACGCGGCCTGGAAAACGGGGTTGGATTGGCTCTTGGCCACCAGGCCGATCGTGATCTTCTTGGGCGCGGGCTTGCTCTGAGCCAGGAGCCGCGCGCCTGACGCCAGCGCCAGGGCCAGCGCCGCGGTCGCTGCCACGCCGAGCCAGGTGAACGACGAGGTTGGTTTCATGCACTACCTCCTGGACGCCATGCGTCTATTGCTTTTGGCGCGCCCCCATTGCCAGCCGTCTGCTCTGCACGTATTCGCTGAACCGGTCGATCGCGACCGCGAGGATGATCGCGACGCCGATGATGATCTTGCTGTACTCCTTCGAGACCGGCAGGGTGGTGAAGCCCAGATTGACCTGCTTGAGGATGTAGGTTCCGTTGTCGATGAGCTTGATCACCAGCGCGCCGAGCAGCGCGCCGAGCGCGGTGCCGCGCCCGCCCGTGAGGCTTGCACCGCCGACCACCGCCGCCGCAATGACCATCAGCTCGTAGCCTTCGCCGGTGGCCGTGTTGGCGGAGCCGTAGAAGCCGGTTGAGACGAGCCCCGCTAGGCCGGCGGAAAGCCCGGACAGGGCGTACATCCGCAACTTGACGCGGTTGATCGCGATGCCGCTGAAGCGGGCGGCTTCCTCGTTCCCGCCGACTGCGTACACCTGCCGCCCGGCGACCATGTGGCTGAGGAACACCCACGCGGCTAGCACCCAGGCGAGCATCATGAGCATCGGGACCGGCTGAATGAGCAGGGGGGTCGCGCCCGCCCGTTCGACCACGAGTTGCCACGACACGAAGCGGCTCGTGAACGCCAGCGGCAGCGAATGGTCGCCCGACGGCAGCGATTTGGTCCGCACGGAGATCAGGGCGATGCCGCGGAAGATGCTCAGCGTCCCCAGCGTCACGATGAAAGGGTGCATCCGGAGCCCGACGACGATCGCGCCGTTGAGCAGCCCGCACAGCAGCCCGATGCCGAGTGCGACGGCCGCCGCAGCCGGCACGACCAGCCAGCCGCTGGCCTGTTCATCGAAGCGCTGGAGCACCGCCGCCGTGCCCAGCGCGGCCAGCCCGAAGACCGACCCGACGGAGATGTCGATCCCGCCCCCGGCGATCGCGACGGTGGCGCCGACGGCCATGATGGCGATCCACGACATCGTCGTCGCGACGTTCGGCACCACGTTGTCGACGCGGAGGAAGTTGTTGACCTCGCGCCCGCCGACGGTCACCGACCCGCCGCCGAAGGTCAGCAGCGCGGCCAGCAGGAGGATGACCAGGACCAGGCCAGCCTCCTGAAGGCGGTACGGCGACCGCCACGTTGCATTCGACGCCACAGCTCTCTCCGCCAGGCGTCGCGATTATCGACACTTCGAGGCGGCGTGGGAAGCCGGACCCGGCGTGTGGCGCGAGGTGGCCTTGGACGCAGTGCGGCGGCCACGAAGTCTCAACGCGGTCAGGCCGCGCGCTCACGCCTCCGCAACGTCGCGAGGCCGATCAACGTCGCCGCCAGTGCGCTCGGCTCCGGCGCGTTCGGCACGCGGAACACCAGAAACTCGTCGTGGTTGAACCCGTTGAACGGCACCGGGTAGGTCCCGCCGCCCGGGTCGTTGCCGCTGTCGTACCAGATCCAACTGGCGGTCGGCGAGATCCCGGGGCGATTGCCCCAGGGCGCCGGGTTCGACGAATTGTCATACCCGGGAACCTGGGTCGGTGCGGCCCAGAGGTTGTTCGTCGTCGCGAAGGCGATTGCCGCGTCTACCTGCGCCTGCGTCGGCATTTGCCAGGCCGGCCACGGGTTCGGCCAGCCGGGGTCGATCTGCGGCCAGTACTTGCCCGCCGGGAACACCTGCCACACCGTGCTGCCGGTCTGGATCGTCGCGCCGAGCGTCGTGTTGACGAAGTCCCCGAGGAAGCCCTGGGCCACCACGTGGTCGGAGGCCGTGGCGACGTACAGGTAATCCGCCGGGTCGCGCCCGTACGCGTACCAGGTCTCGGTGGTCTGCCAGTTTGAGTCGCCGCCGGCGTGAAAGTCGGTCGCCATCGAATTGCCGAAGTAGACGTCGTAGACGTTGTCCACGGTCATGTGCATGACCCAGTCGTCGGCGAACGCTGGGGCGCCTGCCAGCCATGCGGCGGCCGCCAGCGTTGCCAGCCGCGCGGCCCGCCGCTGTCCTTGTGTCCTGATGCTCACGCGATCTCCTCCTGGATAAGAACGCGGTGCCGCCGGACGCGGTCGCACGACCGCTGGCTCCCGGCGGAGCCCGCGCAAGATGCCTCTGCTCATGCGATCGTCTCGGAACAAGATAGACGGGCGGCGGTACTTTCTGACACGAAACTGCACCAATCGGATCGGGTCGCGGCACCGCCGGGAGCCGAACGGCCCGGGTGCAGGCATGTCGTGCCGGGCTCAGGGGATGCGTTCTACGAAGGGGTGCGGCCCGGCCAGCTCGCCGAGCACGATGCGCGCGATACGCTTGTCGTGATCCGCGGCGCGCAACGCGGTCGCGAGCTGCGGGGCGTTGGCCCGCTGCGCGGCGACGCCGGCCTTGCTGAGCAGGACGATCAGGTCGGCGGCGGGGGGGACGGCTTTGAGGTAGCCGAGGGGGTGGAAGAAGATGGCCGCGACATCGTCGGGCGCGAGGGGCGCTCCGATGGCGCGGTTTAAAAGCTGGGCGAAGCGTGCGGCGCGGTGTACGTGGGCGTCGTCGAGGGGGTGGCCGATGCAGTCGGTGCCGATGACGGCGATTACGAGGTCAGCCTGGGTCGAGATCACCGGCTCGTGGTCGGCGTGAGCTTTGAGGGAACGGCCAGCGGCACCGTCGGCCTCGACGAGGATGTAGTGCGCGACGTGCGCCTGGCGCAGCGCGTCGAGTTCGTCCGCCGCATGGCCGCAGAGCTTGCGATCGGCGTTGCAGAGCGTCTTGGCGAGCGCGATGTGGCGTGCCTCGGGCAGCTCGGACCGCAACTGCGTGGCCGCGCGGGCTGGGTCAGCCTCGATGATCACGCGGGCCGCGTCCTGCGGCGACGGGTAGAGAATCCTGGTGCTGGTCGTCGAGATCACGGTGTGGCCGGCGCGCGACAGGTGGTGGGCGAGCGTGAACATCAGCGTGGTCTTGCCGCCGCCGCCGATGAGGAAGATGTAGGAGTGGGTCGCGAGGGCGAAGGCGTCGTCGAGGGCGGCGGGTGGAAGCGGGGCGGAGGTCACGTGGGTTGCCTGCGATTCAAGAAGGATAGGATGATCTCCAGCGCGGCACCGCTGATCGTGCGCGTCTTGTCGGAGAGGGTGTGGCAGTACGCCGGGTCGCCGCGGGGGTCGATGTCGCCGAGCTTCTGATTCACGACGACCTGGGAGCCGGGGTACACGAGGCCGCGCAGGACGCCGGGGATGGTGGCGGGGATGGGTTGGCCGGAGACGGTCGCGATGAGGTCGCCAGCGTGGATGATGTCGCCGATGCGGCGGTGGGGCTGGAGCGTGCCGTCGGCGGGGGACCGGAGGACGCGCTGGTGGGTGAGGCCGGCGATGGGGCCGGGGACGCCGGTGTCCGCGGCGGCGGGGCCGTGCGTGATGATCCGTCCGAGGTCGTGGCCGCGGCTCGTCTCGACGACGAAGTCCACGTCGCGGCCGGCGGTCAGTCCGGGGCCGTAGCCGATGACGAGCGGCGCGTCGCCGACGTGATTGTCGAGATTCGTCTTGAGGATGCGGCCGTCAATGATTACGTCGGGTCGCCAGAGGTCTTTGAGGCGGCAGTCGGGGTCGATGAAGACGGGGATGTGGGACCAGTCGAAGGTCGCGAGCATGGCGGTGTTGTCGGGCTTGCAGGCGACGGCGCGGACGCCTTCGACGGTGATTTCGCGGTCGAAGATGGCGGTGCAGAAGGAGACGGTGAGGCGGACGGCCTTGGGCCAGGCGAGGTCGGTCATGGCGACGCGGAAACCGGCGCGGAAGAGGCGATGGGCGGTACCGGAGGAGTGTTCGCCGGCGCCTTTGATCAGGATTCTCGTAGAAACCACGTTCTTCTACCTTCGAGTTCGGTCCCGGAACGCCAGGGGGCCGACGCTCCCAGAGTATGGTAGCGGCGATCCGGCCGCGGCAAACCGCCAAGGCCGCCAAGGGTGGCGAGATTGCCAGGGGGTTGGCGGAGTTCCGGATAAGAACGGGGCGGGCGCAACGCGGCGGCCAAGGCCGCCAAGACCGCCAATGTGTGGGCTCCCTGGTTGGCGGTCTTGGCACACTTGGCGATCTTGGCACACTTGCCGGGCGGCGTGCGCGGTTCGCGGGCTGGAAAGGGGAAGTGTGCCAACTGTGCCAAGGTGTGTACCCCCCCNNTTGGCACACTTGATTATCCGGACCCAACGCAAGGCAACCGCCAAGACGCCGAGAGCGCCAAGGACGCGAAGGCCGTGAGTTGGTGAGGAGCGAAATCACAGAAAAGCGATCCGATGTCAGGCGAACCTGCGGGCGCGGAACGTCCGCGCGGACAGGGTAAGTATTCACCGGAAACGGGCGGGAAGAAAGGCGGGGCGGGGGGTTTGCGCGAGATTGGCGGCGGCGGCGCGAGATTGTGGGCCGCTGCGCGATTTTGTGCGTTTTTGGCGGCTGGCGGCGGGATTTCACCACGAAGGACGCGAAGGGCACGAAGAAAAAGCCTTTTTTTCGAGGGGCGAACAACAGAAAAGGCAGAGACGCGCACGTAGAGACGAGAAGAAGAGGCAATCGCACCGCGAAGGACGCGAGGGATGGCCCGGGCGTCAGGCATCGATGAAACCGACTCGCACAAAGCCGGGGAGGGCGGCGGCGAACGGGGGGCGAGCAGGGGGGGGCGGAAAACGAGTTATGAGTGGCGAATAGCGAGTAACGAGTTCGGGGAGAAAGGGCGGGCGGGCATGGGCTGGCGGCGGGGCGAGGTTGACGGCGCGCTGCCGGGCGCGGGCGACGGGCCTGGGAGCAGGTACACTGGTGCCGCGGCGGCGAACGGAGCAGGGGCGAGTGCGGGGCGCCGCGAAAGGGCAGCAGAAATAGGTGGCTGTCCCGCTCGCCCGCTTACACCCCGATGGCCGCGCTGGCCGCCTGCAACTTCGCTTGCGCCACAGCCATCGACGCCGCTTTGATCTGGTGCAGAACGACGAACGCGCTCACGATCCAGGGCAGCAACGCCAGCATCCAGAGGACCGGATACTTCCAGCACCCCAAGGAGCACACCAGCAAAATGCAACACGTCAGCGCAAGCCCTTCGGAAACCCGCGGTGCCGCGATCTGGTTCCGGCGCGCGTAGCCGTTGAGGTCCTGGGCGAGCCCGTAGTAGGCCACAAAGATCCAGTAGAAGTTGAAGAACGGGACGAAGCAGAAGCCGACGGCGGACACCGCCGAAGTTCGCTGGTACCCGTCCTGAATCTGGTTCCATGCCTTGAACAGCAGTATGAAGGAGAGGAGAATCGCGGCGATCCAGGCAGGAAACCCGATGAGTACCGCAAACACGAGGAGTCCCGCGGCCGTAGGAATCCAATTGGGTACCACTGCCGCCGAGAGGACCGCTCCGATGACCATCACGGCCAGCAGAATGCCCGCGCCCATGAGAATCGCGAACCAGCGATAGAGGGTCGAGAACGTCTCCGGCCGATAGGGAATCCGCGGCCCGCCGACGGGGCCACGCGGGAACACGGCCGCGCCGGGCTGATAGCCCTGCGCCGGCGCCTGACGGGCCGGGAGCGGAGGAGGGTGGGCGGGCGGCGCCCTCAAATCCGATCCACAGTGCTTGCACTTGATTGCAGCCTGCTTGATCGTCTCGCCACAATACGGACATCGTTTTGTTGGATCGGCAAGCGCGTACCCGGCGGCTTCATCTGAGCGATTCAATGCTGGAGCGGGGCATGACGCTCGCGTCGTCTTGAATGCCTTTCCGCACGAGGGGCATTGGATACGCTCACCCGGCGACACGCCAGATGTTGGAATCTCTCCGCCGCAGGCCGGACACGGCACGGTCATGCGTAGTGTTCCTTTTCGATCAAGCTGAACCCATCGCTACCAATGCGGTCGTGGATCGTCGCCGCCTTGGCAACCGGCGTATCCATCTCGATAGTCAGCGGTATTCTCGCTGCCACATTCTGGGCATGCGGCGTGACCGTATCCGCTATGCCCTTCACATCGCCAACAGAAGAGTTTCCCGCAATCCATGCACTTTTGGATGTTCACAATATTGCCGTCAGCCTCGCACGTCGGACAGTTCATTTTCCGCCCTTACCCTCGGCCGACTTCTTGGCAGCGGTCGGCGGATTGTCGCAGTACATCCACACGTGATCGATCTCAGCCACGTTCGTCGACTTGACGGCCTGCTTCCAGAATCTGTCCATCACGACTTTGAGCTTCGGCTTTGTGATATCGGCGTGCTCGTAGGTCGCGGTGTTCTTGCCATGCTTCACGAAACCGTAGTCATCGACAAGAATCTTCGCGAGCTTGTTGCGAAGCTCGCTGTTCTTGTCGTCGTCAAGTGAGAATCGAATCAGCGCACGCACCGGTCACCTACCTTTCAAGGATTACGCCCCAATCGTCGCCGTCTCGCTCCACGACCCCGTCTGGCCGGTTGGGTTCTTCCACGTCGATTGCGCCGTCGTCATCGGGGTCATGCCGCGCGGGACCAGACCCAGCGTGGCCGGGTTGGCGTTGGCGTAGGTGACGAAGTTGTCAAGCCACTCGCTGAATTCGGCATCGCCGCCGGGGATGCAGTCGGGCATAGGACTTTCCTCGATTAGCCCCACGGTCTTTGAACGATGTCGAAATTACTGATCTCTCCGTCTACGTTATTGCTCTTCTACGATTTCAACGTTCGTACCGTCTTCATTCGTGAAATGCGATGCCACAAACCCCGCCAAGCGGGCTGCCTCGGCACGGTCGGCAATAGGGGTACGGCGGTCCGTGCATACGTCTTCGAAAATCGTGCCATCGGTACCGATCCCCTGGAAGATGATCCACCAGCCCCGAGTGCCTTCCCGTCGTAACCGTATCGTGCGGCCAACTGTGTTCATAACCGCTGAATTCATCGTCCGTTACTCCTCAGCGTTAAATGGTGCTAACAGCTATGCTAGTCCCGATAATGAGGCATCGCAAGCGAGAGACGGGCATGGCGCGAACTTGGTTCGGACCGGCGAATCGCCGTAACCGGCTGTCAGTCATGGCCTTACTGGCGTCCGTCGCGGGCTGGAGCGGATCGCTCGCTCCGACGAGCGGATGACTCGCTCCCGGGTGCGGATCAGGCGCTCCACGGGGCGGTCGGATCGCTCCGGGGCACGGATGGCCGACTCCAAGGGGCTAATCGGCCGCTCCATGCAGCAGGCCATTCACTCCGAGACGGCAGGCGTTCGCTCCATGGCGCGGATGGTTCGCCGCAAGGTTGAGCGTCCCCCGGGTTGTCAGACCGTCAGGACCGGGCCATAATGGGAAGTGGTGCGAACGTACAATCGAACGACGCTCACGGATGCGGAGGCGAAGGCGGCGCTGAGGAAATGGCCCCTTCGGCCCAAGCAATCAGGGTGGGGTTGGGCACGCGGCATGGGTTGCGGGCCGTGGGTTCGTGTGCTTCCCGATCAAGTCGGCACATCGTTGAAGAATATGGCCAGTCTTGTCGTGGTTGGCATGGATGTCGCATCCACGTACCCTGACGGGATGTGGGTATCACTCGGTCCCACCGCGAACTTCGCAGACATCGTCGCAATCGAGCATTGTTCGTGTGAGCAAAACTTCTACGACAAGCGCTCCAGGTACATGCCGACGCTTCACACCCGCGAGCTCCGATTGCCCGATGGTTGGTTGGCCCGCGCTGGACCCGCCGTGCAGCATGGAGAATCGAGGACCTACCGGCAATTGCTGGAGAGCTTCCCGGCGACAGCGGCCGGCATGCAACGCATCCCACTTCGGCACGTTCGTGTGCTCTACGCACTCAAACCGGACCATTACGACAAGTTCCACCTGACGCCCTTGTCAGCGCACGAGTTTTTCTGTCCGCATTACGCTCTGACCCAGCGGACGAGCAGCAAGCTGCGCAGCTTCATCAAGTCCCTATCGACAGACCTGCACTGGTACACGCAGTAGGTGCCTGATGGCGGTGGCCTGCTCCCCAAAATCTGATCCAGGTGTTATGAGAGTCCATGGCCCGGTCACGGCGTAGCCGCGGCCAGGGGAAGTGACTCTCGATGACAACGGAAACATCACATCCCGAGGAGATCGTTCACAAGCCCCGCCAGGCTGACGCCGAGCGGGTCCCACGCGAAGTGAAGTCACTGGCGCTCGTCAAGTTGCTCAGGTCCAGACCAAGTGAGGTCGGCGGGGGTGTCGATGTCGCGGAGGATGGCGGAGTGGGGGACGGGGTGGTAGGCGACGAGCTCGGGGTGGGCGGCGATGAAGGCGCGGGGGCCGGCGTCGCCAGACAGACGCAGTAGCTCAGCGCGGCAGGCCGCGGCGAAGATGACGGGGTGGCCGTGGCGCTGGTCGAAGACGGGGATGAGCACCGCTTTGCCGCTGGCGTAGAAGGCGTCGATCAGGGTGGCGACGATGTCGGGGGTGAGGTCGGGCATGTCGGCCAGGGACAACACGTAGGCGTCGGCGGCGGGGTTGGCGGCTTGGACGCCGTTGCGGAGGGAGGTGCCCATGCCTTGGCGGTGGTCGGGGTTGACGACGAGGCGGCATTTGTGGGGGTTCGGGGAAGGTGCGAGAAGGGATTCCCGCACCAGCGGGTCGGTGGGCGGAGGTGCGAGAAGGGATTCTCGCACCAGGGGGTGGAAGTCGGGGCGGACGACGACGATTACCTCGTTGATCAGCCGACAGTCCACAAGTGGGGCGAGGGCGCGGTCGATGAGGCGGCGGCCTTTGTAGGGGAGCAGGAGCTTGTCGGCGCCCATGCGGGTGGAGCTGCCGGCGGCGAGGAGAATACCGCTAATGAACATGGCGCTGGTTCCGGCCGGATTTCACCTGTGTGCGCCGGTGCCCTTTAGCTCGGCGGCGGTGGCGCGATAGTCGGCGAAGCGTTCGCTGAGCGTCTGGACGGTGGTCATGATCTGCTCGGGCGTCGTGCCGTCGAGGAAGGGCAGGATGCGGCCGGCTTGTTTTAGCACGCGGCCGCGGGAGACGACGGTGTCGACTTCGCTGCCGTCGGCGGCCCAGAGCAAATTCTCCGTCACGTTGTCGAGACGCGTGGGGACGAGATTCGGGCGGTCGAGGCTGAGGACGATCCAATCCGCCTGGCGGCCCGGGGCCAGCTCGCCCTGGTTCAGCCCGAGAATGCCGGCGGGGACGACGGTGATCATCTCGAGCAATTGCTGGGCGGGCAGCAGCGTGGCGTCCTGGTGCAGGGCCCGCTGGTATTGGGCGGCGAGGCGGGCGGCGGCGAGGATGTTCTGGTTGTCCGCGGAGCCGGAGCCGTCGGTCGAGATCGCGACGGGGACGCCGGCGGCGAGCATGTCCATGATGGGGGGCATGCCGGAGCCGAGGATGGTGTTGGCGAGGGGGTTGTGGACGACGCGGGCGCCGGTGCGGGCGAGGATCGCGACGTCGCGCGGGCCGCAGTTGACCTGGTGGGCGAGGACGGTGCGGTTGTCGAGGATGCCGATCGACTCGGCGAATTCGACTTCGGTCTGGCCGGGCTCAATCGCCTCCTGGAACCAGACGGTGGTCTTCGGCTCCTCGGCGCTGTGAATGTGGAAGAGAGTGCCGTGCTGGCGGGCCCAGTTCTTGAGGGGCACGAGGACGAGGCGGCTGTTGGAGAAGACCTGGTCGGGGCCGGGGCAGAAGCTGGTGCGCTGGAGGCCTCGGATGCGAAGGGCGGCGTCGAGGCGGGCGACGGCGTCCTCCGGCTTGTCGAGCAGGTCGGCGAGGTAGTGACGGTCCTGTCCGCCGACGGCGACGATCATGGTGGTGCCGGCGGCCTCGTTGGCCTGGGCGATCTCCTCCAGATGGTACTTGTTGTAATTGCAGTGGTGGACCATGCAGGCCGTGATGCCGTAGTGGATGTCGCAGAGGCGGGCCATGCGGTAGGTCGCGAGGCGCGGTGAGCAGCCGAGCTCGGCGGCGAGGCGGTCGCCCTGCGTGTTCATGAAGCCGGTGAAGAGGTTGACGGCGTGGTCGAGCCAGCTCGTGAGCGGCTCGTCCTTGGCGATGCCGATGATGGGTTGCTCGTGGTCGTGGCCGTGGGCCTTGACGAAGGCGGGGAGGAGGATGCCACGGAGGCGGGGGATGGCGTCGTTGTCGGCGGGAGTCGCGCCGGGGATGCGCAGGGCCGAGCCGAATTGGGAGCGGAGGCGGCGGCCGATTTCGGGGGTGTAGGGGCCGACCTCGCGGATGGTCTCGCCTTCGGCGAGGACGTAGCCGTCGGCGATGCGGCGGGTGCGGTCGGGTGCGCTGAGGGGTAGCAGGAAATCCGCCCGACAGACCGTGAAAACTGGCTTTTCCATGGGCTTCCTAGACGTGAGTAGGTGTTGCGGTGCGGGCCGGCGCGGTCACTTCCTCAGGTGCGGCGGCGGTCGCAGATGGGGCTGCGATCGTGCCGAGTGCCCGCAGGATCTTCTCCGGCGTGAACGGCCAACGGCGCAGCCACACGCCGACGGCATCGTGGATGGCGGCGGCGATCGCGGGGGCGGCGCCGTTGCAGGCGATCTCGGAGACGGATTTGCTGCCGTAGGGGCCGAAGGGGTCGTTCGTGTAGACCAGCTCGGCGCGGAAGTCGTCGGGCAGGTCGCCGATGGTCGGGACCTTGTAATCCAGCAGGTTCGCGTTGAGGCAGCGGCCCTGTGCGTCGAGGACCATCTCCTCCCAGAGCGAGTGGCCGATCGTTTTCAGCACGCCGCCATAGATCTGGCCGAGGGCCAGCTCGGGGTTGATGGGCGTGCCGCAGTCTTGGAGGGCGTAGTACTTCTGCACGGTGACGAGGCCGGTGCGCGTGTTGACGGCGACCTGGCAGAAATGGGCGCCGTAGGGGATCGAGGCCTTGTCGCTGACGAAGTTGCCGGTGGCGGTGAGCTGGCCGCAGCCGGTGCCGGTCTGCGTGTAGGCGGCGATGTCCTTGTAGGTGACGGAGCCGCTCTTGCCGCGGACGGTCGAGGGGAAGGCGACCTCGAGGTCGGTCTCGGGCTCTTTGAGCAGCTCGGCGGCGACGTGCAGGATTCTCACCTTCATCGCGGCGGCGGCGTTGAGCGCGGCCCCGCCGGAGAAGTACGTGCCGCTGGAGGCGTAGCAGCCGGTGTCGAAGGGGGTGAGGTCGGTGTCGGCGGCGATGAGGGCGATGTCGGCCATGCTGGTGCCGAGGCACTCAGCGACCATCTTGGTGGTGACGGTGTCGAGGCCGGTGCCGAGGTCGGCGCCGCCGGAAAGCAGCATGAAGGTGCCGTCGCCGAGCATCATGACCGCGGCGTTGGCGGAGTCGAGGCCGGGCAAGCCGGAGCCCTGTTGGACAATGGCGACGCCCTTGCCGATGCGGACGTCGGGGTCATCGCTCTCGGCGCGGACGCCCCATTCGATGCGGCGAGCGCCCTGTTCAAGTGCGGGGCCGAGGCCGCAACTGGAGACACGCTGGGGGATGCCCTCGCGGCCTTCGCCGAGGCAGCGGAGGATTTCGAGCATCGCACCCTCGCGCGCGCGGTTCAGCTCGAGGAACTCGCGGTGGTCCATACCGAGCTTGGCGGCGAACTCGGCGGCGGCGAGCTGGAGCGCGAAGGAGCCCTGCGGGGCGCCGTAGCCCTGGTACGCGCCGGTGGGCGGGATATTCGAGTAATAGGTGGTGACCTGGAAGCGCACGTTGTCGCAGAGGAACAGCGGGAGCGACTTCGAACAGGCGTTCATGGGGACCGTCAGGCAGTGCGAGCCGTAGGGGCCGGTGTTGGCCTTCAGGTCCATGAAGATCGCGGTCAGGCGGCCGTCGCGCTTCGCGCCCAGCTTGATGCGGATTTTCATCGGGTGGCGCGTGCGCGAGGCGATGAACTCCTCGCGGCGGTCGAAGCGGAAGAGGATCGAGCGGCCGGTGACCCAGGTGCAGTAGGCGGCCACCTCTTCGAGGACGATGTCCTGCTTGGAGCCGAAGCCGCCGCCGACGCGCTCCTTGATGACGCGAATCTTGTTTTCGCTGACGCCGAGGATGTACGCGACGATGCGGCGAATGTGCCACGGGACCTGGGTCGAAGCGTGGATGACGAGGCGATCGCCGTCCATGCGCGTGTAGACGACGTGGGGCTCGGCCGGGGTGCACTGGACCTGCGAGGACTCGTAGACCGCTTCGTGGATGACGTCGGCCTCGGCGAAGCCCTGGTCGGTGTCGCCGATGCCGCCGTCGACGCGGGCGGCGATGTTGCGGCGCGGGTCGGCGTGGATCGGGAACTGGTAGATGATCTTGCCGTCGCGCGGGTCGGCGCCGGAGTTGTCGAGGTTGGCCGGGGCGCCGGCGACGTAGGCGATTTCGCTGTTGTGCACGAGCGGGGCGCCGTCCGCCGCGGCTTCGTCGATCGTGAGGACGGGCGGCAGCACGTCGTATTCGACCTTGATCGTGGCGAGGGCGGCGGCCGCGATCTCGGGTGTCTCGGCGACGACGGCGGCGACGCGATCACCGACGTGGCGCATTTTCTGGCCGAACAGCCGGCGGTCGTAGGGCGAGGGCTCGGGGAAGCCCTGGCCGGCCTGGTTGTAGGGGGCGTCGGGGCAGTTCTTGTACGTCAGGACGAAGACGACGCCGGGCATGGCCTCGGCGGCGGTGGTGTCGATGCTGCGGATGTAGGCGTGGGCGTGGGGGCTGCCGAGCATCTTCAGGTGGCAATGCCCGGGCTCGACCATGTCCTCGACGAAGGCACGCTCGCCGCGGGCGAGGCGCGGGCCGTCGACTTTGCGTTGGGCTTTGCCGACGAGGCGGAGGTCATCGCGGAACTCGGGGGCGATTTCGCCCTTGTAATTCGGGTCGAGGCGGCGGCGGCAGGCCAGATCGACGGCGGCGAAGATCTGCTCGTAGCCGGTGCAGCGGCAGAGGATGCCGGACATGGCGTCGGAGACCTGGTCGCGGGTTGGCTGCTCGACGCGCTCGAGCAATTCGTGGGCGGCAAGCAGCATCGCGGGGGTGCAGTAGCCGCATTGCACGATGCCGGCGTCGATGAAGGCGGATTGGATCGCTGAGAGGGTGCGGTTCTTGGCGAGGGAATCGACGGTGTAGACCTCCTGGCCGTCGAGCTGCGGGGCGAGGAGGAGGCAGGAGTTGACGAGCTTGCGGTTGAAGAGGATCGCGCAGGAGCCGCAGGAGCCCTGGCCGTCGCAACCGTTGCGCACGGAGAAGATGCCGGTGCGGCGCAGGAAGTCGCGGGCCGTTTCGCCGGGGGCGGCGTCGAGGGTCCGCGGGGCGCCGTTGAGTTTGAGGGTGATCTGCATGGCGGCTAGCGTCCTCCGTCCCGGTACGCCCGGAGCAGGGCCTTGGCCACGAGCACGCCGGCTATGTGCTGCTTGAATTCGGCGGTGCCGCGAATGTCCGTGATGGGCGCGACGTGGGTCGCGACCAGGCGTTCGAGCGCGTCGCGTTTGGGCAGGGGCTTGCGGTCCAGCTCGCGCTCGACGGGCTCGAGGCGAATCACGTGCTTCGCGACGCCGCCGGCGGCGATGGCGGGGCTCACGACATTCTCGCCGGCGCGCGTCAGGGAGACGGCGGCGGTGAGGATGGAGATATCGTTGGCCGTGCGCGCATAGCGCTCCACGGCGGCCCGGCGGGCCAAAGCGCTGGTCGGGATGCGCACGTGCGTGATGAGCTCCTTTCGCTCCCCGGCGATGTATTCTAGCGCCGGAATCGCGTGTGTTCCGGCGGGGTCGGCGAGGTCCACGGCGGCGTCGAGCGCGACGAGGATCGGCAGCAGGTTGCTGCACGATTTGTTGCTGCCGAGCTGGCCGCCGATGGTGGCCATGTTGCGGATGTTGCGGTTGAAGATGTGCCCGGCGGCGGCTTTGATGGTGTCGGGGACGGCGGGCGAATCGACGATTTGCTGGATGGTGCAGCAGGCTCCGATAACGAGGTCGGTTGCGGTGGGCTGGATGCTGGTGAGGGCGAGGTGCTGGAGGCTGATGACGTGCGCCGGTGCGGATGGGAACGCTGCGGAATTGACCTCCGTTCCGCCCGCAAGGAAGACGGCGGCGTCGCCGAGGCGCTCCTTGATCGCGAGGGCTTCGGCCAGCGTGGGCGGGGCGTGGTACTCCTTGATCATCCGGGCGTTCCTCATGAGCGGTGCACAGGCGCGGGCGGGCTGGGGCGGTGATCGCCCACGCAAAAACCGCTACTAGCATCGTACCCATCCCGGTTGCCGCTGAAAACTCCAACTTCGTCGGCTGGCGGGGACGGGTGTGACCATTCTTCGTCGGCGCCGGCGCCCCTGCGTGGTCTCGTTGCCGCCTGAGGCGCGCAGAGCGACCTTTTCGACAGCCCCGGTGTCCCGCTTTATTCGCGCGCCACCGCTGCCCCTGCTGGTTGGTCCCACGCCGGCACGTGCGTGGCGGGGCCTTCCGGGCCAACCGAGAGGCCCTGGGCGGTCGGACTCGCCCTTGACGGTGGCCGCCGCCGCCCGCTAGGATGTCCGAATGGGCCGGCGCCGCGGAGGCGTGCACATGGCGAAGCGGCGGGTGGCTCTGGAACGCAACGAAGTAAAATGTCTGGACGCCCTCTCCGTTCCATGAGCCGAGGGGATGTTGCTCGGCATGGGAGGACGTGGGAGACGACGGGATGATGACGGTCCAATGTCCTTCTTGCCGAAGAGTCCATCCGGCCCCTGAGACAATTCTGGGCAAAAAGGTGCAGTGCCGCGACTGCGGTTCTGCGTTCGTGGCAACGGCCGCGCAAGACGGCGTTCCGTCGCGTACGGCCGCGCCTGCCGCGCAACCGACAACCGCGCCGCTGCCACCGCAGGCCGAACGACCGGTATCTGAGGATGGGCAGCTCGTGCATCCGTTTGAGAAGCCTGCACCGGCGCCAGCAACCGAGCTGGCGGAGTTCTCGGTGGTCTCTCCCAGCATCGGCGCGAAGAGACCCGTCGGACTGGTTTGGCTGGTCTTCTACTGGCTGTTTGCGGGCCTGGTGTTATTGTACTCAGGCGGTATCTGCGCAGGGGTGGGTACCTTTATGGGCGGGGGGATCGGAAACGCGCCGAAGATGTTCGGTCCGAGCAACGTGGGCGAACTAGGGGGACAGATGCTGCTCATGGAGTTCATGGGCGTCTTGCTGTTCCACTATGGACTACTTCTGATGGTGGCGTGCTACGGCCTTTGGACGTTCCGCAGGTGGGGCCTTTCGCTGGCGAGGGGATTGGCCATAGCATTCGTTGTGGTGAACATCCTCTGCTTTGTCATAGCCCTGGTGTATCGGACGGGAATTGTGGTTAGCGTGGTCGGGGTGTTCATCTCCGCCGGCATTGTGGTCTATCTGTACGGGAGTGCCAACCTTCGCGATCATTTGCAGCGGTACATACGCACCAACGGGCTGCGAGGTGACGCGTGGAGTCAATACAAGTGATGCGTTGTCCGCCCGCCCTGCCGATTGCGACTCGCTGGCGTGTGCGCTGGCCCGTTCGATTCGCGATTAAGGCGATGAGACATGATTTCGCTCCAGTGCCCATCATGTAAGAAGGTCCGTCCGGTACCCGAATCCGTATTGGGCAAAGAGGTACGCTGCAACGACTGCCAGCATGTGTTCCTCGTCAGCGACGCGGGTCCTGGCCTGAAGCTACTGGATGAGACGCCGATGGAGGCCCATCCTGCGGGGCCTCAGCCCGCTTCAGACACTGCCCCGCTCATTCGTTTCCAGTGCAAGTGCGGCAGCGAGATCATCATGGCCCAGCAGTTCGCCGGGCGCAAGGCCCGCTGCAAGAGTTGTGGCGGCACGGTGACCGTGCCCGCCGGCAGGACGGCGGCCATGCCCTCGGCGGACGCTCCCTACCCGGCTCATATGACCATAAAATTCAGGGGGCCCAAAGCCATGAGTGGGTTAGGGCTGGTCGCGATTCTCCTGGGGGTTCTGGCCTGCATCACGTGCTGGATACCCATTCTCGGACTGATCAGCCTGCCGCTCAGTGGGTTGGGGCTGCTGTTCGGAGTCGTCGGATGCGCTGTCTCCATCGCCGGGCGACGGTCTGGGATAAGTCTGCCGCTTGCAGGAACGGTTGTCTGCGTGGTGGCCATTGTGTTGGCCCTGTGGCCCGTCTTCTTCCTTGGTGCCGCCGCCACGGCCGTAGTCCACGAAGCCAACCGTAAGAGCGCCGCCGCAAGCGGGGGCGCCACACCTGGCCGTTTTGACGAACGCGCACCTCTTCCGTCGCCCAAAGGACCGAAGGTTCCGACAGCGGGATCTGTTCAGAGTCCGCAGGGTGCGGGACTAGCTGGATCCGTACGCGGAGGAGCGACGGAAACATCGGCACCTCCCCTGAAGAACGGCATTCTCGTTGATAATGACCTCAGTATTACGGTTGCCAAATTTGAACGACACCATGCTGACGGATCACCTCAACAGGGAATCTTCACGCGCGACGTTGAAGGCGCATATATAACTCTGGCCTTTCGTCGCATCGATGCCCGATGGCCTACAGAATCCGGTATGGTGATGACGCGTGAGTTTCGTGTCATAATAACCGACGATCGTGGAAATGAGTATGAGGGTCTAAACTGTCTTCAGGGCTCGCGCGTACTATACGGCGGTCCTTTCTGTCTGGATGGCACGCACATCATGTATGGCACGCCATCGAGAGTTCAACAGATGCCAGTCGGGTTCACCTGGACAGGCATACTAAAGGTGAAGATGCCCCAGAACGCGCCCATTTCAAAAGTCGAGTTGGAACGGAAGCGCTTCGGAGGTACGTTCCAGAATCCAGACACACGTCGCTATCCGATGAATACCGGCGAGCCCGCGGCCGCGGATTTCGAGTTTGACATTCCGCCGCGACTGTTGCTTTCGGAAGGAACGAACATCGAAACAGGCCGTGACGTGCGCGCCGGCCTTGGCCATCTCTCGGTCCGCGACTCCTACACAATAAGGGAGCATAGCGGGTACGGGCAGCCAAAAAACGAAAAAGGGCTTTCGTTGTCGCTGCCGATAGAAGTAACAAACATGGACTACAACCCCCGCACAGTCAGTGTGCCGCGGCTGAGTGTTCAGTTCGAGAACGGTGAGGTAATCGAACGTAGCGAAGACACAGTGATACAGAGTGCGCAATTGCAGGACAATCCTGATTTCTTAGGCGGCTCGCTGGCCTTTGACGTTCCAGGTAAATCCGTTCATACGCTGATACTTCGGGTTGACGTTGCGGAGAGTATGAACGCTGAGCTGGGGTTGAACGTGCGAAGGATTTTGCTGTACGCGGAAGACGGGTTCGAGGGTTTTGTACAGATCCCAGACGATGCGCGCCAACGCATTGTCGCAATTGCCCGCGGAGAATCAGAACAGGCGATTGGGGAGGACAGCCGGGCAGGGGCACATCGCCCGACTAGCGGTCCCAGCGTGGTGCCCCCGGCACGACGGAAATCGCGAGGCCCATAATCGGGACACCTACGATTGGCATTAACATAGGCTGGATCTTTCGGTTTCCGCCGGGCGTGGCCTAGCCCTGCGCGGGGCTCGGGCATCAGGGAGTGCTCCGGCGGGCGGCGTTCGCGGGGCGCCGCACGCGGGAAAGGACTCCCGCACGTCGGTGTGCGAGGTGGAAACACGCACCGGCGGCGGGTTCTTCGCCTTCTACGTCGCCGACGGGGGGGCGACGCTACGGTGCACGGGGGGCGAGGCTACCGCCGTGCCGATTCGGCCCGGCGCGGTTCGTGCGCGGGCGATGGGGCGATTATCATCGCAGCTAGCGGGGCGAGGCTTTGCTGGCGGCGAGGCGACGTGGCGTTGAAACTGGCGATCAGCGGCAAGGGCGGGGTCGGCAAGTCGACCGTGGCGGCGATGTTCGCGCACCTGGCCGTGGCGGACGGGCTGCGTGTGCTGGCGATCGACGCCGATCCGGACGCGAACCTGGCGGCGGCGCTCGGGCTGCCGGAGGCGCAGCGGCGGGGGTTGGTGCCGCTGGCGGCGCGGCGGGCGCTGATCGAGCAGCGCACCGGTGCGAAGGTCAAGCAGTACGGGCAGATGTTCAAGCTGAACCCGGACGTGGCGGACATTGCCGAGAAGGAGTCGGCGGAGTTCCGCGGCGTGCACTTGTTGGTGCTGGGGGCGATCGAGGGCGGGGGGTCGGGGTGCGCGTGCCCGGAGAGCGTGTTGCTGCGGGCGCTGCTGATGGACGTGGTGTTGTATAAGGACGACTGCGTTATTCTCGATTTTGAGGCGGGGCTGGAGCATCTGGGGCGGGCGACGGCGCAGGGCGTGGACCTGATGGTCGTCGTGGTCGAGCCGGGGCGGCGGTCGGTTGAGACGGCGGCCAGCGTGCGGCGGATGGCGGGGGAGATCGGCGTGCGGCGGTACGCGATTATCGGAAACAAGGTGGCCAGCGAGGCGGACCGGGCGTTCCTGGAGTCGGCGCTGGCGGGCGAGGATTACCTGGGCGGTCTGCCGTTTAGCGAGACAATCCGCCGCGCCGACCGCGAGAATCTGCCGCTGGTGGATATCATCGAGGAGCCGTTGCGGGCGCAGTTTTGTGACGTGTGGGAGAAGGTTAAGGAGCGCGCCGCGCGGTAATTCGCGTCGGAGGAGGTCGGCAGTGGATTTTCAGCCGAAGTGCATGGCAACGGCGATCGGGTCGATGCCGCACAGCGACCCCGCGGCGGCGTTGGCCGTGATCTTCGACGCGCTGCCCGAGGCGCCGTTCTGGCCGCAGCTTTCGAAGCGCGGGCTGCGCGAGCAGATGGAGATCCAGTATTCGGAGGGGCTGCCGCGGGTGGTGATCGACGAGGCGAAGGGGCGGATGTTCATCGACACGGCGGGGGACTATTCCGAGGACCTGGCGCGGTTCTACGAGGGGTACTTAGCGGCGGAAGAAAGCGGCGATTGCTCGGCGGGGGCGATTTCGCCGGCGTTCGCGGCGGGGATTCCGGCGCTGAAGAGCCGGCTGCGGGCGCTGGGGCGGCGGCTGCCGTGCGTGAAGTGCCAGACGACGGGGCCGCTGTCGTTCGCGCTGACGATCGTGGACGAGAACAAGCGGGCGATCTACTACAACGACGAGTTCGTGGACGCGGTGGTCAAGGGGTTGGCGCTGAAGTGCCGGTGGCAGATTCAGAAGCTGCGGCCGTACGCGGAGCGGGTGCTGTGCTTTGTCGACGAGCCGATTCTGGCGGCGTTTGGCAGCTCGACGTACGTGACGGTGCAGCGGGTCGACGTGATCGCGAAGCTCGGCGAGGTGATCGCGGCGGTGCACCAGGAGGGGGCGATCGCGGGCGTGCATTGCTGCGGGAATACGGACTGGTCGCTGCTGGTGGATGCGGGGGCGGACGTGCTGAGCTTCGACGCGTACGAGTTCGGCGAGACGGTGGCGCTGTATCCGGAGCACATACGGCGGCACATCGTGGAGCGTGGCAATGCGCTGGCGTGGGGCATCGTGCCGACCAAGGCGGCGGTGCGGGACGAGACCGTCGCGAACCTGATGGAGCGGTTCGAGCGGGTGACGAAGCACCTGGCGGAGCGTGCCGACATCGAGCCGCGCGTGATTGCGGCACAGGCGTTCATTACGCCGGCGTGCGGGACGGGGACGATGGAGGTCGGGGACGCGGAGCGGGTTTTTGAGCTGCTCGGTCCGCTCAGCGTGGCTTTGCGGGAGAAGTACAGGGCTTGATGCGCCCCGCGTTCGGAAGGACCGTCGGAAATGGGTTGGACACTGGCGATCACCGGCAAGGGCGGAGTGGGGAAGACGACGCTGGCGGCGCTGGCGGTGCGGTGGCTGAGCGAGCAGGGGCGGCGGCCGGTGCTGGCCGTTGATGCGGACCCGAATACGAATCTCGATGCGCTGCTGGGGGTGCAGGTGTCGTCGGCCGTGGGGTCCATTCGCGAGGAAGTGAAGCAACTTGCCCAGTCGCTGGGTACGTCGACCGGGGGCATGGGCAAGCAGCAGCTCCTGGAATTGAAGATTCAGCAGAGCCTGATCGAGACGGAGCGGTTCGACCTGCTCGCGATGGGGCGGCCGGAAGGGCCGGGGTGCTACTGCTACGCGAACAACGTGCTGGGGGCGGCCGTGCGGCGGCTGGCCGGGAGCTATGCCGCTGTCGTACTGGACAACGAGGCGGGGCTGGAAAACCTGAGCCGGCGGATCGTGCGGCGAGTCGACCAGTTGTTGTTCATGGCGGATTCCTCGAGGCGGGGGTTGACGACGGCGCGGCGGCTCTATGATCTAGCTATGGAGATGCGAATCGACGCGGGGGCGATGGGTTTGGTGGTCAACCGGGCGCGCGAGCCGGCGCGCGGCGGGTCACGGGACAATTCTCTTGACCTGGTGCCGCGATTTTTCGAGGATAGTAGGGTTACGGTCGTCGGAAGCTTGCCCGAGGATGCCGAAGTTGGCGCGCGGGACGCGGCCGGCGAGTCGATCTGGACGCTGCCGGGCCAGAATCCGGTCTGGACGGCGGCGGCGAGTATGTTCGCGCGGCTGGCGCCAACGTAACGGTCGGCGGGGGCCCCCAGAGGAGCGGTATGGCGAAGGATAGATCGCCGCAGGATAAGGTGACCGACGCAGCCAGCGCCGCGATGCTGGAGAAGGCGGCCGCGGACGGCGTGGCGGACGCGTTCGCGCGGGCCGATGCGCAGGGGAAGAGCTGCGGCTTTGGGACGGACGGAGTGTGCTGCCGGCTGTGTCACATGGGGCCGTGCCGGATTGCACCGAAGTCGCCGCGGGGCGTGTGCGGGGCGAACGCGGACACGATCGTGGCCCGGAACCTGCTGCGCGAGGTGGCCGCGGGGGCGGCGGCGCATTCGGACCACGGACGGGGGTTGGTGCTGCTGCTGAAGGCGGTGGCGGAGGGACGCGGGGGCGACTACCGGATCAAGGACGAGCGGCGGTTGCGGGCGGCGGCCGCGGAGTGGGGCATCGACGGCGCTTCGCACGATCTTTCGTTGCAGGAGATCGCGGCGAAGCTGGCCGAGGTGTTTTTGGCGGAGTTTTCGCTGCAGGAGGGGAAACTCAAGACGCTGGGGCTGGCGCCGGCGTCGCGGCAGGGGGTGTGGGATCGGCTGGGGCTCGCGCCGCGCGGCATCGACCCGTCCATCGTCGAGGCGTTGCACCGCACGCATATCGGCGTCGATCACGATTATCGAAATTTGATACATGGGGCGCTCAAGACGGCGCTCGCGGACGGGTGGGGCGGGTCGATGATCGCGACGACGGTCAGCGACATTTTGTTCGGCACGCCGGCGCCGGTGCGCGGGAGCGCGAACCTGGGGGTGCTTGAAGAACGCAAGGTCAACGTGCTGGTGCACGGGCACGAGCCGGCTTTGACGGAGATGCTCATCGCGGCGGCGCACGATCCGGAGATTGTGGCGGAGGCGCGGGCGGTGGGGAGCGAAGGCGTCAACCTGGCGGGGATTTGCTGCACGGCGAATGAAGTGCTGATGCGGCACGGGGTGCCGGTGGCCGGCAGTTTCCTCCAGCAGGAGTTGGCGATCGTCACGGGGGCGGTCGAACTGATGATTACGGACGTACAGTGCTGCATGGCGTCGCTGCCGTCGGTGGCGCGCTGTTACCACACGAAGATTCTGACGACGAGCCCGATCGCGCGGACTCCTGAGGCCGAGCCGGTGGACCCGGACGGACGGCGACATGGGCCGCCGACGCTTGCGCTCGGGAAGGAGATTCTGCGGAAGGCGATCGCGAATTTCGCGAACCGCGACCCGCGGAAGGTGCGGATTCCAGACGTGAAGCACCCGCTCGTGGCCGGGTTCTCGAACGAGACGATCTTCACGATGCTGGGCGGGACGTTTCGGCGGAGCTTCCGGCCGTTGAACGACGCGATTCTGACGGGGCGCGTGCGGGGCATCGCGGGAATCGTGGGGTGCACGAATGCGCGCGGGCGGATGGACGACTACATCGTCACGCTGACGCGGGAGCTGATTCGACGGAACATCCTGGTCTTGCAGACGGGGTGCGCGGCGGTGGCGTGCGGCAAGCAAGGGCTGCTGACGCCTGAGGCCGCGCTGGAGCAGGCGGGGCCGAGTTTGCGCGAGGTGTGCGAAGCGGTGGGCATTCCGCCGGTGCTGCACATGGGCTCGTGCGTGGATAATTCGCGGATTCTGATGGCGGCGACGTACGTGGTGGCGGAGGGCGGGCTGGGCAACGACCTGTCGCAGCTTCCGGCGATCGGTGCGGCGCCGGAGTGGATGAGCGAGAAGGCCGTCGCGATCGCGCATTACTTCGTGGCGTCGGGCATCGACGTGGTGCTGGGCCGGCCGTTCTACACGGCGGGGTCCGAGGCGGTCACGAGCTACCTGTGCGATGGGCTGGAGGCGGTGGTCGGGGCGAAGTTCCACTATGTGCCGGACGTGGAGGACGCGGTGCGGATCATGGTCGCGCACATCGAGAAGAAGCGCGACGCGTTGGGGATCAATCGCAAGACCGAGCGGAAGCTCTACGACATGAAGGATCGGAGAGAGCTGGATGTCTAGGGCGATCTGCACGGATGCGATTGTGGGGGCACGGGAGACGGTCGCGCGGGCGCGGCAGATGCTCGGCGCGGCGATTCGCGAGAAGGGGCGCGATCATCTGGTCGGTTTCCCCAATACCGCGTATCACTTGCCGGTGATCTACGCCATGACGGGCGAGAAGGTCGAGCGGCTGGGCGATCTCGAACGTGTGCTGGACCGGTGCGAGCGGCTGCTGCCGGAGCCGCCGACGGAGGCGGTGTGGCTGCCGTACCTGGGGGATGCGCTCGATGCGGGCATGGCGACGCTGTTCGCGTTCGAGGCGATCGAGGCGTGCAAGACGGTGATTGGGCCGTCGCCGGTGAATGGGATTTGGTTGGGGGCGGCCAATGACGTGATCATGCGCGAGCGGGGGGTGGAGTTCGTGGATGGGACGGCGCCGGGGTTTGCGGCGGTCGTCGGGGCGGCGCCGGACTCGGCCACGGCGGTGCGCATCGCCCGGCAGTTGCAAGAGAAGAACCTGTACGTGTTCATGTCGGGCAGCGTGAACGGGACGACGTTCGCGGAGCAGCTTCAGGCGGAGGGGGTGCAGCTCGGGTGGGAAACGCGGCTGGTGCCGTACGGGCGCGACGTGTCGGCGACGATTTACTCGCTGGGGTTCGCGAGCCGGGCGGCGCTGTCGTTCGGGGGCGTGGCGCCGGGGGACTTCGTGCGCAACCTGCGGTACAACAAGAACCGCATCTTTGCGTTCGTGCTGGCGCTGGGCGAGGTGGANNGTGTGCACGTACGAGCACGTCGTGAGCAACGTGCCGCTCGACACGATCGTGGATCGGGCGCTCGAGGTGCGCGGCTGCAAAGTGAAAGTCGCCAAGGTACCGATCCCGGTCGCGTACGGGCCGGCGTTCGAGGGCGAGCGCATCCGGAAGGCCGAAACGCACGCGGAGTTCGGGGGGAACATCACGCCGGCGTTCGAGTTCGTGACGATGGCGGAGATGGAGGAGATCGAGGACGGGCAGATTGAGTTGATTGGGCCGGACGTGGACGCTGGGCAGCCCGCGGAGGCGGGGCCGATTACGCTGCCGCTGGGGATATGGGTGCAGGTGGCTGGGCGGAAGATGCAGCCGGATTTCGA
>PMMM01000155.1 GCA_003162245.1 Phycisphaerales bacterium
TGCTGCGACGCCTCGCTGAAGCGCCTGGGCGTGGATCATATTGATCTCTACTACCAGCACCGCGTGGATGCCACGGTGCCCATCGAGGACACCGTGGGCGCGATGGCCGAGTTGGTGGCGGCTGGAAAGGTACGCTATCTCGGCCTGTCGGAACCTTCGCCGGAGACGCTTCGGCGAGCACACCGCGTGCACCCGATCGCGGCCCTCCAGAACGAGTACTCGCTGTGGACACGCGACCCCGAGGCGACGGCACTGCCGACTTGCCGCGAGTTGGGCATCGCGCTGGTCGCTTACAGCCCGCTCGGCCGCGGCTTTCTCAGCGGCCGCTTGCAGCGATTCGAGGACCTGGCCGAAGACGACTGGCGACGGACCGTGCCGCGCTTTCAGGGGGCGAACTTCGCGAAGAACCTCGCGCTGGTCGCGCGCATCGAGCAGCTTGCCCGGCAAAAGGGCTGCACTACGTCGCAACTCGCGCTGGCGTGGGTCTTGGCGCAGGGCCCGGAGATCATCCCGATCCCGGGCACCAAGCGGCTCCAGTACCTGGAGGAGAACGTCGGCGCGCTGGAGGTCCGCCTCTCGCCCGATGAGCTGGGCCAGATCGACGCCGTTTTTCCGCTCAATGCCGCCGCCGGCGAACGCTACACGCCGGAGATGATGCGGCTGGTGAACGGGTAGACGGGCGCGTTCCGAATTCGGTCCGGCTTTGTAAGCGCCGCGCGGCGCCCGCGCGGTATGCTATGGTCCAACGAAGGCGTGGACATGAGCGTGGCCGGACCAACAATAATCACGATCATTCTGCTGGTGGGCCTGGTCATTGTGGCCGCCGTGCTCATCGGGCGGACGACGGGGCCGCCGTCGCGCCGGCCGGAGCGCGTCTGCCGGGCCGCCGACTGCGGGACGGTCAACCCGCCTAACGCGCGGTTCTGCGGGCGCTGCGGGCAGAAGTTGGACTGATCGCATCGAGGGTTTGGGAACAGGGAGTGCAGCCATGCCGATCGTGACACCGCCACCCGGAAGAGGAGACGCCTATTCGGGGGCCGTTCGGCGCTCGCCGGGCGGTCACCCGATCCTGGCCCTACCCGCGTTGGTCGTGTTGCTCGTGGCCGCCGGTGTGGGCTACTGGTGGTTCGTGCAGCGCGTCGAGGTCAACGCCGGCGAAGTGCTGGTGTTAGTCCGCAAGGTCGGGGCCGAGCTGCCGGCGAGCCCGGTGGAGGGCAAGGCTTTGCCCGGCGCCGTCGACCAGCAGGTCGTGCTCTACCCGAGCCTGCTGGCGGCCCTCGGCGAGCAGCCGGACTCGACGCACTACAAGGGAATTCTGTACGAGGTGAAGACCGAGGGCCGCCACTTCTACGACCCCTTCCTCTGGAAGCGACTCAAGTTCCCCGCCCAGCAGGTCAAGGATGACGAGATCGGCGTCCTGATCCGCAGGTTCGGCAAGCCGCTGCCGCCGGGGCAGATCGTCGCCACGGAACCGGACGAGCGCGGCCCGCTGGCCGAGATGCTGCGGCCGGGTCGCTACAACCTGAACCCGTTCGCGTACGACATCCGGCGCGTCAAGCCCGTCGTCATCACCGCCGGCAACGTCGGCGTGCAGACGCTGTACTCCGGGAAGGACCCGGCTACGGCCAACGATTACGTCGTCGCGACGGGCGAGCGCGGCGTGCAGCCGGACGTGCTGCCGCCGGGGATGTACTACAACAACCCCTACGTTCGGCGCATCGACGCGATCGATACGCGCAGCCACACGATCGACATGCAGGGCGACGACGCGATCCGCTTTCCGTCGAACGACAGCTTCGAGATTCTGGTGGACACGACGGTCGAGTACGCGATTCGGCAGGACCTCGCGCCGTACGTCATGGTGGCGATCGGCACGCACGACGACATCAAGGAGAAGCTGATTCTGCCATACGCCCGCTCGCTGTGCCGGATCGAGGGATCGAAGCTGTTCGCGCGCGACTTTATCGGCGGCGAGACGCGCGGGGCGTTTCAAAAGCGCGTCTTCGAGGGGCTGAAGGAGCAGTGCTATGCCCAGGGCATCGAGGTGCGCTCGACGCTGATCCGCCGAATCGTGCCGCCGAACGAGATTGCCGGTCCAATCAGCGATCGGCAGGTCGCGGGCCAGCAGATCATGCAGTACGAGAACGAGATCAAGGTCGCGGATTCGGAGGCCCGGCTGGTCGAGCAGCAGGAGATGCAGAAGCAGAACCAGGCGGTCGGGCAGGCCAACCGCGAAGTCGTGTCGGTCGTGAAGGAAGCGGAGCAGGGCAAGTCCGTCGCCATCACCCAGGTCAACCAGCGGCGGGAGGTGGCCAAGCTGAACCTCGAGGCGGCCCGGCAGACGGCCGCCGCGATCCTGTCGCGTGGGCAGGCCGAGGCGGAGGTCGCGCTGCTGCGGTTCACCGCTGAGGCGCAGCCACTGCGCGACGCCGTGGCCGCATTCGGCGACGGCGAGACGTACGCCCAGTACTTTTTCTATCAGAAGCTCGGGCCGGCCGTGAAGAGCGTGCTGGCCAGCACGGACGGGCCGCTGGCAGACATCTTCAAGTCACTTTCCCAGGCCCCACCCCCTGGGACGGCGCCACCGAAACCGCCACCCGCACGCGAGGCGCGCGGTGCGGCAGCGGCCGGCAGTGGGGCGAAGCCGGCGGAGATAGGAGGCCAGCCATGAAACTTGCACGCATAATCGCGGGCGTGATCGGCGTCGCCGTCGTGTTTTCCGGCACCGCCGTGGGTTTCCTATGGGGGTTCTGCCGCGTATACGTCCCGCCCGATCAGTGTCTGGTATTGATCCGCAAGTCGGGGTCTCCGTTGCCGGCCGGC
Organism: Phycisphaerales bacterium; assembly: GCA_003162245.1. Taxonomy (GTDB): domain Bacteria; phylum Planctomycetota; class Phycisphaerae; order UBA1845; family Fen-1342; genus Fen-1342. The sequence goes on from PMMM01000155.1 coordinate 2,824, forward strand.
GAGAAGATCGCGGGCCCGGGCCAGAAGGGCATTCAGCGCGAGACGCGCGGGCCAGGGCGCTACTTCTTCAACCCGTGGGTGTGGGACTGGGAACTGCACGACCTCGTCGTGATCTCGGCCGGCGACCCGGCGGCGTGGCAGGAGTTCTACGAAGAGGCCGCCTCAGACATCGCAAACCCCAAGGTCGACTTGAAGGACTGGCCCGAAATCGGGGTCGTCGTCAACAAGGTCGGCAAGCCGACCCCCGGCGTGAGTGAGGTCGTTGACGAAGGCTTCCAGGGCATCCAACGGATCGTGCTGACGCCGGGCGTCTACCGCATCAATCCCTACGTCTATGACGTCCGGCGCGTGCCGGCCACGGTTGTCCCGCTGGGCTTCTGCGGGGTCGTGACGTCGCAGTTGGGTGAGCTGCCCGGCACCGAGACGGTTGAGGAAACCAGCATCGGCCCCGACGGCCAACCCGTCGCCGGTCACCCGAAGGTGCTCCAGAAGCTCGCGGGCCCAGGGCAGCGCGGCGTGCAGCGCGACGTGCTCCAGCCCGGGATCTACTACCTCAATCCGTACGTGTACAAGGTGCAGATCGTGCAGGTGGGGTACAACCAGATTTCGCAGCTCGCCCAGCGCGTGAAACCCGAGAAAGGCGTGCAGTACTTCGAGAACGTGCCGCCGCAGGCGCAGGAGTTCCTGCAAAAGGGCGGGCAGGCCGTCCAGCCGCAGGCTCAAGTCGCCCGCAAGGGGGCGCAGCCCGCCCCGCAACAGGTCGTGCAGATCAGTCCGCAGCAGGCGGAGCACGTGGCTCCGCAGGATTTGAGCACGCATATCAACTTCCCCTCGAAGGACGGTTTCTCGATCGACGTCGAGGTGACCGTCGTCTGGGGGCGTCATCCCTCGCACACCGCCGAGATGCTCAACCGCTTCGGCGACCTCGCCAAGATCAAGGAGATCATCCTCGGCCAGATGCGGAGTATCTGCCGCAACCTCGGATCGGAGTACGAAAGCACCGACTTCATCCGCGGCGAAAAACGTGAGATGTACCAGCACGCCGTCACCGACACCCTCCGCCGCGTTTGCCGTGAGCGTGACATCGAGATCCTGATCGCGCTGATCCACAACATCGAGGTCCGTGGCAGCCCGGAGGCCGAGAAGGAGGGCATGGACCTCAAGCAGACGATCCAGCGCGGCTACATCGCGCGCGAGCAAGATCTGACCAAGCAGGCCCAGCGCGAAACCGCCAAGGTGCGGGCCGACCTGGAGACGGCCAAGGTCGCGGTCGAGGTCGCCCGCGAGCGGATTTCCGCCGAGACGCGCAAGAGGACGGCGGAGATCAAGGCCGAGGGGCAGAAGACGGCCCAGGAGACCGAGGCGCAGCGTGACCTGGAGGTCGCGACGATCGAGAAGGAGATCGCCAGCCTGGATGCGGAGACCACGCGCGTGCTCGGCCGCGCCAAGACCGACGTGGAACGCCTAATCAATCAGGCCCAGGCGGACGGCAAGCGCATGATGGTCGAGGCGTTCGGCTCCGGCCGCGCGTACAACCTCTATACGTTCGCCGAGAGCTTCGCACCCGAGAGCATTCGCCTGATCTTCGCCGGCGAAGGCACGTTCTGGACCGACCTGACGCACCTGCAGGACGCGGCGGCGCTGGAACTGCTGAAATCGTCGAGTGAGAAGAAGCCCGCGGGCAGCCGGTAGACAGTCAGACGCTCACGGCTTGAGGATCAGTGTCCGGGCACGCTCGGTGCGCAGCTCGTTCACTGGACGCCGCAGCGCGAAGAAATCCGCCGCCGACAGCTCCGCCTGGTTGACGGCCGTGTGACGCGTGACTGTCAGGCCGTGTTCGTCGGGCGTGGTCGCTTGCTCAACCAGACCCCACGGGCCGAAGACGCGCGGCCCCGGCGCGCCGGCACTCGGTTGCGCTTCGACGCTCCACTTCTCGGGCCATTCGATCGTCAACTCGATCTGCTCGTCGAATGGGCCGGGCAGCCGAACCGGCAACAGACGCTCGCCGGCCGCCAGCGGCAACGCGACGTCCGCCAGGAACGGCCCATCCACCGCGAGCGCCAGGAAGTACCGCCCGCCGACTTTCTTCAACGCCTTGCTCGACTTGACCTTGGCCTCCACGTCGAACTGCCCCTCGGCGAGCGCGGTCACCGCGTAACTCTCGACGTTCACGTCCGGCAGCAGGCGGCCCACCAGCGCGCCGATCCGCGTCTTCTGGGCCTCGCCCGTCCGCAGCTTCTCCGACGCGGCGAACAGCCCGCTGGTCCGCAGAGACACGCTGCCCACAAAATTGCCGTCCTCGGCCAGCGTCACCTTGCCCGCGATGCCGAGCCGGCTCTCGGCTGCGTAGCTCCACCGCCGCAGCGATGAGTAGTCCCGCGCCGCTCCTGCGGCCGCGACCGGCGGGAAAATCCGGTAGCCGGCCCATTGTCCCTCTCGAACGATGCGCCCCCGTCGCGCTTCCCACAAATCGGCCCCGACGCTCAGATCGTACTGCCCGTTCGCGTCCACCCGCGGGAAGAGCCCGACGACGTACGCCGCCACCATGCCGTCTTGCGGCGCGCCCGCCAACCAGCCGTCCTCCGCCACGAGTACGCCCGGCTGCGCTTCGATCCCCATGGCGTGTACCAGCGCCAGAAACAACGCGGCCGCTTCCTCGGGCAGGCCGTAATTGCACGTGACCACCTCGGACGCGGGACGTAGCTGCGCCGGCCGCCAAGCCACGTCGAACTCAACGAAGTTGAAGGTCGCGGCGAGCTTGTCCTGAAGGGCGCGCACGATTTCGGCGTCGCCTTGCTTGCCTTTCGTCCATTCCCTGGCGAGCTTCTCGATCGCTTCCGACTGATCCGCCGCCGCGGTGATCCGTTCCAGGATGGCCTGGAGCCACTGCTCCGGCGGCCCGGCGGTGCTGAACGCCAGTCGCGGGCAGCGCGTCGGCCACGGCGGGGCCTGCGGCTCGTCCGGATTGGCGGGCAGGTCGCGGAAGGTCCAGCGGTACGGACTGTGCTCCGCCGGGGGCGCCGTTTTCTCGGCCGAGAGATTGTCCAACAGGTACGACAGCTTCACGCCGTCAGGCACCGCGACCTCGATCGTCCGCTGCACGACCGGATAGCGGTGATCGAGCCGCAGATCAGCCGCCAGGTACGGCTTCGTGCCGGGTTGGCTCGTGATCTTGTATTCCAACTCGACCACGCAGCCCGGCTCGATGCCGCTCATGACGAGCAGGTGCTGGCGGATGCCCGCGAACGCCGGCCACCCGGCAGTCGCATTCGGGGAAACCGTCACGTGCGCGTACGGCGGCACCTCGCGGACGCTGCCGTCGGGCCGCCGCACCCGCGCGACGAGAATGTCCAGCTTGTCCTGCTCGACGTGGTAGGTCATGCGCGGATCGGCGAATTCGCCGTAAGCGCGCTCGTTGTTGAGCCGGATATGCTTCTTCTCGCGATAGACCGTTGAGCCGTCGGCGTTGAGCGTCCACCGCTGCTCCCACAGCTCGATCACGGCGTCGGGCACGGGTGCAGAGGTCGGCATGGACGCCGGCGCGGAGGTCGGTGCCGATGTTCGCGACGTTGTCGGCGCGGAGGCCGATGCCGACGTGCGCGACGTTGCCGGCGTGCTCGCCGGCTGCGCGACCAGCAGTGCGGGCACGCCCAGCGCCAGGAGCAGCGCCTTCGCGGCCCCGCGCAGCCTCGGCGTTTTGTCGCTTCGTCGCTGCTGAACGCTATTGCGCATGGGCGACCTCCACCTCACACGTGACCGCCGGCCCCGCCAACTCCTCGAACTTGTCAATCACGCTCCGATAGTGGCCGTACTCATCCGGCGGCACGATCCACTGCTTCACGACCAGCTTGCACGTGTAGTGGAGCTGTCCCGGCGACGAATCGACCTTGAAATGCAGGCCCGCGACCGGATGGTCGAGATCGACCGGATCGGGCTTCCGGGTCACTTTCCAGCCCGCGGGCAGCGCGATCGTCTCCTCGAACCTGGCCAGGCGCGTGGCTCGGAGCTGCAATCCATACTTCCGCTCCTTGGCGGACGTGTTGCCGAAGAGGTCGTTGAGCATCCGATCGCCAAACACCGTCTTCAGCATCGGCAGCGCCAGGTACCGCCGCGGGCCGTCGCCGAGGGCGAAGCCGTCGACCTCGTACCTGGCCTGAATCGCGATCGGACCCGAGAAGTCCACCGGGTCGGTGCACGCGACCAGCGTCGCCCGAGCGTTTGGGCTCAGCCGCTGAAACGTCTCGTCAAAGAGCCCATCGCGCTCATCCGGCGGCAGGGCCGCGAGCGCCCGCCGCAAGCGGCCCTCCGGGGCGCCATTCGCCGTGAATTCCAGGCTGCCGGAAAGCCCGTTCTCGGCGTCGATCGTACTCGTCGCCTGCCATGTCGCCTGGTTGGCTTCTGGCGGGAAGTCCGGCGACTGTGACAACCCCTTGCCCTCGGGCAGCCCGTACACGACGTACTGGAGCGGCTCGAGCGTCGACCAGTTGTCGCGGCTCTTCGGCATCCACGTCGGATCGAGCAGGATCAGGTTCCCGTCCGGCTGGCGGATGCACGTCACCGCGTGGTTGAACTGGTCCGCCGGAATGCGGTCCACACGCTGCCGGGCCATCGTCATCACCAGGTACGACTCGAACCCGGCGACGCGCAACATCCCGACCAGCATCCCCGCCTTGTCCTTGCACACCCCGCACCGGTCGTGGAACGTCTCCTTGATATCGTGGATCGTGTAGCCCTCGCACATGCCGCGGCTGGTGCCGGCGTAACGGATGTTCTCGGCCACCCAGTGATTGAGGGCGGTGTATTTCTCCTCGTCCGTCGTGCAGCCCTTGATCACTTCCGCGACCTTGGCCCGGATCGCGGCGTCGGCCTGGAATTGCGGCTCGCTGACCTTGCACAGCCAGCGCGACTTGTCTTCCCACGTCGGCAGCGTCGCCAGCAGCAGCTTCGTGCCGACGTTCGGCCACGGCTCCATCGACGGCTCGTGGGTCAACGGGACGAGGTCCTTTTTCTCGAACGTGTAGACGAGCTGTTCGCCGTCGAGCAGCACCGTCGGCCGCAGCTCGCCGTTGTAGACCTCGCACTGCAACGGCTTGTCGCGCGGCACGCGCACCGTGTAGCGTTTCTCCAGGATCGGATAGCTGTTGGCCCAGAAGTGCGCCTCGTCGTGCCAGTGCCCCGGCACCGGCGGCTTGAGCGCTTCCCCGAGCGCGTTCAGCTCTGTGTCGCCCTCGTCTGCGAGATACGCCACGTTGAATCCCGTCATTTCGGTGATCGTCTCGACCGCGTCGCCGACGGCCAGCCGCGGCACCGGCACGAGGTACTGCTGCGTGCCCCAGAAGATGCTGCCGGCGGCCTGCGGCTGCTCGACCTTCGTGTCGAGGGGAACTTCCTCGACGTCGCCGTGGGCGCGGTAGACGCGGACCGCGACCAGCTCAAGCCGGTTCGTGTGCGGGTCGAACGGGAACACCTGGACCGCCAGGCTGCGGATCGCCGCGTCGCGCAGGACCTTGGTCACGACGTGCTCGCGCGCCGTGCCGATGCCGCTCGGCCGCACGGTCACCGTCGTCTCGTCCAGCACGACGACGGCGTCGGCGTTGTGTTTGGCCGCATCGCCGGCCGCCGCGATCTTCGCTTGGATCGGGTCGGCGGGGACGGCCTGCGCCAGCCCGTGCGCAACCAGAAACACCCCGATGAGAGCCAACCCAGCGCTACGACGTAGGGGCATGATTACATCTCCGAGCTGCTCGCCCCCCGGGTAGCCCACGCTCGACGAACTCAGGTGCGGTAGTGTAGCCCAAGCGGCCCCCCCCACCAAACCGCGGGTGGGCGCCGGAAGGCGACCGGCTCGTCACGATTGGGCGGCGGTCCGGAATTCGGCTGGCCTGACGTCTGCCTGCGTGCTCGTGAGCTGGGGGCAGCCGCGGCCGAGGGTCACCGGGGCTGCCGTTTGCAGGGCGTTGGCGCAGGGCAACCGCATTCTAACTTG
>PMMM01000139.1 GCA_003162245.1 Phycisphaerales bacterium
AAACTAAGCGGAATGCGTATCACTCCATCGCTGCGCCCCGCGGCGATGAAAACACAGGCCCCGGCGTGGGCCGGGGCCTGGATAAGTCTGTCCCGTCGATCAGGTAAAGGCGGTGCGTAGCTACTGCAGCAGCGACAGGATGGCCTGTGGGGCCTGATTGGCGGCCTTGAGGACGATCGTCGCAGACTGCACAAGAATCTGCGCCCGCGTGAGATTGCTGGTTTCCTGGGCGAAATCCGCGTCGCGTAGCGTGCTTTCCGCCGAGCTGATGTTCTCATACTGGATGGCCAGAGAACTGTCGCTGGTCGCCAGCGTGTCGCGCTCGAAGGCTCCCAACCGACCGCGCAGCGCGGCCACCTGGTTGGCCGCGAGGCGGACGATCTGCTGCGCGGTCTGGTAATTCTTGTTGGTCAGGGCATTCACCTCGCCCGTGGCGAGCGTGTACAGCAGGCCCGTGTTTCGGTCGCCCAGCGATGTAGTCTGCACTGAATCGACGCCGAGCGAGGCGAGGGAGCCGAAGTCCAGTTTCGGGGTGAAGCTGAAGGTCGCTCCGCCGCCGGTGATCTGGAACGCCGCCGTGGCGGTCGTCTGGGTGGCCATGCCGGTCGTGAGCGTGATGTCGGCGTCCAGGCTCGAGGTTCGCAGGCTCACCTTCAATCCGGTGCCGACGGTGGTCATGCCGTTCACGCGGGCCACGACGTCCTCGCCGTAGTCCTCCGTCTTTCCACCCGCCAGATTGAACGAGTTGCCGCTCAGGAGTTTGACGCGTACGAACTGCGCGGCGCCGTACTCGCGGCTCCGGAAGTACACGTAATTGGTGCCGCTGGCGTAGGCGGACACGCCGGTCGTATTCGCCGCTTGGTTGATGGCCGAGACCATGTTGCCGACTGTCGTGCCCGAGCTGAACGTGAAGATCTCGCGCCCGAGCTTGCCGCCAACCTCGATCGTCCGGCCGCTGCCGGTTATGGTCCCGCTGACATACGAGAGGGACGCCTGCGAGGCGGCCTGCGTGACCTGGATGGACATGGCCTGGTGTCCCGAGGCTGGCATACGCACGGAGTTGATCTGAAGGTGCGCAATCTGCGACGTCTGAACGCCGGAGGTCGTGTACGCCAGGTCCCCATTGAGTAGCCGGCGTCCCTGCAACTCGTTCGAGTTGGCGATCCGGTTGATCGAGCCGAGGATGGCGTCAATCTCGAGCTGGTTGGCGTCGCGCTCGTCGTCGGTGATCGCGGCGTCGTTCGCGCTCTTGTCCACCAGACCTTCCAGGTCCTGCAGCAGAGTGGAGACCTCGGTCAGCCCCGCCTCGGCCACCGCAACCACGTTGGTGGTGCGGGACACGTTGCCCTGGGCCGCCTGGATGGCGCCCTCTTCAGCCCGCATCTGCTCCGAGGCGATCAACCCCGCCGGATCGTCCTTGGCGGTGTTGATGCGCAGGCCGGTGCTCAACCTCTGGAGTGCGAGATTGAGCCGGCTGTTCTGGGTTCCGAGGATCCGCTGGGCAATAATGGACGAGACGTTGGTGTTGATTCGACTCATGGGCCTGCGCCTCCAGAGGCGTTTCACGCCGGGCGTCGTCGCGTGTGCGTCGGCGCCAGGCACTGTGCCGTGCCTCCGAGCGGGGGCGGCGACACCTGTAACCGCTCACCCAACTCGAAATTGCATAGGGGGCATCGTCTGTACTGAGACGGGGCTTTAATTATTCCCGCGCTGGAGGACGTGCGTGCAACTAGCTGAAAGGACAGGACTTGGGCGGGCCCCCGCCAGGCGTTTCCGCGGACCCGCGAACGCCCGGCCGACGATATCGGTGCCGGGCGTTCGCAGGCCGCTGCGAACAGGCTTAGCCGCCCAGCAGCTTCAACACGGCCTGGGTCGTCTGGTTCGCCAGCGTGAGCACGGTCGTGCCGGCGCTCACCAGGATCTGGTTGCGTGCGAGCTGCGAAGTCTCGTAGGCGAAATCGGCGTCGCGGATGCTTGACTCCGCCGACGTCAGGTTCTCCATGACGATGTTCAACTGATTCGCGTTCGTGTCGAGCGTGCCGCGTTCGAATGAGCCGAGCCGGCCGCGCAGCAAGGAGATCTGGTCGATCGCCTTGTCCACGATCTGTGAGGCCTCGGTGAACTTGCCGTCGGTCAGCGAGTTCGGTCCGCCGGTCTTGACAGTGGCCAGGTAGCCGACGACCGGATTGCCCAGGTTCGAGGCGGCCACGGACTGTATGCCCAGGTTGACCTGGAGGTTCGTGTTCACGTGTGGCCCGACCTGGAAGAGCGCCCCGCCGCCGGTGATATCGAAGGTCGTCGTGCTGCCGGCGGCGAACGTGTCAGCGACGTCCATTTCGAGATCGATCGACGAGGTTTTGACCGCCAGGTGATTGCCATCGGCGTCGGCAAGCGTGCCGTTGATCGTGACCTCGGCGTTGGCGCCGGAGTCCTTGCCTGCCGTGAGGCCGCCGCCGCCGCTGAGGATCTTGATGCAGGCGAACTCCTTGCTGCCGTAGTTGATGCTGCCGATGCGCAAGGCGGCGCCGTTGGTGGTGGCCGAGACGCCGGTGGCGTCCTTGACGGCGGCGATGGCCGAGGCAACCTGCGCACAGGTCGTGCTGGTGCCGAAGGAGAGGGACGTCGTGCCGAGACGGCCGCTGACCTCGATCGTTACAGGGGCGGACAGGGCGGCGAAGGGGAAGTCACGCAGGGCACGCTCGGCCGGATTCATCATCTTGACGCGCACCGGGATTGCGCTGGCGGTCCCGAACTGGGCGCCGTGCACCTGGTAGGCCGCGATCTTGTCGGTTGCAACGCCGCTGGTGGTGTATTGCAGCGATCCGTCGAGCAGGCGGCGTCCGCCGAAGGAGGCCGTGTTCGCGATACGCGTGATGCTGTCGATGGACTGGTCGATCTGCAGCTGGTTGGCGCGGATCTCGTCATCGGACATGGCGCCCCGGTTCGAGGCCTGGACGACCTTGGCCTGGATGTCCGTGAGCAGCGAGGCGACCTCGTCGAGGGCGCCTTCGGCGGTGGCGACGATCAGTCCGGCCCGCTGGGTGTTGGAGACTGCCTGGCCGACTGCGGCGACCTCGCTGCGCAGGCGTTCCGAGATGATCAGCCCGGCCGGGTCGTCCTTGCCGCTGCTGATGCGCAGGCCGGTGCTGAGGTGTTGCATCGTGTCGTTCAACGAACTGTAGGCGTGATTGAGGTTTCTCTGGGCGGTCAGCGCAGAGATATTGGTGTTAATACGAGCCATTGGCCATCCTCCTTGAACGGTTCGTGGCTGAGGGGCTTGCAGAAGAACAAGAAGACGTGAAAACGTCAGACGTCGCGCGCAGGCCGAGGCTTACTTGCCGTGCGGCTGCCCGTCGCGCTGGGGCGGCGCTGCCGCCGCCAGGTCTTCGGATGTGACCCCCGCCGCCTTGCGATTCTCGCGTTGAATGGCGTCGAAGACCTCTTTGCGGTGCACGGATATGTGCGGCGGAGCCTGAATGCCAAGCCGCACTTTGTCCCCCCGAATGTCGACGATCGTGATCTGCACGTTGTCGCCGACGATGATGGATTCGTCGCGTTGTCTTGAGAGCACCAACATCCGCGGCTCCTTCCTGGATTGTGCCGATGCCATGCCGGACCGTGGTCAGAACGGGCGATGCCCACAGGCCCGCGTCCGAGCCGGGGTCCTCGGTCACGAAGGTGCCGGCGGCGTACCTCGCCGCACGCGGTTCGTGCCATCCGTAGACGTCGAGTACACCCGTGTCCATTATAACACACCTTCGGGCCGGAACACCACTACTTTTGGACCACAACCGCTAGGCCGTCTTGGCGACCAGCTGCTGACGGGACAGCGTGAGCAAGCGGTGGCGTGTGCCGTACCGCCTCTCGGACAGGACCAGTTGCTTGGCGCACCGCGAGTGCGCCCCCACGACGATTGGACCGAGCAGGTTCGCAGTCAGCTCGCCGTTGACCTTGTTCACGATGACCAGCACCTGGCAGTCGTCCAGATCGTTCAGCCCCAGCCCCGCCACGTCGTCCGGGCGGACCGGCACCTGGTAATCCGGGACGAAGGCGCGCGGGTCGCACACGACGAACGCTAGGTAGGGGTCGTCCACCGACTGCAGCCAGAAGAGCACCGGATCGGGCGACGTCTGGATGAGCGCGAAGCGCTGGTGGTTGGGGAACCCGAGCAGCCCTTCGCGAAAGCGCAGGATGCGGGTCTCATCGATGTCGAGCGGTCCAAAACGGTTCGTCTCAATGAGCATCATCAGGCTCCATCGGCTCGTGCCATTACGGTTGCCCGGCGGGCGGTCGGCCGGCGTCAGCCGGCGCTCCAATACGCTCCGTCCGTCGAGCCGGGCGCTCCACCGCCCGGCCCGCACTCCGCGGGCCACCTCGAGCCGCGCCGCCCCGAGCCAGGGGCGCGTCGCAGCCGTGGTTAGGTCAGGAAGTTCAGCAGAGACAGACTCATCAGCTTGGATCCCGTGACCAGGTTCGCCTGCAGCGCCGTTTGAAGCTGCTGGAAACGAAGGGTCGCGTCCGTGAAGTCCACGTCTTGGACGTCGCTCAGCAACGTGCGCGCCGCCGTCGTTTCCGTGTCGACGCGCTCGGTGCGATCGGCCATCGTCTTGGCCTGTGACGCCATCTGGCCCTGCACTTGCTGCATGTTCTGGAGCGTTCGGTCGAGACGCTGGGCGGCCGCCTGCACGGCCTGGCGATCGTCACCCTGCAGACCCCGGCTGAGCTGGAGCAGCGCCGTGAAGGGGCTGTCCACGCGCACGGGGTTCACGTCCCGTCCGAGCAGTTGGTTCCCGGTCGCCGCCACATCCAGGCCGAGCCCCGCGAGCGCCGGCGAGCTGTCGATCGCCGCGATGCTCAACGTGCCTGCGCCGCGCGTCTCGTCGGTGATGGCCAGCCCGTTACCCGGATTCACGAAGCCGGCGGTAATTCGACCGGCCCCGGCGGTGTTCAGACGGTCCAGCACGTCCTGAAGTGTCGTGGCCCCGTCGAGGTCGACGTCGATCTGGTCCCCGCTGGAGGTCGTGACCCGTAAATCCGCCCCCCCAACTGTCTGAACCCCTTGCCCGTCATTCAGATCGGCGAGTTTCGTGCCGGCCTGCATCGTCCGCAGGCCCAGCGCGGTCGCCAGCGACCCGCCGTCTTCCTCAATTGACAAGTCGACGCCAGAGACGCGGCTGACCACTTCGAGCGACCGCCCGTCGGGGGCGATGCGCGCCCACACGCCGACGTTGGCCTGGTTGATGAGGTTCAGCAGGTCTTCGACCGTTTCGGCTCGGTCCGGTGCGATCGTCGCGGTTTCGGTGCCGTTGCGGATCACGAACCCGTGGCTGAGATCCACGCCCGTGCCGCCGCGCAGGTCGCCGAGGCGTGTCAGGGGGGTCAACCGCGGGTTCAGGTCGGCGGTGTTCCGAGCAGTTGTCGGATACGTGCCGGCCAGACCGAGGTCGATCGCGCTGCGGCCGCCGCCGATGTCGGCGACGGTGGCGCTGCGCCCGTCCCCGAGCGTCAGGACGAGGCCCCGCGTGCCGAGACTGACGGTGAGGCCCGCCGGCAACTCCGCATTGAGCCGCGCGACGAGGTCGCCGACCGTGGCGCACCCGCTCAAGTCGATCTCTTTCCGCTCGTCGCCCACCGTGACGATGATGTGCCCGAGTTGCACGCCGCGGCCGGCCGCACCGCCAAGGTCGCTGATCCGCGTATCCGCCGTGAGCGCCGGGTCGAGATCGGCCGCGCCGCGCACCTTGGACACGGCGTTGAACAGCTCCAGGCCGGGGATGGTGAAGGCCGCGGTCGAGCCGTCGCTGTCGATGGCGGTTACCATACGGTTGCCATCGCCGGTGTAGTACACGCCGCCGTGGCTGAGCTCGAACGGCGCGCGGTTCTGCTGGCCGCTGTAGAGGTAGGTGTTCTGATAGCGTCGGTTGGCGGCGTCGACGAGTTGCTGCAAGAGGCCGTCGACGACAGGGGTCAGGGCTTGCCGCTCGTCAGGCGTCATCGTGTCGCCGACGGCGCTGACGGCGAGGCTCTGGGCTTCCCGTACCGCGTCGACCGCGTCGGAGGCCGACGATTCGCCCTCGGTCAGCACGGCGTTGGCATTGCGGACATTCGTGGCCACCTGGCCGAGGGCCTCCAACCGCCGGTCGAGCGCGTTGGCCGAGGCGGCGGCGGACGGATCGTCGCTGGGCTGGAGAAAGCGGAGCCCGGTCGTGAGCTGGTTCTGGACACTGTACAGCCCGGTCTGGTTTGCGCGCAGCGCCTCCCGCAGGTTGACAATCTGCTGATTGAAGCTCACGCGGGCCAGATTGACCGGGGTAACCGCCATGACCACTTCTCCGCGACCGCGGCGCGCCCCGGCCTACTGCACCAGGGCGAGCACCGAATCCGAAAGCGTGTTGAGGACGTTCACGTAGCGCGACACGCCCTGAAAAGCCTGTTCGAACATCGTCAAATTGATCGTTTCCTCGTCCAGGTTGACGCCGCTGACCGCCTCACGCTGCGCGGACAGGCCGCTGTAGACGGCGTCACTGGCGTCGTACGTCGTCTTCGCAGCGGCGGTATCGACCGCGAGCCGGTTGACCATCGACGCCTGGTAATCCTGCACGCTCCGGCCGCCCAGCAGCGTGCTGGCCGTCGTGCCGGCCGCGGCCAGGCAACCCGCGTTGCTGCCGTCGCCCGGTGCACCGTTCAGCGACGTCGCGATGAGCTGCGGGTCGCTGCGGACGGCCGCGTTGACCGCGAGCGTCGATGCGTCGGTCCCCGCGAAGAACGTGCCGATGCCCAAGGCAGCGAGCGCCCCGGACGTGTCCTCCGAGAAGGACACTTGCAGTCCGGCGTCGGCGTCGACCTGAATGCGATTGTCGGCCGTGACCGCGGCGTGCAGGCCCGGCACTTCGCCCAGCACGCGGGCCAGCACGTTCAGGCTGGTGTCGCCGCCGCCGGGCGTGCCCGCGTCGGGCAGGCCGTTGAGGTCGACCTTGATCATGCGTGTCGTCGTCTGGCCGCTGTTCTGGTCGCGGACCTGCACGAGGAATGTGCCGTTCTGGACCGGGAAGGGCAGGCTGGCGGCCGCGCTATTGAGCGGGGCGACGGCGTCGCCGACCGCGTATGTGCCACTAATGCTCGTGTAACCGACCAATCCCTGGCCTGCGGAATGCACGCGATTGACTTCGTAGATCAGGCCTTTGGCCAATTGATCGAGTTGGCCGAGCTGGCCGGCCAGGTGCGTGTCCCGCGCGTCGGCGATCGCCGCCAGTTGGCCGTCGTGGATCGGAACCGTTCCATTGTTGTCGGCGAAGCGGACTTCTGCCCGCTGGACGCCGTCGGCGATGGTGGCCTTGGTCGTCAGACTGCGCGCCCGGCTGTATTCGACGAGCGGCTCGCTGCCGACGTAGACATTGACGATGCCGTTCTGCTGCTCCCGCGTCTGCACGTCCATCAGCTTGGCCAGGTCCTGCAGCAGGGTGTCGCGCCGGTCGCGCAACGCGCTGTCGCCGCCGGTGCCGGAGGCGCCGGACGCGACGATGCGCTGGTTCAGATCGGCGATCTCGGCGGTCTTGGCGTTGATGTCGCGAACGGCCGCCTCAGTCTGGTCGTTCAGATCGCTGATCTGCGTGAGCAGGCCGCTTCGCTGACGCTGCATTGTGTCGATGACGGCGTCGGCCTTCGCGATCACCTGGTCGCGCGCGGTCGGTTCCAACGGATCGGTCTGGAGGTTGGCGAAGCTGCTGAACAGATCGTTGAGCTGGGACGACAGGTCGTGGTCGGTCAGCTCGCTGTACAGCGTTTCGACCTGGTTGAGCGCCTGGTACTTCGTGTTGGCTCCCTCGCGCTGCGCCAGGGCCAGCCGCAAGCGCCCCTCGAGCGCCTCGTCGACGTGCCGCTCGAGCGTGCTCATGCTCACGCCGGTGCCGGGGCTGATGCCGGCCGGCTGCACGGCGCCGGGCAGAGCGTCCAGGTGGCCGGTCTGCCGCGCGTAATTCGGATTGCCGACGTTCGCGACGTTCTGGCCGGTGACCGCAATCGCGGCCTGGTACGCGGCCAGCGCGCTACGTCCGATCTGGAATGCCGCACCCAACACTGCCACGTTTCACCCGACTGCATCCATGCAGCACCGCGTGCTGCCCACTTCGTGTTGTCCCCGGGCACCGTAGACCAGGGATTCCTGCGCGGCCTTCGCCACTTCGGCGAAGACGCCGCGGATGTGTGCTTGCAGGTTCCGTACCACCGCTTCGACCAGCCGGTTTTTTCGCTGCAACTCCGTCGCCATCTCTTGCAAACCCGCGCTGCGGGCCCGCAGCGGCCCGGCGAGCGGCTCCGGCAGGTGTTCGATCAGCTCCGTGAGCCGCACCGGTTTGGGCGGGCAACCGGGCAGGCTCTGCGCGAGGCGCGCAAGAACCGCGTCCCGCTGCTGCTCGTCGCAGAGCACCTGCCTGACCAGCTCGTTCTCGCGCACGGCACAGTCGCGCAGGGCCGCCGTGTTCGCGGTCCGCAAGGCGGCGAGCTTCTCGGCCGCCAATGCTCCCAGGCGCTTCAGTGCGTCGTGCAAGTCGGCCAGATACTGGCTCAGCTCGCGCAGCGGCAGGGCGAACGCCGTCGTGGGCTGACTCTGTGCGGGCAGGCGGACGGCCGGTGTAGGCGGGTGGCCGGCGTTCATTTCGCACCTCCGGACGGGCTGGCGGCCCGGAGCTGAAGCCGGAGCGGCCAGGCGGTTTGCTGCGCGTCGGTCTTGGGCGGTTCGATTGGCTTGGAGGGTGCACGTTTCTGCAGGCGGCAAGCAATCTGCTGTACGAGGGCCGGATCGCTGGCGGCGACCGTGTCGGCGATGTGCTGGTCGAGCTGCTGCCCGAACGTATCTTCCGTGAACCCGCCGCCGAGCGAACGCCCGAACGGAAAGCTGCGCATCTCGGTAAGCATGGGTTTATAGAAGAGCTCGGACAGCAGTTGCGCCGCCGCCTGCTGCGTGAGGGCCGGGTCGTGGGTGTCGAGCCGCCGGCCGAGCCCTTGCAGCGTACGCATCGTCGCCAACGTCGATTTCACCGGGCCCTGCGTGCCCGTCTCGCGGGGGCTCGCGGCGGTTGACGTGGATCCGGCTTGTCCAACGGCCATGACCATCAGGGGCCTCTACTCGTACTGAATCTGGGCGTGCAGCGTGCCGGTCTTGTATAGTTGCTCGATCGCGTTGATGAGCTGGTCCGGCGTGGCTTTCACTGACGACAGCGTGTTGAGCAGGTCGCTGAACTCCACCGGTCCCGGCTTCTCGGCCTTGTTCTTCTGAGCGCTGTCCTGACCTTCCTTACCTTCCTTGGTCACGTCGCTCTTGCCGATCAGCACCGTCCCGAGGCCCGGTATCTGCAAGACGGTCGGCGACACCGTGACCGTGCCGGTGAACGAGACGCTCTTGGTCGTGCGGTTGATCGTGACGCGTGCCGGCTGCTGTGGAAGCATGAATAGCGGCGTCTGCAGCACTCGGCTCATGAAGTTCGCGGGTCGCGCCAGCTCGTACTCCGGCACGCGGACCTGGATGTTCTTCGGTCCCAGCGCCACGGCCAGGTCCGCCGCCATCGCCGCCTGCCCGCCCGCATTCACGCCGGCCGGTGCCCCGACGGGACCCGACAACTCGTGATTGAGCGCCCGCGCCACCATGTGCGCCCACGGCCAGCCGGCATGTGTGTCGTCCAGCACCAGCGCAACGCAGCCGTCCTCGATGAAGTAGTACAGGAAATCCTCTTCCAGCGTCGCCCCCTGGCGGATCACGCCGCGCGTCAGCGTCGTCTCGTCTGGCGTGTTGATTTGTCCGCCGGCCAGGGCCAGGATGGCCTGCGTGGCGGGGTTTTCGGCATCGAACATGGCGTACTGGAGCGGCGTGGTGAGCAACTGGCCGCCGTGGAGGCTCTTGGAGCTGCCGACCGCGGAGACGACGACGTCAATGGTCTGCCCCTCGCGGGCGCCGAACTCCGGGATGGTGGCTTCGACGGCGACCAGCGCGACGCTGCGATTGCCCTTGATGTCGGCCTCGGTCATGATCGGTGCGTGGTAGCGCTGGTGCAGCCGCATCAGTGCCCGCATGGTCGGGGCGTACTTTTCGCCGTCGCCTGTCCCGTTCAGCCCGACGACGAGCCCATAGCCCATGAGCTTGTTCGTGCGCTGCCCCTGCAGGCGGGCGATGTCCTGCACGCGAACCTCGGCGACGGCCGGTATCCCCAGGGCTAGGGCCAGCCCCAGTCCGCCGTATCTTCGTAGCCTTTGCATTTCGCCGGACCTGCTCACCTTGTCACCTTGCTACCTTGTCACGTTGTCACGTGCGGTCAGAACGGCCGCAGGAAGTCCAGCCCGCGCTGGATCCATCCGCGCCGCGTCACGTCGCGGACGGCGCCGCTGTCCTTCACGTCCAGCCGCAGATTCGCGATCTGTGTGCTCAGCACGCTGTTCTGCGGGGTCACGTCACGGCTGCGGCAGTCGCCGGTGAGCGTGACCGTGTAGCCCTCGTCATCCACGGTGACGCGCTTGTGGGCTTCAAGCACCAGCGTGCCGTTCGGCTTCACGTCCACGATCGTGGCCTGGATGCGCGTCGTGAACTCGTCCTTGCGGTCGTACTTGCCGTCGCCCTTGTAGTCATTGTTCCAGTTCAGCGCGACCTCTGGACTGCCGGCCAGGAACTGCCCGGCCTGCAGGCCGTTCTTGTCCGATAGGCTGATCCACTTCTTCAGGGCGCCGTCGAGGGTCCAGTCCTTCTTGGACTCGAGCTTCGAGTCGGTCGTGGCGGTCTTCGTCTCGCGAATGATGATCGTGACCTGATCGTTGACGCCGAACTTCTCGGGTTCCGGCGCCTCCACCGCGAACGGCGACGCGCGCAACAGCGTCGCGTTTGTCCTGGGCTTGTTTTGCTTGTCCTTCGGACCAGCGTGCAGGCCGGGCTCGCAGCCGCGCGCCGGTCCGGCCGCCGGCTGTCCCGCCGGTTGCGTGGTCGCGGCCGGTCCCCCACATGCCGCGCCATTCGGATGCTGGCCGAACAGCGAGTTGTGCTGGGCGACGGCTGGCGGCAGGCACAGCAGGAGCCACGCGACCGCTGCGATAGCAAAGATCGCTCGTCCTGCCGACGGTTTGCTGCAATGCGTGACGGTCATGGCGTGCCCTCCGCGATGCGAACCGTTCCGACCGCGGTGACCACGCCGCGCAATAACTGCTGGCCGCGCGGCGACTCGCCGAGCCGCACGCGGACGCTGTCCCCGTAGGTCCCCGAGTCGAGCGCGACGCCGCTGAGCCGCACCTCCACGGGGCCGCCCGCGCCCAGCACGGTGACCGGGCGTGAGCGTTGCACGAGGTCGATAGCTTTGAGGGTGTCGGGCTGGACCAACTCGCCGGCCGGGACGAACCGCTTGACCTGCTGCCCGATCACCCGCTCGATCTCGGCCAGGCCGAGCTTGCCGGTGTCGTCGAATACGCGGGACTCGAGCCCGACGTCGTCAGCCCGGACGGAATTGCCGATGCTCAGTGGCCGGCGCGCCACCACCACCTGCCGCGCGATCCGCACGTGCGCGGAGACCTCGGCCGTCCGCTGCACTTGTCCCTCCCGGCGGATCACCACGCGGAACTCGCGCAGCCCGAGCTTCTCCGCGCCGCTGCTCGTGACAATGAACTCCCACGGCGGCGTCGTGAGCTGGAGAAACTCCTGCCCGGCCCGCTCGAACTGAAGCTCCGCCGTGCCGCCCAGTGCGCGGATTTCCGCGTTGACGTGATCGCGCAGCACGTCGGCGAGGGTTCGCGCGCCGGCGGGCTTCGTGCCGGTTTCCCGCAGCGGCGCATCGGCCGGCATGTCCGCGGCTGACGGTGGCGGCGGTGCGGACTTCTGGAACGTCACTTCGCAGACTGAAGCCCCGCTGACGAGCACGCGCGCCAGGTTCACGCCCAGCTCTTCCAGCCGGCGCAGGATCTGCTCGTGAGTGACAAAGCTCTTGCCGGCGGCCAGCGGCTGCACGAGGGCCGGTTCGTCGCCGAGTTTCTCGGCGAGATCGGCCCCGCCGTCCGCGAACGACAGCACGTCGCCCAGCGTCACATGGCCCGTGCTGACGGTGACCTGGGCGCGCAGCTTGAGGCGCGTTACGTCGGGATCGCCCAGTACGCCGGGGACCAGCGTTGCGGTCAGGAGAAGAGGAGCGAACCGTCTCATGCTTGCGTCTCCGCAGGTATCTCAAAGGGCCGGGCGATTACGTCCGCAGGCTCGCCACAACCTGTAGCGCCTGGTCCGCCGCCTGGATCGTTTGCGAATTCATCTGGAACACGCGCTGCGTCTTGATCAGCTCGACCAGCTCGGTCACGGCCTCGGTCGTGCTTTGCTCCAGCGTGGCCGGCACGACGGTCCCCAGCCCGTTCTGGCCGGCGAGCGCCTGGATCGGCTCCCCGGAGGCCGCCGTCTGCGTGTAGATGTTGCTGCCGTATTGCAGCAGCCCGGCGGGATTCACGAAGCGGACGAGCTGAATCTGGCCGAGGTCCTCCTGGGTGCCGTCCTGCTTGGTGGCGACGAACCGCCCGTCGGTCGTGATGCTGACGTTGTTGATGGGGATGTCCTGGGGGATGGTCGGCGCGTCCTTGAGCCGGTGCCCGAACGCGTCGCCGAGCACCAGCTCGCCGTTGGGATTGCGGACGAAGTTGCCCGCCCGCGTGTAGCCCGTACCGCCGCCAGGCAGCTCGACCTGGAAGAAGCCGTCGCCCTGGATCATCGCGTCGAGCGGCTCGCCGGTCTGCACGAACGACCCCTGCCGGAACATCGTCTGCGTGTTGCTCAAGGCGACGCCCAGCCCGACCTGCGTGCCCAACGGCGCCTTGGTGTCCTCGGCGCTCGTCTGTACGCCCGGCTGCGCGCGAAGCTGGTAGAGCAGGTCCTGGAAATTCGTGCGGGCCGCTTTGTAGCCCACGGTGTCCGCGTTCGCGATGTTGTTCGCGATCACGTCGATCTTGGTGGACAGAGCCTGCATCCCTGTCGCGGCCGTATGCAGTGCGGTAATCGCCATGATTCAGCGTCCTTTTGCGTTCCACGGCGCGGCGTACGTTGCCGCGGGTGTCTCCCAGGGTCGTGCTAGCCGGAGATCAGCGTGACCAGCCGCCCGAGGGTTTGGTCCTGCACGGAGATCATCTGGGCGTTCAACTGGTATGCGCGTGAGGCGTCGATCATGCTGACCAGCTCGCTCACCGGCTTGACGCCCGAACTCTCGGTATAGCCGGAATACACGTTTGCCGGCGACGGCCGCAGGTTCTCGTCCGGCGTCGCGTAACGCCCTTCGCCGACTTTCTGGAGCGCGGCGTGGTTGGTGACGTCGGCCAGGTCCAGTTCGCCGAGAATCTGTCCGTCCTGTTGAATCCGCCCGTCCTGATCAATGCTGGGTGGCCCGCCGAAGGGGTTCAGTTGGAGCGGCATCCCGCCCCGGCCGAGTATCGGGGCACCGTCACTGACCGCGACGAGGCGGCCCTGCGTGTCGAGCCGCATCCGGCCGTCGCGCGTCAGCCGCCGTTGCCCATCTGCGGCCACGCTGAGGAACCCGGGTCCATCCAGCGCCACGTCGAGCGGGTTGTCCGTCTTCACCTTCGACGCTTCGCCGAAATCTGTGCACGTTCGGCCAAGCCACAGGCCGCCAGACAACCCGGCGAGATCTGGGGCGCTGGGTCCGCTGCGGTCGCCGGCGAGCCAAGCCGGGGCTCGTTCCGCGAAGACGGGGATGTCGCGTTTGAACCCGACGGTGTCGGCGTTTGCGAGGTTGTTCGCGAGCACCGCCTGCCGGTATTCGTTCGTCGCCATCCCCGCCGCCGAGTTGTAGAGCCCATAGATCATGATTGCCCCTCCGAAAGAGAAGCCGGGACGACGGGCGTGGCGCTACGGGTGTGGCGTGCCGCAAGCTCCTCCGTGGTCCGGCGCCACGCCTCGGCCAGCACCCGTCGTCCCAATTGGCTCCAATCCCGCGGCGCAGGGTCGGCGTCCGGCACGGCGGTGTGCTCCTGGGGCACTGGCACGCCGGACGAGCGGCGAGAACTCGACGCGACGACGTCAAACGTGTCGTCAAGTGGTCGCGGCATGTAGCGACTCCTACGCCCAATGGCACCGCACGCGCCGCGTCCCTGCGGACAGACCGCGCGGTAGCACGTTGACCTCGGGGGCAGAAGGCGTGCCAGACGCTGGCCGGTCGCGCAGCGCAGCTCGCGGTCGCCGGCGTCAAGTCGTTGTCAAGATAAGAGTTGGAACGTTATCGCCGGAGTGTGATCTGTCGAGCCGCGCCAGCCGCGGCAGACATGCCGGCGTGCAGCCGTTGCGCGGAGCAGGCAACATCTACGATGCGCGGCTCAGTGGAAGCTTCGCCCACCCCGGGATTGGTGGCTGCGCACGTTGGGTTAGTGTTTTTCCGAGTCGCGCAGGATGCGCTCGCGCACCGTGAGGATGTCCGGATCGCCGCGCGACAGCTCACAGATCGAGCGCCAGGTCGCTGCGGCCCGGTCCACGAGGCCGATGTTTTGGAGTGCCAGGGCCAGGTTGGCCTGAAATGCGATGTTGCGGTCGTTGCCGGCGACGGCCTGCTCGAATTGCTCGACGGCCAAGTCGAACTGCGCCCGCTGCGCGAACAGCAGGCCGAGTTGGTAATGCACGTCGACGTACTTGTCGTGCAGCCGCAGGGCGCGCTGGAATGTCTCCACCGCCTCGTCCACCTGCCCCGCTTCCTTCAGGCAAATCCCCAGCTTCACCAGGGCCTTCGAGTAGTGCGGGTTGATCGCGACCGCGCGACGGAATGCTTCCGTCGCTTCCCCCAGACGTCCGACCTGCCGCAGCAGCAGCCCATAGCGATAATGCAGGTCGGCGTGCCCGGGTGTCCCGGCTAGCGCCTGGCGGTGCCGTCGCAGGGCCTCTTCGACCAACTCGTCATGCCCGACCGCGACGGCCGAGTCGTCGGGCTCGTCGCCGGTCGGCATGGTTTCCGTGTGGCGTTCGGTTTGCAGATGCAGGCGGGCCGACTCGGAGAACAACAATGTCGTGCTCGGCTCAAGGCTGGCGGCCAGATCGAAGGACGCGAGCGACTCCTGCTCGCGCCCGCAGGCGTGTTGCGCCACGCCGAGCCCGACGAACGCCGTGATCAGCCGGTCATTCAACTCGACGGCGCGGTTGAACGTAATCGCGGCGTCGACAAAGCGGCCCTGGCGCATGTGCTGCGTGCCGAGCTTGACGGTTGCCTCCAGGAAGCTCGGTTGGGCCTCCAAGGCCGACTGGTACTGCTCGATGGCCTTTGCGTCGTGCCCGGCCTTGACGTACAGGTCGCCGAGCTGCACGTGGAAGGGCGCCACACCGGAGTAGCGCCGCGCCAGCTTCTCGAGCGCGTGGATCGCTTCGTGCAGACATCCTTCATCCGCCAGACCTTCGGCCACCACGCCGGACGCGTCCGTCTCCGGTTCGATGAACAGGGCCTGCTGATACTGGTCGATGGCTTCGGCGGGACGGTCCGCCTGCAGGTACAGGTTGCCCAGCGTCAGCAGCGCTTCCAGGTCGCCCGGCTCCATCTCGACCAGCCGCTCGTACTGGACGACGGCCTCGGCGCAGTTGCGCTCCCGCAGCGCGATTGCCGCCAGGCGCTCGTACGCGTTGCGGAGCTGCGGGCACAAGTCGATCGCCTGCTGGTACGCCGCTTTCGCCTCGGCGGCGCGGTCCAACCGCTCGAGGCTGAACGCGATTGCGAACACGACGGCGGCGTCCCCCGGGTCGCGCGTTTGGGCCTGGCGGAGATAGTCCAGCGCACGCGGAACCTGCCCCAGATCGTCGTAGACGCTCGCCAGCCCGAGCAGGGCCTGCGTACCAGTTTTGTCCAGCTCGCTGGCCCGTTCGAAGGCTTCGCGGGCCCGGCTCAGCCGCGACTCCCGCAGACACGCCATCCCCAGCCGCATGGCCAGATCCTTCGAGGATGGGGAAGCGGCGGCGCGCGCCTGCAAGTCCGGAAGCTCGTCTTCCGCGGTATGAGGGAGCTGGTTCTCGAACGCGGAGCGCAGGTTCGTGAGGAGCCCGCGGCCCAGCGCTTCAAGCAGGTAACTCATTGCTCTTTCCGCTCGTATCCGCGGGCGGCAGGTCCGCCAGCGCGGCCCGCGCCGCCGTCAGATTCGGGTTCAGCTCGCAGGCGCGCACGTACGCGCCACGGGCCCGGTTCAGGTCACCCAGCTCGCGCCACGCGCTGCCCAGCAGCATGTGCACGTCCGGAAAGTCGCCGCCCAGTGGCACCGCTCGCTCAAGCAGTTCGACCGCACGCCGCGGCTTTTGTTGTTGCAGCGCGACGCGGGCGGCGAGGACGAGCGCGTCCTTGTAGTCCGGGTTTAACTCGAGCGCGCGGTACAGCGCCGCGTCCGCGGCGACGTAGTCGCGCGCCGCCACCGCCGCCTGGCCGACGTAGTAGAGCAGGTCGGCATAGTCGGGGCGGGCCGCGGCGGCCGTCTGCGCCGCCGCAAGTACGATCCCGGCCCGATCGGACGTCTCCTGGTCGATGCCCTGGAGGAAGGCGAGGATCAACTCGGGCTCACAAGCGAAGGCGTCGGCGAGCTCCGCGATGGCGCGGGTGCGCGCCGAGGGCGCGGGCCCGCACGGCGGGGGATTCACGGGGTCACTGACAGGGCTGAACAGCATCGGTTTCACGGCTCCCGTTTACTGGGTTCCGGTTGCTGCGCCGCGTCACCCCCGGGGACTGGGCTTGTCCGCCTCCGGCGCGGGCTGCGGCGCGGGCTGGGGTTCTTCCGGACGGTGGGTCGGTACCAGGAGAAGCTGATGGCAGTACGCACAGCGCACGACCTTCCCACGCGCCAGGTCGGGCGCCACAACAGTGCGTCCACACTTCAGGTTTGGACAAATCATCGTTACAGCCACGGTTGTTTGACCGCCTTGCCGGGGTTCCAAGGGAATCTCGGTGGTGGTATCGACACATTCGGGTCGCACGATCATCGACTGCGGGCCGGCTTCAAGGCCGCGCGCGGGACCGGCCTCCGGTGGTGTGCTCTTTTTTTCGGGCCGTGGGTCTGTCCGCAGAATCTCGGACCGATGGTATGCGCGCGGAGCGCCCTGCACGGACTGGTGGTGCTCAGGCTTGGCGGGGTTTGTGCGCGGTGCCCGAACGGCGTTTGACAGTTTGCACGGCGCGCTCCCGCGCGCTGCCGCGAACCGGGCTTATCGGACGACGTGACGATGGCACGGGGATCAGCTCGCGGCCCGACAGGTACGCTCCGGTCACCGATGAGGGCGCGCCCGCCAGATCGTCCACCGTGCCCGCTGCGACGACCTGCCCACCGCGCGTACCCGGTCCCGGGCCGAAGTCGACGAGCCAGTCCGCCGCCTCCATCGTGTCGCGGTCGTGCTCGACGACGATCACGGTGTTGCCCATGTCGCGCAGCCGCTGCAGCGACGCGAGCAACCGGCGGTTGTCGCGCGGGTGCAGCCCGACGCTGGGCTCGTCCAGCACATACAGCACGCCCACTAGGCCGCAGCCGATCTGGCTGGCGAGGCGGATGCGCTGCGATTCGCCGCCCGACAGCGTCGGGGCCGCGCGACCCAGCGTGAGATAGTCCAGCCCGACGTCAATCAGGAACTGCAGGCGGGCGCGAATCTCCTTGAGCGGCTCCTCGGCGACCATGCGGCCGACGCCGTCAAGCTCCAGGCGGCCGAAAAAGGTGTGCGCGCGGCGGATCGGCAATTCGCCCACCTCGTGGAGGTTCAGGGTCTCGACCTTCGCGCCGGAGCCCGCGGGCTGGCCCGCCAGCCGCACCGCCAACGCCTGCGGATTCAGCCGCCCGCCGTGGCATCGCGGGCACACGGCCTGCCGCATGAACTGCTCGTAGAAGCTCCGCACGAAGGTGGACTGCGACTTCTTATGGCGAGCGTGTAAGTCGGCGATCACGCCCTCGTACGTGCCGCCGTGCTTCCACGTACCGTGCCGCCCGCGCCACGTGAAGGTGATGTGGGTCTCGCCGGTGCCATAGAGCAGGGCCCGGCGTGCCGGGGCGGGCAAATCGCGCCACGGCGTACGCAGGTCGAAGCCGAGGTGCTCCGCGACGCCCTCGTAGATGTGCCGGCGCCACCGGCCGGGCCTGTGTCGGAGGGCCGCCACGCAGGGGGCCAGAAAGTCGAGCGACGGATCGGGCACCAACAGGTCCGCATCGAAGTCGAAGCGCGTTCCCAGCCCGTCGCAGTATGCACACATGCCCTGCGGGCTGTTGAAGCTGAACATCTGCGGGCTGGGCGGCTCAAAGTCGAGCCCGCAGGCGGTGCAGGAGAAGCCCGACGACAACAACACGTCGCCCGGAGGGCCGGCGGAGCGTCTGCGCGCTGCCACGGCGCCCCGGCGGTCGCCGCTCGGCTCGTCGGCGCTCACGGCGAGGATCGCCGTGCCGTTGCCGGCCGCCAAAGCGGTGTCGAGGGCCTCGGCGAGGCGCGCCCGCAGGCCGTTGCGCATTGCCAGCCGATCCACGACGACCTCGATATCGTGGCGGCGATAGCGGTCGAGCGCCGGCGGATTGGCCAGGTCGAGGATCTCACCGTCGACGCGCGCCCGCACGTAGCCTTGGCGCAGCAGCTCGCCGAACAGGTCGCGGTATTCGCCTTTCTGCGCGCGAATCCTGGGCGCCAGGATCGTGAAGCGCGTGCCCTCGGGCAGCGCCATGACGCGCGCCAGCATTTGCTCGCGCGTCTGCGCGCTGATCGGGCGGCCGCATTGCGGGCAGTGCTGGCAACCGGCTCGGGCGAACAGCACGCGCAAATAGTCGTGAATCTGCGTGACCGTCCCGACCGTGCTGCGCGGGTTCCAGCCGCTTGTCTTCTGCTGGATCGAGATCGCCGGGGCCAGCCCCGCGATCTGGTCCACGTCGGGCTTGGGCAGCTCGCCCAGAAACTGCCGCGCGTAGGCGCTAAGTGACTCGACGTAGCGACGCTGGCCTTCAGCGTACAGGGTATCGAACGCCAGGCTGCTCTTGCCGCTGCCGGAAACCCCCGTGAAGCAGACCAGCTTGTTGCGCGGGATTTCGAGCGCGACGTTCCGCAGGTTGTGCTCGCGCGCCCCGGTGACCCGGATGACGTCGGCTGCGGCCGGCGGCGGCGCGGGTCCCAGGCTGGAGTCGCTCGTGCTCATAAGGCGGAAAAAGCCGCCCGCGGCCGAAGGCCGAGTCAGGGCGGCTATGTTGTGCGCAGCGCGCTACCGCTAGGTCGGCGGCAGCTCGATAATCGACTGTGTCTTGACGATCGTCCGCTCGTGCGGATACGCGTGAAAGGCGTGGACGTGGAACTCGGCGTCGCGCGCCTCGTGGTCGATGTACGTGAACGGCACCAATTCTCCCTCGCCCCACGCCTCGTACGCGTAGAACCAGCCGCGGCGCTCCGTGTGGCGCAGCAGATCGAAGTGAACCGACTTGTACAACGCCTGGTCCATCGTCTCGACCTGGGTGCTGACCATGTAGCCCCAGCCGTCCGGCGTGCGCCGTTCGTGATCGCGCTCGCCCTTCAGCCGGAAACGCGAAATGACGCCGCGCGCCGGAACCGCCTCGGTGTCGTGCGTCAGCAGCTCCGTGAGCGAGCGCGACCCCATCGTCACGGTCAGCACGTGGCTCAGCCCCACGACCCAAATGTCTGCGTGGTAGCGGCCCTGCTCGACCCGGTAGTCGGCAAAATGCCGGAACAGCTCCGGATGCAACGCACGGTCGAACGCAAGTAGATGCAGATCCGCAGCTTGCAGCGCTAGCGCTCCGGGCTCGGTCTTCCTCAGTGTGTCTTCTGTCACCGCAAGTCCCTCTACACCGTTAGCAAGATTCTAGTATACCACGCTTTCCGCAAAACTCGCACACAATTGTGCGGCTGTCACTGCTCAGTACGCCTCGGACCCGCTTCCCGTTCGCCGGTGCCACGGCATCGTGGACACGCCGGGCTCTGGTTGCCGCCCGGCAAGCTGCGGAGGAAGGCGTAATCGTAGATTCCCGCGGCGTGCCCGTCTTGCCACGTGATTCGTAACGCTCGTAACGCATAGTTCCCGACCAACTCCACTTTCTCCGCAACGGCCATCCTCCGCTGGACCTCCGGCGGCGGCACAGTTGGCAGCCGTGTACCCGTCGTCGCCTCACGCTCCGTCCGGCACGCCGCACACGGGCAACCGCGGCGTAGGAGCGACAGCGGATACACGCTTACTTCCCCATCCTCCCAGCAAATACGCAATTCCCTGGCCCGGTCCAACTCAATCTGTACCGGGCGAGCCCCGGATCCAGCCATTCTCCTGCTACCTGCCTGCTCGCCGGGCGCCGCTGGACCCGCTTGGGCCGTCCGCCACGCGCCGCGTCATTCGCGGGCCGCTGCGGCCGTCCGCGTGCGGCGAATGCGCACTTTTGGCGGCGGGGCAGGCTCCGTGGGCGGCGNNGAGCCGAGCTTGCGCAGCCGCTCGGCGCGACGACGTAAAAGCGTCTCGGTCTTCAAACGACGCAGATCACGCAGTGCCTTTCCGACCCAGGCCTCGACGTTCTTCGCCGCGGTCTCCGGGTCGCGATGCGCTCCGCCGAGCGGCTCGGCGATGACGGCGTCGATCAAATCCAGCCGCTTCAGGTCCTGTGGTGCAAGGCGCAGGGCCTCCGCCGCGCGCGGGGCGTGCTCCGCGGACTTCCACAGGATTGCCGCGCAGCCCTCGGGACTGATAACTGAATAATACGAGTGCTGCATGACGGCCACCTGGTCGGCTACCGCGATGCCAAGTGCCCCGCCGCTCCCACCCTCGCCGATGACCACCGCGACGACGGGCGTCGGCAAGCGCGACATCTCCATCAAGCTGACGGCGATCGCACGGGAGATCCCGCGCTCCTCGGCGCCAACGCCAGGGTATGCGCCCGGCGTGTCTACGAGGCAGACGATGGGCACGCGGAACTTCGCGGCGAGCTGCATCTTCTGAATGGCCTTGCGATAGCCTTCGGGGTGGGCGCAACCGAAGTTGACCTCGATCTTTTCGCGCGTCTCGCGGCCTTTTTGGTGTCCGATAATCATGACGCGATGGCCGGCCATGCGGGCGAATCCGCACACGACCGCCTTGTCGTCGCCGAAGAGCTTGTCGCCGTGCAGCTCGCAAAAGTCCTTGGTGAGCAGCCGGATGTAATCGCGCGTCAGCGGACGCCGCGGGTGGCGTGCCACGAGCACGTTCTCCCACGGTGTGAGGTTGGCGTAGGACTGTCGGAGCGCACTCTGCAACTGCCCGCGAATCCCCGCTATCACGCCGGCGTAGTCGCGTCCCGAATCGCCCTGGAGTCCCTCCAGCCTCTGGATTTCCTGCTCCATCTTCGCGATGGGCTTCTCGAACTCCAGAACGTAGGTGGGGGAGCTACCAGCCGGGCTTCCAGCAGTAGGCTCTGAACTCATAGGTCTCCCAGAAGACAGCCGCGCCAGCGACAGGTTTGCCAACCTGCTCCCATCTTCTGTTCGTTACAGGTCGAGATGATAGACCAGCGGCGGCGGCAGGGCAAGACAAAACTGGTTTTCAGGCTGATCGACGGATGAAGACACGCGCTCGGTTGGGCGCGTAGTTAGCAGTAAGTACTTAACCTTACGTATTTTATACGCGCATGGGCCTGTTTCGTGTCGTGCGCGGTAACGGACTCCTCCGGACCCCGTCGCGGGTTGCTCCGGACCTCGCTCCGACGCAGGGACCAAAGTATCATCTATGTCGGTCCGCACGGAACGCTGCCAAGGTGCCTCGGGGCGAGAGGAGGAAATGCAGCGGTGGGTGTATATCGTATCGAGGTCGGGCTCCGAAGCGCCGCCAGTGGCCAGGCGCCGGATCTCCACCTGATGAGCCTGCTCCAGGAGGCCGGACTGGCTGGCGCCGCCTCTGCTTGGTCGTCGCGGCTGTTCTATGTCGAGGGGGCTGCCCTGGACCGCACCCAGGCTGGGCAGATTGCTGAGACGCTGCTTGTCGACCAGGTCACGGAGCGCGCTGAGGTGCTGGGCGAGAGCGACCATGTCCCGGAGGCCGAGCGAGGGCGGACGGCGATCGAAGTGCACCGTCGTCCGGGCGTGATGGACCCGGTTGCAGAGAGTGCACTGGCCGAGCTACGGGCGGAAGGGTGGGCGGTCGAAAGCGTCCGTACCGGGCGTCGGTACATCATCCGGGGGCCTGCATCATCGCCGGCGGTCCTCGAGACGGCTCGTCGGATCCTCGCAAACGACTGCGTTGAAGAAGTGGTTCTTGGGACGGTGGGAATCCGCGCTGCCTCTCAACCGCCGGTATTCGAGTTCGAACTTCGCCACATTATGTTGCGCGGTCTGGACGATACCGCCCTGGAGCAACTGTCGCGCTCCGCGCATCTCTTCCTGTCGCTGGCTGAGCTGCGGGCGATACAGGACCACTACGGCGAACTGGGCCGCGAGCCCACGGACCTGGAACTGGAGACGCTCGCGCAGACGTGGTCGGAACATTGCGTGCACAAGACGCTCAGGGCCACCATCGTCTATCAAGGGGCGCCGCTGCCGTTCCCGGACGGCGTTGGAGCGGACGCCGCGGCGGTGGCGTCGGAGAGCACGCGCCGGTACGGAAATCTGCTCGGAGAAACGATTGCGCGGGCGACCGAGGAGCTCATCGCCGCGGGCCACGGCCCTCAGTGCCTCTCAGTCTTCAAAGACAACGCGGGCGTGATCGCATTCGACGAGGACTACGGCGTCGCGTTCAAGGTTGAGACCCATAATCATCCGTCCGCGATCGAACCGTACGGCGGCGCGGCGACGGGCATTGGCGGCGTGATCCGGGACGTCATCGGCTGCGGTCTCGGCGCCAAGCCGATCGCGAGCACGGACGTGTTCTGCGTTGCCCCGGTCGACTGGCCGCCGGATCGGCTGCCCAAGGGCGTGCTGCATCCGCAGCGCGTGCTTCGCGGCATCGTGCAGGGTGTGGCCGACTACGGGAACCGGATGGGGATCCCGACCGTCAACGGCACGGTGTACTTCGACCCGCGATACCTGGGCAATCCGCTCGTGTTCTGCGGCAGCGTTGGGTTGATCCCCCGTCGGATGGTTCAGAAGGCGGCTCAGCCCGGCGACCTGATCGTGGTGATCGGCGGACGGACGGGGCGGGATGGGATTCACGGAGCCACGTTCTCGTCTGCCGAGTTGACGGACACGCACGCGGACGAGTTCTCCCACGCCGTCCAGATCGGCAACGCGATCACGGAGAAGCGGTTCCTCGACGCCATCCTGCAAGCGCGCGACGACGAGTCCGGGTGCCTGTACACGGCGATCACCGACTGCGGCGCCGGCGGGTTGAGCAGTGCGGTGGGCGAGATGGCCGAGGACATCGGGGCCGTGGTCGAGCTGGACCGGGTGCCGCTGAAGTACGCCGGCTTGCGCTATGACGAGATCTGGATCAGCGAAGCGCAGGAACGCATGGTCGTCGCCGTGCCGCCTGCCCGGCTCGACCGGTTCCTGCACATCATGCAGGACGAAGAGGTCGAGGCGACGGTGATCGGCCGGTTTGGCACCGAGCAGCCGCGCGCGCCGTGGCTTGTACTGCGCTACCGGCAGCAAGTGGTCGGCGACCTCGACTTGGCATTCCTGTACGACGGCTTTCCGCGGTCGGAGCGCGTTGCGGAATGGTCATCGCCCGCGGCGACGCGCGCGTATCCTGCCGCGGCGGAGGCGCGCGACGAGACCGGCGGCCTTGCGACGGCGCTCCGGCGACTGCCGGACGAGTTGGCGCGCCCGAACGTCTCGTCGAAAGAGTGGATCATTCGCCAGTACGACCATGAAGTGCAAGGCGGCAGCGTGGTCAAGCCGCTGGTCGGGCCGGGGCACGGGCCGGCGGATGCGGCGGTGCTGCGGCCGCGGCTGGATTCGTACCGCGGCGTCGCCCTCGGGTGCGGGCTGGCGCCGCACCTGTCGGACAGTGACCCATACTGGATGGCGGCCGCGTCGATCGACGAGGCGCTGCGGAACGTCGTCAGTGTCGGCGGGAATCCGGACCGCACGGCCCTGCTCGACAATTTCTGCTGGGGGCGGAGCGACGACCCGCAGCAACTCGGCGCGCTCGTCCGCGCGTGCCAGGCGTGCTACGACGTCGCCAAGGCGAATCGCACGCCCTTCATCTCCGGCAAGGACTCGCTCAACAACGAGTTCGCGCTGGATGAGGCCGACGTCGAGCCGTTGCTCGAGACGCTGCGACAGCGCGCGGCAACGGAAGGCGTCGAGGCGGAGCGTCTCCGTGCCCTGCTGTCCGAGTTGGAGTCGCGCGTGCGAACTCGGCGCCGGCTGGCGATTCCGCCGACGCTGCTCATCAGCGCCGTCAGCGTGGTCGACGACGTGCGGCGGTGCGTAACGCCCGATTTGAAGTACGCCGGTCACGACGTCCTGCTCGTCGGCGGCGTGCCGCAGACAGACTTCTCGCTGGCGGCCGCGGCGACGATTCATCGCACCGTGGCGGAGCTGATCCACAAACGGCTTGTGGCGGCGTGCCACGACGTGGCGGACGGCGGCTGGCTGGTGGCGCTGGCGGAGATGGCCATTGCCGGCGATCGCGGCGTGGAGCTGCACGACGACCCCCGCGCACCGCAGGGGCCGTTGGCGGAGTGCTGCGCCGGCTACGTCGCCGAAGTGATCGACTGCACGGCCGCCGTGGGCGCGCTTGAGCAAAGCGGGGTTGCGTGGGCCAAGGTCGGTCGTGTACGCGCGGATCAAGCCCTGGCATACGGCGGAACGACGGTGGAGGTGGCCGACTTGCGGGCGGCCTGGTCAGGCCGCCGACGTTGAGCGGTGTGCGTCACACGGAATCCGACGAGCGCTCGTCGACGTCCGTGCGGTCTTCGGCTTGGTTGTCAGGCAGGGAGCGAGCCCGGCCAGGCGCGCGGCCTGGGTCACAGAAATGGGTGCGCCACTCGTTTCGGGTCCAGCCGATAATGGCGGCGGTTAGCACGACGGTGACCGCCGTTCCCGCGACCACCCACGTCCATCCGCCGAGCTCGGCGATCAGGCCCATTGCACCACCACGCGCAGGACGCCTTTACCAGCGTGCCGACGGCTATAGAATGAAGCTGACCATGGCATTGTGCAAGGAGGACGAGCCTTGCCAGGCAGTCAAGCGTGACGACGGGACCGGGCACTTTGGAGTACGAGAGTCCGACGGCCGGCCAGGTCGCGCTGCGCACGCTGCGCGAGCGCCGGCGACGCGTGTTGCGCAGCGTGCTGACGATCGTGGCGGTTTTCCTGGTGATGGTCGCGGTCGTCGTCATCAACCGCGACGAGGCGAATATCCGCTCGTGCGCGCAGCGCATGGAAGCCGCGCGACAGGTGTTCCAAACGCTGCAGGACCAGGGGCTGCCGCCGCCCCCGGCGTTGCCGCTGCCGAGGGAAGGGCTCGACGCCGACGAGCACCGGCGTCTGGTTCAGGAGCTGCAGAGTCACGTCTACTACGATGCGCTCTTCGACCATCGGCCCGGCACGTCGCACGAGGTCGGCGTGTGCTGCTGCCGCGAGCCGCACGCGCGCCTGCTCGGGCCCGACGGGCGCCACGTGCTCGTCTTCGACACAGCGACGGGGAAATATGCCGTGCTCTGGCTGCGCGAGACGGAGTTTGCCCGGCGTGCCGACGAGCTGGGATTGCGCATCCCGGACGAGGACTAACCCGCGTGCGCCACAGCTCCCCGAGGCGGTCCCCGCGATGAACCGGTTCGAGTACCACGACGGGCAGCTACGGTGCGAGGGGCAGCCGCTGCGCGACTTGGCAGCGCGTTTCGGCACCCCGTTGTACGTGTACTCGGCCGAGACGTTCCGGACGCACTTCGCACGCCTCGCACACGCCTTCGGCGCCCTGCAGCCGCGGATCTGCTACTCCGTCAAGTGCTGCCCGAACCTGGATATCCTGCGCTTGCTGGCGGCGTGCGGCAGCGGCTTCGACATCGTCAGCGGCGGGGAGCTGTTTCGCGTGCTGCGTATCGGCACGCCCCCGGACCGGATCGTGTTCGCCGGCGTCGGCAAGACCGAGCGCGAGATCGACGAAGCCCTCGCGGCGCGCGTCGGCCTGCTGAACGTGGAGTCCGCAGGCGAGTTGGAGCTGCTGGCACGCGCGGCCCAGCGCCACGCCGTCACGCCGGATGTCGCCCTCCGCATCATCCCGGACGTGGACGCGAAGACCCACGCCTACACGACGACCGGCACGCGGCACAACAAGTTTGGCATCCCCCTCGACCAGGCCGCCGACCTGTATCGCCGTTTCGGCGCCTCGCCGCTCGTGCGGCTGCGCGGGCTGCACCTGCACATCGGCTCCCCGGTGAGCGACCCGGAGCGGTACGCGCTGGGCATCCGCCGGGCGTTGCAGCTTATCGACACGCTGCGGGCGGAGGGGTTGACGGTGGATACGCTCGACATCGGCGGGGGCTACGGGGCGCACTACGTCGGCGACGACGCGCCGTCCGCGGACGCGTATGCGCAGGTTATCGTGCCGCTGCTCGCAGACCGCGGGCTGCGGGTGATTCTGGAGCCCGGCCGGTCGATCGCCGCCAACGCCGGCGTGCTCGTGACGCGCGTGCTGTACGTCAAGACGTCGGGGCGGCGGCGGTTCGTCGTCGTGGACGCCTCGATGAACGAGCTGATCCGTCCGGCGTTGTACAGCGCTTATCACTTCATCTGGCCGGTCGATGCCGGCCCGCGCATCCCGCAGGACTGGTCGCCGAACCAGCCGTTTGACGGGCTGCGGCGGTGCGATGTGGTCGGCCCCGTGTGCGAAAGCGGTGATTTCCTGGCCAAGGGCCGCCGCTTGCCGCCGGTGCAACCCGGGGACCTCCTGGCGGTGCATACGGCGGGAGCGTACGGGATGGCGATGGCCAGCCAGTACAACTCGCGGCCGCGGGCGGCGGAAGTGCTGGTCGACGGCGGCGCGGTCCGTCTCATGCGTCGGCGAGAGACGTACGAGGACCTGATCGCCGCCGAGCATGTCCCGCCCGAGTGACACGCGGCGCCATCAGGTCGACACTACTCTCCATGCGAGCTATCCTCGGGACATGGAAGTCACTCGCCGTTTGGAGCAATTCGTCGCGCCGTCGCAGGGCGTCGTGCTCACCGTCGGCAACTTCGACGGCGTGCACCTGGGGCACGCCCAGATTGTCGCGACAGCCCGCTGCGTCGCCGCACGTTTCCGTGTTCCTACCGTCGCGATGACGTTTGAGCCGCACCCGCTGGCCGTGCTGGCGCCCGAACGCGCCCCCGCCAGGCTCACGACGCTGCCGGAGAAGCTCGCCCTCCTGGAACGGTGCGGCGTCGACTTCTGCATCGTGCTGCGCAGCGAGCCGGCCCTGTTGGCCATGGAGGCCGAGGATTTTCTGGCCAGCGTGGTGGCGCACTGCCGGCCGCGGGCGATCGTGGAGGGGCCCGACTTCAACTTCGGTCGTGGACGCGGCGGATCGATCGAGACGCTGGCGCGGCACGCGGCCCGCTGGGGTTACCAGTTGCACAAAGTCGCCGCGCTGCACTGCGAAGCGCTGTCGCCCCGGCCGACGGTCGGCAGCTCGTCGATCCGTCAGGCGTTGCGCGACGGCCGCATTGCGGAAGCCAACGCCATGTTGGGGCGGCCGTATCGCATCGTCGGTACGACGGGACACGGCGCCGGGCGCGGGACGCCGCTCGGTTTCCCGACCGCAAACCTGGAGGCGATCGCGCACCTCCTGCCGCAGGAGGCCGTGTATGCGGCGATCGCGCAGTTGGAGGACGGCGAGATACGCCTGGCGGCGGTCAACATCGGCCCGCAGCCGACGTTCGGGGAAGAGCACTCGCGCGTCGAGGCCCACGTGCTGGATTGCGCGGACGATTTGCGCGGCCAACGTATGGGCGTGCACTTTCTGGCCCGGCTGCGAACGCAGATGAAGTTCTCAGGACCGGATGAACTGGCTTGTCAGATCCGCCAGGACGTGGCCGCCACGCGCGCGTTTGCGGCGGAGGTCGACGCGCTGCGTCGCTCCGTCCCGGTCGCGCTTTAGCGCCGGCGGAGCAGCAGGCTCGCGAGGCCGAGCAGCAACGTGCTGGCCGGCTCGGGCGTGATGTGGGCCGAACCGACATTCAGCACCGGATGCCCGATGTCCTCGGTGATAAATGCCCCCGGATCGACGTACAGTTCGGCATCATAGTGGCCGGGGGCGAAGCGCACCGCACCGAGCAAGTACGTCCGGCTGACGCGGTCGTACAGGTTCCAATCGTAGGAGCTGTCTGACACGTTCCTCAGGCCCGCCGACGCGGTGCCCGAGCAGATTTGTGGATTCTGCCTGTACTCAGGGTCGCTCGCGGGGGTGTAGGGCCCGTCCCAGCGCTTGGAACCATGAGCCCCGTTCAGATCGTCCATGACGTACCAGGCCATGTCCGTGACGCCACCGGTAGGGGCCACCACGCCCACATGCATACCTTCGACCTTCAGGTTGTCCCGCTCGCCGTTGAACTTCAGCCAGACGTACGCCCATTCGCCGGAGCCTGCGGCGATGGTGGGCGTCCCGTTGACGCCGGCGGCGCCGTTGAGGGCGTACGGCGGAGGCGTGCCGCTGGCGTCCATCTGAACATCCGTCGTGGGGTCGAACGCACGCGCCGGGTTCGTCAGTCCGGTCCCGTCCGCGGATGACGTGAAGAACAGGTCAATGCTCGCGCTGGCCGACGCAGCCAGCGCCAAGGTCGCCAATACGACGTGTGTTTTTCTCATGGTCCCGTCTCCCACCAAGGTGCCAGGGAGCACTCCCTACCTCCCCAGAGCATCGTACCCCCGTCTGTGCTGAGTTGCAACGGGTGACCGGCGTGGCCGGCACAACGGTTCGGGGAGCGGCGTGGCGTACGACGGGGGGTAGTCCCGGCGCATAGGGACCGCCGCGCCATCTTCGAAACGGCTCGGCGACGGCCCTGCCCTCCCTGGCCGAGGCGCAAAAGAAGAGGAGCCGGACCAGCGTCCGGCTCCTCGATGACTTTCAGCTTTGTCTGTCTAAGTCACAGACTAGCGACGGCGGAGCAGCAGGCCCAGACCGATCAGCAACAGGCTGGCCGGCTCGGGGGTGATACGCGCGCCGTAAATGTGCTGCGTCGGGTACTGGACGCCACCGTCGTAGGCGATGCCCAGCTCGCCGATGATCGGGGTCAGGTCATAGTTGCCCGGGGCGACCTTGAGCGCGCCGAGCAAGTAGATCGTCGAGCGGCCGGTGGTGCCGCTATACGCGCCCTGGAGGTTGTAGCCCGGCCCGGTGGCAGATGGCCACCAGCCGTAGCCGTCGCCGACGTCGCCCCAACGCAGCGATGCGTTGGCTCTCGGCAGGCCCCAGGTCTGGACCGCAGCCAGAATCTGCGGGTTCATCTTGAACTCCGGATCAGCGGCGGCTTGGTACGCACCGTCCCACCGCTTGCCCAGCGGGGCAGAACCATCGTCCTCGTCACCGAGCGCGTTGTCGACGACGTAATACGCCTTGTCGACAAGGGGTACCGTCGAATTCCAGCCCAACTGCAGGCCCTGAACCTTGGTCCCGAGCGTCTCGTGATTGAACTGGAACCAGATGTACAGCGTATCGCCATCAGTCAGCGGGTTGATCGTCGGCACAACCGGCGTGTACTGGATGGCGACGTTGCGGTCCAACCTGTACAGCGGGTTGGTGAACGGGGACACATCCCGTTGCGCATCACCGGTGGGATCGAAATTCAGCCCGGGGTTCGCGAGCCCGCCGATGTACCCGGCGTTCGCCGGGTTGGCCGAGGTCACGAAGATGTCGACACCTGCCAGTGCCGATGCCGCAACCGTTGCGACGATCAAAACAGCTAGTACTTTCTTCATAATGCCAATCTCCCATCAAAGTGCCAGTGGAGGTGCTTCCTACCTCCTGAGACCGTTATCACGCGAGGGTGACGCTCACCCTTCCTCTCACGACTCTTATTTATACCCCGGTGGATTGCTGATTGCAAGCGCGATCTATTGAATTTTCTCTTATCGAGGCGGATGTCCGCCATGCCGCCGGCGGGCCGGCGGCGCCACACCCGGCGCGATCATTCCAGCCGCAAGCCCCGCGGCTCTAAGCCAATATAAATGGCCCTGTTATGCGACTTGCCCGGTCGCTGCGCCCTCCCGCCGCCGCCCAGGTGTCCCGCCGGACCGCACGGGCCGGAACTGGCGCCACCGACGGGCCTTCCGCGCTGGCCCCACGCGCGGCGGGGGGGGGAATCGCAAAACTGTGGCGGTCGGCCGCGGTCGGCGCGCCGCTCGGTAGTACGCGGTGGGACCGGGCGAGCAGAGGCCCAAGCGCAAGCCCGGGCTTGCCGGCGGGCTTCGCGTTTCCCGTCGGCGCGCGTTGGCCGGGAATCCGTCGCTGGCGCATTGGGCTCTGACCCCCGTCTCCCGCCAAGGCCCGCCGGTACGCCCGTGGCCGCCTACATTCTCGGAATAGGCTTGCCGCCGGGCCTGAGTTGTGGTAGTCTGCCGCGGTTGTAACAAGATGTAGTGGTCGCGGTCTGACTGGCGCGGTCGCGCACGGCTTCAGCATGGGATAGTGTGCCTTTGGAACAGCCGCTGTGTTTCTGAAAAGAGCCGTCCTACAAGGTTTTAAGAGCTTCGCCGACCGGACCGAGTTCGAGTTCGGCGGGGGCATTACGGCCGTCGTCGGCCCGAACGGCTGCGGCAAGAGCAACATCCTCGACGCGATCCGCTGGGTGCTCGGCGAGCAATCCGCCAAGAGCCTCCGCGGGGACCACATGGCCGACGTGATCTTCGCCGGCTCGCGCTCCCGTAAGCCGGCGAGCTTCGCCGAGGTCGAGCTGACTTTCGACAACACCACCGGCGTGCTGCGCCGCGACGAGCCCGAGGTGATCGTCGGCCGCGTGCTTTATCGCAGCGGCGATAGCGAGTACCGGCTCAACGGGACGTCGTGTCGGCTGAAAGACGTGCGCGAGCTGCTGCTGGACACGGGCGTCGGCGTGGACGCGTACAGCGTGATCGAGCAGGGACGCGTCGATCTGCTGTTGCAGTCGAGCCCGCAGCAACGGCGGGAAACCTTCGAAGAGGCGGCGGGGATCAGCCGGTACAAGCTGCGGCGCACCGAGGCGCAGCGCCGGCTCGAGCGGACGCAGAACAACCTCCTGCGGCTCAAAGACATCATCGACGAGGTCGAGAAACGGCTGCGCAGCGTGCGCCTGGCGGCGGGAAAAGCCCGGAATTATCAGCAATACGACGCGCGCCTGCGGGAGCTGCGCGCGACGTTCAGCCTGGCGGAGTTTCACGAGCTCGAGCAGGGGCGCGCCCAGGTGCAGCACGAGATCGACGAGCTGGCCGAGGCGCTGCGGGAGGAACGCGCCCGTCTGGCCGAGCTGGAGGCGACGGCGACCGAGCTTGGACACGCGCTCCAGGCCCAGGACGACCGGATCCAGGCGGCGGACACGGAGCTGCATGAACTGCAGGCCGGGCTGCGGGCGCTCGAGGAGCGCATTACGCAGAGCGAACGGCGTCTGGCCGATGCGCAAGCAGCGCGCGAGCGCCGCGAGGTGCAAATCGCGGAAATCGTCCGGCAACGCGAGGTGCTGACGGAGCGCCTGGCGGCCGAGCAGGCCGCGCACGCGGACCTGGTGGCTGCCGAAGATGCGGCGAGCACGCGAATCGGCGTGCTGCAAGCCGAGCGGCAGGCCGCGGAGCAGCGGTGCGAAGAAGCGCGGCACGCGTTGGAGCACGAACGCGTGGCCTCGTTCGACGCGGCGCGCCGCGCGGCGCTGGTGCAGAACGAGCAAGCGAACTTGCAGCCACAGCGGCAGCGCCTGGCCGCGGTTATCGAACGCTTGACCGCGCGGCAGCGCGAGATCGAGGACGAAGTGGCGCGGCTCGAGGAGCGCCAGGCCGGCCTCGTGCAGCGCGGCGAGCAGCTCGACGAGCAGGCGGGCGCGCTGGCGGAAGAGCTGCGGGCGGACGACGCGCGCCGGGCCGCGCTTGACGCCGAGGCCGACCAGCTCGACGAGGAGATCAGTCAGGCGAAGGAGCAGCGTACGGCGCTGATGTCGCGGCTGGCGCTGCTGGAGGACATGGAGCGGCGTCTGGAAGGCGTCGACCAGGGGACGCGCGCCGTATTGGCGTGGCGCGACGAGGCGGGTTCGCCGGGCGGAGTGCTCGACCTGGCGGCGGAGTTGTTACGGATCGACGATCCGCGCGTCGCCTCGCTTCAGGTCGTGCTGGCCGGCTTCGAGAGTCACGTGGTCGTGCAAGACACGGCCGCTTTCGTGGCCGAGTCGGAGCGCCGCGGTGCGCCGTCGGGGCCGCTGCGCGTGCTGGGCCTGGATCGAGTGGCGCCGCGGCCGCTGGCCGCGGGCTACGAGGGTACGCCGGGGTTCGTGGCGCGGGCGTGCGATTGGGTGCGTTGCGCGGAGGGATTCCGGCCGCTGGCGGAACAGCTCCTCGGACGGACGATCGTGGTGGACACGCTGGAGCGTGCCTTGCGGCTGGCGGCCGAAGCGCTGGCCGGCTACGTGTTCGTCACGCTCGACGGGTGGACGGTGCAGCCAGACGGGCGCTTGACGTGGGGCGCGGCCCAGGCGGCGGGGGGGCTCATCAGCCGCAAGGCCGAGATTCGGCAACTGCGCGGCGACCTGGAGGACGTCGAGGCGCGGCTGGTGCTGGCCACGCGGCGGCGGATGGAGCTCGAGCAGGCGATTTCCGACCTGCACCTGCGGCGTGAGGCAGCGTTGCAGCGGATTGCGACCGTGCAGCGCGAGCACGCGGAAGTGCGCGCCGAGTGCACCCGCGCGGATGACGAGCGGCAGCGGCTCGCGCGGGAGACGATGCTGGTGGCGGGCGACCTGGCCAGTCAGCAGCGCGCGGTGGCGGAACTCGCCGAGCAGGCGTCGCGGCTGAGCGCGGAGAGTACCGCGGCGGACGCGGCCCAACACGAACATGAGTTGCGCGTGGGGGCGCTGGCACAGGAGTTGGCGCTGTCGGAGGCCGCCGTCGCCGAGCGCTCCGGCGCCTGCACCGAGGCCCTCGTGGAACGCGGGCGGGTGGTCGAGAAGCGGGCGGCGGCCGAGCAGAGCCTGCGCGAGTTCGAGAGCCGTCGGGCCGCCTGCGCGGCTGAGGAAAGCCAGGTGCGGCGCGAGACCGACGAAGCGCAGCGGCAAAGCGCAGCGCTGACGGAGGAGCTGCGGCAGGCGCGCGAGCAGCAGACCGAGCAAACGGCGGAAGGCGAGCGCCGGCAGGCGAACGTGCTGCAGATGCGCGAGCAGCGCCAGACGCTGCGCCAGCAGCTCGAAGAGCAGAGCGCAGCGGCACGCGAGGCGCAGCGGCGGATCGAGGCGGCCGACGCGGTCCTGCACGAGAAACAGGTTGCGCTACGCGAAAACGAGGTTCGTCGGGAGGCGCTGGTGGCGCGGGGGCGCGAGGAGCTGGGGCTGGACCTCGCGGAACATTACGCCACGTACCAGCACGCGGAGCAGGACTGGGAGGCGATCAAGACGGAGATCGCCGAGTTGAAGGGGAAGGTCGCGCGGCTGGGCAACGTCAACCTGGATGCGATCGCCGAGTTGGAGGAGCTGACGCCGCGCTACGAGCACCTGATGGCGCAGCAGGCCGACCTGACGAGCGCGATCGAGCGCTTGCAGGCGTTGATCGTGGAGCTGGATGCCGAGTCGCGGGCGCGTTTCCTGGCGACGTTCGAGCAGGTGCGGCTGAATTTTCAGGAGATGTTCCGCAAGCTCTTCGGCGGCGGCAAGGCCGACGTGGTGCTCGAGGACCCGGAGCGGCCGCTCGAATGCGGGGTGGAGATCATCGCGCGGCCGCCGGGCAAAGAGCCGCAGTCGATCTCGCTGCTGTCGGGCGGCGAGAAGACGATGACGGCGGTGGCGCTGCTGATGAGCGTGTTCAAGTGCCGGCCGTCGCCGTTTGCAATCTTAGATGAAGTTGATGCAGCCCTTGATGAATCGAACACGGAGCGTTTCAATAGCGTGCTGCAAGAGTTCCTGTCGCATACGCAGTTCGTGGTGATCACGCACTCCAAGCGCACCATGGAAGCCGCGGAGTCGCTGTATGGCGTGACGATGCAGGAGCCCGGCGTCTCGCGCCTGGTCTCGGTGAAGATGAACGCGGCGGAAGCGGCCGCGTAACGCCGGCGATCTTGTCGCCGGTGGGGTTCCCAGCGCGGACAACCCCACCGGCGGCAAAGACCGCCGGCGCTACGAAATCAGAACGTGAGTCTGCCGGAAA
>PMMM01000252.1 GCA_003162245.1 Phycisphaerales bacterium
GGCGCTGGCGGCACCCGCGGAGCCGGCGCGCGAGGAGGAGGCCCGCAGCGCGGCGTCGCTGAGCTTCGACCTGCCGCTGGATCGGGCGGCGGTGCTGGAAGCCCGGTTGTCGCGCGACGATGCGCTGTCTGTGGACAATTCGGCGTCGGCGATCGTGCCGCCGCCGCGGAAACTGCGCGTGCTGGTGGTGACGGAGAAAAATTCGCTGCTGGACAGCGTTTTGGCGGGGCTGCCATTGCTGGAGTACCCGTTCATCAAGCCGGCACAGTGGGAGGCGAACGCGGAGAAGAAGTACGAGGTGGAGGGGCAGACCACGTTCGACGTGGTGATCTTCGACAAGTACCAGCCGAAGCGGCTGCCGGCCGGTAATTACATGTTTCTGGGGGTGACGCCGGCGTGGAAGGAGTTTCAGGTCGGGGAGCCGTTGAAGAACCACGCGCTGATCTGGTGGGACGAGACGCACCCGATCCTGCGGCACGTGGCGCTGGAGTACGTGTACGTGGGGCAGAGCGTGACGATGAAGGTGCCCGAGGAGGCAGAGGTGCTGGTGGAGGGGCCGAAGGGGCCGGTGCTGGCGCGGTATGCCAAGGAGGGCCGCGATTGCCTGGTGCTGGGGTTCCCGGTCGAGGACAGCACGTGGTGGACCAAGCAGAGCTTCGCGATCTTCATGTATAACGCGATCCGGTACATGGGCGGCGGCGGGTCGGAGGCGGAACGGGGGCCGCTGCGGCCGGGGGAGACGCTGCGGATTCCGGCGCCGGCGGGGGCGGAGCGGGTGACGCTGCTGCGGCCGGACGGGACGCGGGTGGTGCTGCGACCGGATGCGACGGGGGTGGCGTACTACGCCGGGACGGAGCGGGCGGGAGTGTACCGGGTCGAGGAGGGCGTGAGCGGTCGCGACCGGTTCGCGGTGAACCTGGAGGACGAGTGGGAGAGCGACATCGCCCCGGCGAAGACGGTGAGGACGGCGGACCGGGTGGTGCAGGAGGTGGCGCCGATAAAGACCGCGACGCCGGAGGTCTGGCGGTGGTTCGTGGGGATCGCGCTGGGGTTGGTGTTGCTGGAATGGTGGATCTACAATCGGCGGGTGATGATTTAGGCGTCGCGACGGGCCGCGAGAGCGCTGGAGGGACGACCGATGACGATCGACGAGTGCCGGCCGGGGCAGCGCGTCCGGGTGGTGCAGACGATTGAACGCCGGGAGGGCGACTGGCACGACACGGTCGTCGGGGTGATCCAGGCGGTCACGTTGGAGAAGACGGGCAGTTGGTATGCCCACAGCAAGGACGACAAGCTCTGGCTGCGGCGCGTTCGGCTGGTCAAGGACGACGGGGAGGTCAGCGTGTTGATCGTGGACGTGCTGACGGAGATCGAGCTGCTCGATCCGTCGAACGCGGAGCAAGCGGCGACGGCCGAGGGCGCCGCGGGCCGGCGCTAATCCTCCCCCCACATCCGACCCGATATGACCAATGAGCTGTCCGCGCTACGCGACCGTGGACCGGGGACACGGCGGCCGCAGGGCGCTCGAGCCGGCCGGGCCGGGTTGGAGAACGAACATGCTATCGAGCTTCGCGGCCGCCCAACCGGCTCATCAGTCCGCCAAGTCCGTCGCCGCGGAGGCCAAGCCGCAAGAGCGGAACGACCCGCGCGTGCCGTACCGGGTGCCCTGCCGCGTACGGCTGGTTGACCCGTCGACCGGGGAGATTCGCACGGTGGTGGGCGAGACGGTCAACCTCTCGGCGGGCGGGGTCGCGATTCACGTCAGCCTGGCCGTGCCGGTCGGCACCTGGGTGGAGACGCTGGTGCCGCACGCCAGCGGCGATCCGCTGTTCCTGTGCGGCACGGTCGTGCACTGCCGGCGGACGCTGGCGGCGAACTACGAGCTGGGCATCTCCGTTTCGCGCGACGCCCCGTCGGCTCTTTCGTAGGCTGACGAGGGGTTGGGCGGGCGGCGGCGCGTTTTCAAGGGGGCGGTTTCCTGCTAGACTTAGTGGTTCGATGTGGTCCCCGGACGAACCGTGGACAGGAACTGCGGCGGTGCCGCGGGCCCGCCGCGGCGGGTTAACCCCGGCAGGAGCGTACCTTATGGCCGTCAAGGCGAGCGAACTCAAGAAGGGGCAGGTCATCCAGTATGAGGGTAGCCTGTATTCACTCAGCGACATCACGCGCGTGTCCAAAGGCAACTGGCGCAGCTACTTGCAGATCAAGCTCAAGTCGCTGAAGGACGGCCGGATCACCGACGCCCGGTTTTCCGTGGACGACAAGGTCGAGACGGCGTACGTGGACACGAAGCCGTATCAGTATTTGTATCGCGACGGGAACGACTTCGTGTTGATGGAACAGGTGAGCTTCGACCAGATCAACGTGCCGGCGGAGGTCATGGGCGACGCGAAGCTGTACCTGCGGGGCGACGAGATCGTCACGGTGTCGTTCATCGAAGGGAACATCGTGGCCGTGGAGCTGCCGAACGTGGTCGAGTTGACCGTGACCGACACGATGCCGGTAGCTCGAGGGGCGACGGCGACGAATCAGACGAAGGAAGCGCTGCTGGAGACGGGGCTGCGGGTGCGGGTGCCGCCGTTCATCGGGAACGGCGAGGTGTTGCGGATCGACACGCGGACGGGCGAGTACCTGGAACGGGCGAAAGCGTGACAAGGTAGCACGGTCATAAGGTAACAAAGGGAGCATCGCCGGCTGACCCGCGGGATCGAGAGGGGCGTGCTTTGTTACCCTGTTACGTTGTTAACTTGTTGCTCGGCGAGCGAACGAGGCGCGGCGGATGAACTGGCTTTTCATCGTTGGCGACACCGACATTCTGCGCGACGCGACCAGCGCGTCGGCGGTGTTCTGGTACCGCGCCCGGCGCGGCGGGCTCAAGCTCATCATCAGCGCCGGCCTCACGCTGCTGCTCGCGTTCGTGGGCGTGCTGCTGGTGCTGGGGCCGCAGGGCACCGGCGTTTCGTGGCTCCTGCGGGAATGGCTGTCGGTCGTCTTCTCGATGATGACCGTGATCTGGGGCGGGTACGTCGGCTGGGCGGTGTTCAAGTTCCTGCCGTCGCGCAACGACCGCGTGGTGCTGCGACTGCGGCAGTGGATCCGGGCGCGCGTCGAGCCGCTGGAGGAGCGCGTACGGGCGCGCTCGGACGACGAGCTGCGGGGCACGACGGCGGAACTGAAGCGGCGCCTGGCGGACGGCGAACCGCTCGACGACGTCCGCGCGGAAGCCTACGCGTGCGTGCGCGAGGCCTCGCGACGGGCCCGCAACCACCGCCAGTTCGAATGCCAGCTCATCGGCGGGAAAGTGCTGGAGGATTGCAACGTCGCCGAGATGCGGACGGGCGAGGGGAAGACCATCGTCTGCTACATGGCGAATTACGTGAAGGTCTTGCAGGGGCTCCGCGTGCACATGGTGACGGTCAACGACTACCTGGTGCAGCGCGACGCCGGATTCTGCAAACCGATCTTCGAGCTGCTGGGCGTGACGGTCGGCTTCATCACGGCGGACATGGAGACCTGGGGAGAGGGCGCGGAGATCCGGCGGCGGTCGTACGCGTGCGACATCACGTACGGGACGAACAGCGAGTTCGGCTTCGACTACCTGCGCGACAACATGAAGCACAGCACGCGCGACCAGGTGCAAGGCCCGCAGGACTTCGTGGTGGTCGACGAGGTGGACTCGATTCTGATCGACGAGGCGCGGACGCCGCTGATTATCTCGGGGCCGGCGCACGACGACGTGAGCAACTATCGGGTGGCGGACAGCGTGGCGCAGTCGCTGATCCGCAAACAGGAGCAGGCGAGCCGGGAGACGCGGGCGCGGCTGGGGGACATCGAGAAGAACCCGCAGGAGTTCGGGCTCGACCCGAGCAACGCGAAATACCAGGACGGGATCAAGAAGTTCAAGGCGGACCCCTACTGGCTGTCGAGCGACGAGGCGGAGGCGATCGGGCACAAGCAGTATTTCGTGGTCGAGGAGGACCGCAAGTCGGCCCACATGACCGAGCACGGCGCGAAGGCGGCCCAGCAGGAACTGGCGATCGGCACGTTCTACGACAGCAAGAACATGAACTGGCCGCACTTCATCGACAACGCGCTGCGCGCCCACGCGGTGTACCGCCGGGACAAGGAATACGTCGTCAAGGAAGACCAGATCATCATCGTCGACGAGTTCACCGGGCGGCTGATGCACGGGCGCCAATGGTCGGACGGGCTGCACCAGTCGGTCGAAGCCAAAGAGAAGGTCACGATCAAGGAGGAGAGCCAGACCCTTGCCACGATCACGCTGCAAAACCTGTTCAAGCTGTACAAGCAGATCGCCGGCATGACCGGCACGGCGATGACCGAAGCCGACGAGTTCATGAAGATTTACAAGCTCGAGGTCATCGCCATCCCGACGAACCAGGCCGTCCGCCGGATCGACTACAACGACAAAATCTACCAGAACGTCGCGAACAAGTTCGACGCGATCGTGGAGGAGATTCGGGCGTACTCGCAGGACGGCATTCCGAGCGATCCGTGGTCCATCGCGGACATGCTCAAGCACGCGCGGCGCGTACTGGTGGCGGAAAGGGACAAAGGCACGAAGGAACCCGGGGACAAGGCGGAGGGCGCGGTTCCGGCCAAGGCGGTCGCGGCGAGTCTCGGCGCCGCGCGCCAACCCGCCACAGCGCAGATCCACGAGCAACTCAAGATCATCGGGGATGCGTTGCACACCTTCGACAACGGCGAAGGCGACGAGGCCGCGCTGGCTGAGGGATACCGCAAGCTGATGGGCGAGCACATCGGCGGCCGTCCGATCCTCGT
The DNA here is from genome assembly GCA_003162245.1 of Phycisphaerales bacterium. Classification (GTDB taxonomy): domain Bacteria; phylum Planctomycetota; class Phycisphaerae; order UBA1845; family Fen-1342; genus Fen-1342. The sequence continues at coordinate 4,804 of PMMM01000252.1, forward strand.
CGGCACGGTGAGCGTGGAGAACTCGGAGAAGCTCAGCGCGCAGTTGTCGCAGCGCTACGGCATCGAGCACGAGGTGCTCAACGCGAAGAACCACGCCCGCGAGGCGGAGATCGTGGCCAAGGCCGGGCAGCAGCACGAGCAGGTGCGCGGCAAGAAGAAGCAGATGGTCGGGAACGTGACCATCGCGACCAACATGGCCGGCCGCGGGACGGACATCGTGCTGGGCCCGGGCGTGGCCGCGATGGGCGGGCTGCACGTGGTGGGCACGGAGCGGCACGAGAGCCGGCGGATCGACAACCAGCTCCGCGGGCGGTGCGGCCGGCAGGGCGATCCCGGCAGCTCGCGGTTTTTCCTGTCGTTCGAGGACGAGCTGCTGCGGCTGTTCATGGGCGAGTGGGTCCTGCGCATGCTGAACATGCTCGGGTTCGAAGAGGGCATGGCGATCGAGGACAAGCGGGTCAACAAGGGCATCGAGCGGGCGCAGAAGAAAGTCGAGGAGCGGAACTTCGGCATCCGCAAGAACCTGCTCGAATACGACGAGGTGATGGACTACCAGCGGAAGACGTTCTACACGATGCGGCAGCAGGTGGTCGAAGGGCGCGGGCTAACCGAGATGATCTGGGAGATGATCGACCAGACGGTGGCCGACGCGATCGAGCGCTACTACGACCGGGCCTTCGCGGCCGGGTGCGTGGCGGAGTGGGTCGGGCAGCACATGGGCGTGGCGGTCGACGCGGACAAGCTCGACACGTCCGACGCGAAGACGCTGGCGGTGAACGTGCGTGACCTGGCCTCGTACGAGGCGCGCCAGACCATTCAGCGGACGTTCGGGGAGTACGTGGACACCGAGCTACCGCCGGAGGAGTGGGATATCCGCGGACTGGCGGGCTGGACGGCGCAGTACGGGCTGAGCCTGACGCAGAACCAGATCCGCAAGGCCGAGCCCAGCGAGTTGCTAGAGCAGATCGTGGCGGCCGCCCTGAAACGGATCGCGACCGAGGACCTGGCGCCGCTGGCGCAGTACGTCGATCCGCTGTTTGCGAAGGGCCGGCTAGTGCGTTGGGCGCGCGAGAAGTTCGACGTCGACGTGCCGCTGGACGACATCGCGGTGGCGAACCGGGACGAGGCGGAGCGCAGCTTCCGCGAGCACATGCGCAAGGCGTACCGCAAGCGCGAGATCGAGTACCCGGCCAGCGCGGTGGTGGAGTACGCACTGCAGCGCGGCGGCGCGAACGTGAACGAGTTCTACGGGCGGATCGCGACCTGGGCCGGCCGGAAGTTCGGTCTCGACTGGACCTACGAGCACTTTGCCGGCAAGAACCCGGAGCAGATCTACCTGGAGTTGCGGGCGGTCAACGAGGATTTCCTGACCAACGGCCGGCTGGACCAGGAAATCGACGCGGCGCTCCAGAAATACGACGGGGAGGAGCTGGTCCGCTGGGCGCAGCAGCGCTTCGGGACGGTCGCCGGCGACAACCCGCTCGCACTCGACGGGGACCGGCGGGCGCAGTTGCAGACCTGCGCGTACGAGATGCTGCGCTACGAGCTGACGCAGCTCGAGCGGTACATCATGCTCGTCACGCTGGACGCGGTGTGGAAGGACCACATGTACGGCATGGACCTGCTGCGGCACTCGATCGGGCTGCGCGGGTACGCCGAACAGGACCCGAAGATCGCGTACAAGCGCGAGGGGACGCGGATGTTCAACGAGATGCTCGAGAACTTCCGCGAGCGGGTCACGGACCTGATCTTCAAGGTGAAGATCGCCGGCTACGGCGGCGGCGGGTACACCGAGGGCGACGGCGGCGGCGGGCCCGCGGCAGGCGCCCCGGGCGGCGATGGGGCCTTTGCGAGCATGACGGCGACCAAGGCGGACGCCACCGGAGCAGGCTTCTCCGCGGCCGCGGAGGATCAACAGGCCGCCATGCGCCAGCAAGGCGAGGGCGGCCAGGCGAAGACGATTCGGCGCGAGACGCCGCGGGTCGGCCGCAACGATCCGTGCCCGTGCGGGTCGGGGAAGAAGTACAAGCAATGTCACGGACGGGGAAGGTGAGAATCTCCAGCGTGGTGCGGTGCGCGCTTACGGCGCATCCGGCGATGGGGGGGCCGGGCGGGTTGTCTCGTGCGTATCGAGGGCCGCGTCCACCGCGCGCAGGGCACGTTTGACCATCGGGCGGGTCTCATCGGTCAGGCGCTGCGCGACAAACGCCCGCAGGGGCGCGGACGCACGGTCCCGCAGCGACCCCACCGCCTCGGCCCAGAGTTGCCACAGGCGGATGCTGGTGAGCTTGTTCGCCTCGGCCAGCTTCAGCAGGCGTGCGTCGAGCTGCGCTACGACCTCCGGCTCGGCCCGGCCGGCGCGCAGGACACGCTTGCACGCAACGAGCAGCCTGCGCAGCGCTTCGTCCTGCGCGCGGGCGTCGGTCAAGTCGGTCAGCGCGAGCACCCAGGCTTGGTCGACGTCCGACGGGTGCCACGCAGACCGGCGCAGCAACTCGTCGAGGGCCGGGGGCAGAGCCGGCGCCCCGGCCGGCGGCGGGCTCGCATCCTCGCCGCCATCCAACTCCAGGCATACGCCCCGTGCTTCGAGGGTCCTCCGGACCTGGCCCGCCCACTTGACGTAGATTGAAGGACGCTGGAGTTCCTCAATCCAGCTCGTGGCGTCCGCGTAGAGTTGTGCGGCGAGGTCCGCGGCCAGCGGGTCGCCTTTTGGGGCACACAGCACGAGCAGCTTGGCGCCCGAAAGCTCGTCGAAGGGACTGCCCGCGAGGCCACCCAGGGACGCGTACTCCGCGAGGCCGTCGCGGAGAATCAGGCGTGCATCTTCCGGCGTTGGGGCCGCGGCGCCGAGCGAGAGTTCGAGGCGGCCCAGAACAGCGGTCTGCAAGGCCGAGTTCAGGGCCGGCACGCCCAGGTCGACGTATAGCTCGTCGATCACCATCCGCGCCCCGTCTTTATTCACGGGCAGGGGCTCGCCGGTCAACGGGTCGGCCAGAATCAGGTCCAACACGCGGGTCCGCTGGAGCAAGGTGTCGCGGAACTGCCAGTAGGCCGGGGCCTTTTCGACGCCGAACGCGCTCAATTCGGCCTCGCGTCGCGTGAGGTCGCGTCCCAGGGCAACCGTATCGGCGCCGGTCTGGCGCTGTCGCTCGATTTCGGCCGCGAGGCGCGCGATGGCACCGGTCAGTTCGCTGCGTTTGGCGAGCCAGGCGTCCCACTCGGAGGCTGTGAGGACGCTCGGCGGCTCCAGCGGCGGTACGGCGCGCGGCGGGGGCGCCGCGGCCGCGAAGGGCGCGACTAGCAGACAGACGCACCCAACAGTCAGTATAATCCAGGGGCTCATCGAGATGCCTCCTCACAGAGGATCCGGCCGGAGCAGACGACGGCCCCGGCATGCGGCTTTACGGGCGGCGCGGATGTGCGCGCCCCGTACGGCGCGGCGACTACCGCGATGGCTACCGCACAGCGTCCGGAAGCATCGAGTCTCCGCAACCAGTCCTGCAGTACTCATAGCTCTCCGGCCCCCAACCCAGTTCCTTTCCGCGCATACAGCAGGCGCCACACCAACTCGAGTCGGGGCAGTACGCACCGCAGTCGTCGGCGTTCGTGGGCGCGAGGCACTTGCGGTTGATCGCAGGCGGGGGCTTCTTGTCCCCGTTGTCACAGCTTGCACTTGGATCGCTCACCACCGGTGCCAGCGCGAGCACGATCACTCCGGTCTTCAGCCACACGTTCGTTAGCATGACCCAACCTCTCTTTCTCCGCCACCGGCGGCAGAACTGAAGCCGTGGTCTAAACGGTGGCCCCGGGCCCCGACACCGCGCCGGCCCCGGCGGCCCCCACAAGAAGCACGTACGCAAAAGCCTGGCGACAGGCGGAAGAGAAAAACGCGATGAAGGCGAGAATCCCCGGCCGATGGCCGCGGCGGTCCGGCGCAGGCGCAAGCCCACGCGGATCGCGGCGCCTCGTCCCACCGCGTGTCCGCGGGCAGGTACAGGCCATGTCATGGACGGGGGCGGCGAGGACGAGAGGGGACGGCGCTACGCGCCCTTGACCTCCGGCGGCTCTGCGTCCGGCGAGTCGGCGGCCCGGTGTTGCTGTCCCGCCTTTCTGGCGCGCTCGGCGCGCGCTTGGGTCAGCAGGTCGCGGTAGGTATCCAGCATCCCCTCGCTGACGTGCTTGGTCCGGCTGACCATGTTCCAGACGAGGAGCGCCCCCCCCGCCGCAGTCGCCGCCATCATGAGCGCCCACATCGACATCTCGTCTGGTACCGTCTGGCCAGCGGGGCGCGCGTCTCCGGCGTGCCGGCGTCGGGCGCGTACGCGCGGGGGCCGTTTTTGTTATCGGCAACTTCCTCGCCAGCGGTTCAAATTCCGGGCATGGACGTTGCGACGCCGCGGACGCTGCACTAGTATTCGGCCCTTGGACGGGCACGTGCGCTTTGGCGGCGTGCGCTCGCGGACCGGCGATGGGCCGGGCCGGATCGGCGTGAAGCCCCCACCCGCTGCGGCCGGGACCTGGTCCCGGCCGGGAACGTGTTGCGAGGCGCGGCAGCAGCATGAAACCATCCGAAACCTGGTTGCGGGTCTCCAAGGCAGCCGACCTGCGGCGGCTCATCCGCGATGTGCCGGACTTCCCGAAGCCGGGGGTCCTGTTTCGAGACATCACGCCGCTGCTGGCCGACCCCGCGGGCCTGGCACTGGCGGTTGAGCTGATGGCCCAGCCCTTCCGCAGCAACCAAGTGGACGTAGTCGTTGGGGCGGAGTCGCGGGGCTTCATCTTCGGGACCGCGGTGGCCAAGGCGCTATCGACGGGGTTCGTGCCGATCCGCAAACCCGGCAGGCTGCCCGCGGCGACGCGGCATCGCCAGTACGCGTTGGAGTATGGGACGGACGCGCTCGAGATTCACGAGGATGCGGTTCGGCCGGGGCAGCGGGTGCTGATCGTCGACGACCTGCTGGCGACCGGGGGGACGCTGGCGGCGTGCTGCAGCCTGGTGCAGGACCTGGGCGCAAAGATCGAGGCGGTCGCCGTCCTGATCGAGCTGGTGGAGTTGGGCGGGCGGGCTCGGCTTGGAGACTATCCGGTATTCAGCGTGATTTCCTATTGAGGATGGCCCGCAGCCCGTCTGTATCGTGCGTTTCGACAAGGAGTTGCCGACACGGCCCGAATGAGCGGCGCGACGTGAGAGTGAGACACCCTGGGATTTGGCGCAGCGGCGACAATTTGGAATGAAAGCGGCACGCCCGTGCTGATTTCCAGCCGGCGACTTGCTGGATACCCGGTTTCGGGGTACATCGCCGGTCGCGGCCGGGCGCCGGTCCCCGAGGCGGGACGAGCCCCCCGCCCGCTCGGGAGCGACGTGCCCGGAGGCAAGCGATGACGTGCAGCCGTGCTGGAGTCTGGCGGTGTCTGGTCGGTAGCGTGGCGCTGCTGCCGCTGATGGGCTGTGCGCTGGCCAGCGACCTGCTGAACCTCGATTTCATCAAGCAGCTCGGGATCGACCCGGCAACGATCAGCCCGTCCCAAGGCACCGTGGTGGTTGCCTTTGTCAACAAAACGACGGCATCGTCCGTGTCCTTCAACGCCTATTCGGTCGCGAACGTCGCCGACCTGCGGCAGGGGGCGCGGAACTTCAGCGCGACGGTCACGGGCGCGGGGGTCGAGAACCAAATCGTCGATTGTCCGGTTGAGGCGCTCGGCCCGGGATCTCTGACGGCGAGCTTTGGGGTGAGCTCGCTGGCAGCGACCGTCACCACCACGACGGGCGTTTCGCAGGTGCAGTACACCGGGCTGCCGCTGCGCCTGGGGGAGTCGTTCCACTGCGGCGACCTGGTGGAGATTGCCTTGTCCACCGCGGCGGAAACGGCTACGACCCAGCCAAGCGTTGGGGCACAGGGCTATGTGTTGACGATTCGGCGCGTTCCCCCCAGCCAGTAGCCGCGGAAAGGAGTGCTGGAGTGCTGTGGATGTCGATACGGGGCCGGCTGACGCTCGGGGTCGTGTGCGGCGTGGTGATGGCCGCGTGTATCTCTTGTACGGAGTTTGTCAATTCCGAACTGCTGACGGCGCTGGCCGGGCAGGCCGTACGGACGCTGCCAAGCGAAGCGCCCGGGCTGCTGGTATCGGTGGAGAACCGCACGGAGCACCTGGCGTCGGTCGCGATCTCGTACCGCGGCAGCGGACAGGACGTGAAGAGCTACACGCTGACGCTCGAGGCGCAGCAGCACAGCGCGCAGCTCCTGGTGTGCCCGGTGACTGAAATCACGTTGGGAAACGTGACGAACCTGGCCCAGTCGGGGGCGTGGGTTGTGCTGCAGGACGTCCAGACCGTCCCTCTGTTGGACCAGGCCGGGGCCCCCGTGGGCGTACCGTTTATCGATGTGGAGCCGTTCGGCGTGTTACTGCGGGAGAGTGTGAACTACGAGTGCGGGGATGAGCTGCAGTTTCTCGTCGAGCCATCCGGGGCCACGCGTTCCGGGTTCGGCACGGAGGTCCTGATCCGGCGCTCGGGCGTACAAAGCCAGTAGCGGCGGCAGCGCCTGCGCGGCAGCGCAGGCTCGTGGGAGTCAGTCATGCACGGTGCAGTTCGGCCGGTGTGGATGAGCGTGATCGGCGCAGTCCTCGTGGGCACGCTGGGGGGCTGCCCGACGCAGCCGACGGCGGAGTTCATCTCCGGCGGGACCGGGTCGACCTCGCTGATCCGCACGACGGCCGAGGTCACGGTGCTTACGCCGGCCGGCAACCTGTCGATCATCGGGGGCACGCAGGTGGAGGTGAACTGGCAGGCGTTCGCCAAGTCGAGCTTCGCGACGCTGGACGTGGTCATCGACCCCGATCTCGACCCGAACGACGGTAACGAGACCGCGCAGTTCTCCGGCCTGGCGTTGACCGACTCAAAGGTGCTCCTGGATACGACGTTCCTGCTGCAGGGCACCTACTACATCGGCGTGGTCGAGCGCGAGCTCGGGACCATCGTGGCCTTCGGCTATGCGCCCGGCACGATCACGATCGACCAGGCGCCGACCCTGTTCTTCGTGGAGACCGATGCGTCCCGCGTGTCCCGCGACATCTACTCGGCCCGGGACAACGTGACGGCGGACCGGTCGGCCCACATCAACCTCACGTTCGACATCGCCTGGAACCTCATCGACCCCGACTCACAGAACACGGTGGAGATCCTGCTCGATCCGGACACGGTCCCCAACGGGAACGAGGTTGCGCTCTACCAGACCAGCTCGCAGGAGCAGGCCGCGGCCCAGGCGCAGGCGCCGCCGGTCAACAAGTACCAGTTCCGCTTCGACCTGCCCACGAAGCAGTTCGCGGCCGGTACCTACCATATTCTGGCGGTGGTTTCCGACGGGGTGCACACGAGCAACGTGTACGCCCCGGGCAGCATCCGTTTGCGCGAGCGTTTGGCCGGCCCGATCGATCTGCGCGACCTGGACGTGCAGGGCAGCGGCGTAACTGGAGCGGTGTTCGAGGGCTTCAACCCGCGCGACAACGCCGGCAGCTTCGTCAGTTCCGCGAGCGACATCGACGGGGATGGGTTCGGCGACATTCTGACCATGGCGCAGTTCGGAAAGCCCAGTTACTACGTTGATCTCCAGCGCGTCGGCATCGGGGAGGCGTACCTGATATACGGCCGGCAAAAGCGGTTCAACGGTGTTAACAACCTGAACTCGACCGGCGTGCTGTTTCGCGGGGAGGTTTACACCGGCGCCCTAGAGGTCGCCGATCCCATCCGCCCCACGCGCGGCATTACCAGCTTCGCCGTGCTGTCAGACTGGGACGGCAACGGCGTGCGCGAGTTCGCCTTCGGCCTGCCGTTCACCGATTCGGTCGGCGAAGCGGACAACGGCATGGACAACGACGGAGCTTTCCGTACCGGCGGCGTGGTGATCGCGTCCGGCGGGTCGCTCCGACCCAGCCTCGGGTTCCCGGGTGGCCACGTGTACCACCTGGCGCAGTTCGGACAATTAAAGCGCGGGCCGGGCAGCGTCCCGCCGCCGTGCCCGGAGAGCTTCGTCGGTCCAAACTCCCCGGGGGCGTCCGGCGGGACGACGTCCATGTTCCGGCACCAGTTGCCCTCAGAACCCGACGACACGGAGACGAGGCAACCGGGCTGTCGGATTCACACGAATGAGTTCGGCGACCAGTGTGGCGAGACGGTATCGGCCTACTCGGACAACGGGCTGATCATCTCGGTGCCGAATCGGGACCCGGTGTTCAACACCCGTATCGGCCAAAGCGTGCCCGGCGCGGGCGTCGTCAGCCTGTACTTCGGCGGAGATGCGTGGAACTTGGGCGACAATTTCCTCCCGCATAACGGTCCGTACCGGTACATTCTCGACGACAACCGGATCTTCCCGACCGCAGTGTACGGCTCTTGGTTCGCGAGTCCGGGCTATTACGTGGACATTGACGACTCGCCCAACCCGTGCGACCAGTGGGACGGCAGCTCCCGACCCACGGCCATCACGCCACAGCAGAATGACACCGTGCGGATCTACGGCGGGTTTCCTGGCGGGCGGATCGCCGGGGGGCTTCAAATCGGCGACTTCAACGCCGACGGTCTGAACGACTTTCTGGTGGGCAGCCCGCTCAGCAACGAGGGCGCCGGGGGGTGCTTCATCATCCTCGGGCGTCTGAGAGCTCTGGTTCAGGGCAACGACTTCGCACTGGAGGAACTCGGGCTGCCGATGAACTCGTCGAACTTGCTGCAACAGCGCGTGTTCGACGGGATTCGCATCGTGGGTGCCCCCGGGGACCGCCTGGGCCAGTCGCAGGCCGCGGCCGGGGACTTCAACAACGACGGCATCGCGGACGTGCTCATCGGCTCCCCGCAGATCAACAGCCGCAAGGGCGGGGCCGCCGTCTTCTTCGGCTCGCGGGACGTGATCAACCTGACGCAGGTGGACATCCCGTTCAACGAGATTCCCACGCGCGGGCTCGGCGTGATCTTCGAGGGCGAGGAGGACGGGGACTTGGCTGGCGCCCGCGTCGCCAGCGCCGGCGACATCGACGGCGACGGGAACACCGACATCCTCATCGCAGCGCCGAACCGCTCGGTCCACCTCGACCTCGACCAGGACGGGTACCCGGAGATCGACCGGGTACATTGCGGCGTCGTGTACCTCATCTACGGCTCGCCGGACTTCCTCCGTTCCAACGGGGACGGCACGTTCTCGGGGACGTACAGCCTCGCGGACGTCGGGACGACGAAGCTGCCCGGCGCGGTCTTCATTGGGCGCGAAAGCGAGCACTACCTCGGGGCCGGGCTCAGCGAGCAGGGCGACACCAGCTTTGGAATCGCGTCGGCGGGTGACGTCGACGGCGACGGAAAGGGCGACATTCTGCTAAGCTCGGTCAAGGCGTCGCCGCGGGACCGGACGGCGGCGGGCGAAGTGTATCTGCTGTACGGCAACTAGGGCCGTCCAGCGTAAAGAAAGGGATGCCAGGCATGTGGCTGGTGCGACTGGTGGCGATCTGCGGCTTCCTGACGGCGTGCGGCGGCTGTCCGACCTCGACCTCGACGTCGACGGAACGCAATCCGTTCCTGACGTATGTCGAGACCTACGGGGCGGCGCTCTCGGCCACGACGAGCACGACGGGCAGCGGGGCGTCAGCCGTGGTCGGCGCAGCCCAGGCCTTCCGACGGCCGCTTACGTTGACTTTTGCCAACACCCATCCCAGCGGGGTGGTGGACACGAGCTTCATCGCGTGGGTGGAGGTGAGCAGTCTGCGGACGGCCAACCAGCAGGATTCCTTGCTGGCGGGCGGGTACACGCAGTTAACGCACTCCGTGGACATCGGCACGGCCTACACGCTGTCGCTGGGGACGTTCGTGTTCAATGGCCCCGGGACGGCGGGCGCCACTCCGGTCACGATCCGGCCCGCGACAGCGCCGACGACTGGCACACAGGCGACGCCGACCACCATCTCGTTCACGTTGCCCACGCCGGACAAGATCCTGGTCTTCTCCCAGCCACCGGTCTCGTGCGACAGCGTGGCGTTTGCATTCTCTGACCCGCTGACCGGCGAGGTCCTGCCCTGCAGCACACCCGGCGCGGAGGGCGGAGGCGAGCAGTTCGCGGACTTCTCCGCTTGCGGTTACAAGACGTTGGCCCAGGTCGACGTTTACCAGTGCGACCCGTTCCAGCCGGGGCTGTCTTTCAATAGCGTAGGCGGCCAATTCAAGGCAAATGAGTACGACGAAGGCGACACGATTACGTTCACCTTCCTGCCCGCGGCGACGCAGGGGGCCTTCGCCACCGTGGTCCGGGGCACAGCCGGGACCCAGGCGGCGACCAGCAGCCCCTAGTCGGATATTTTGGGGCGAGCGCGCCGCGGCGGAGTAGAATGATGGGTGCGGCTGGCATCGTAACGTGGAGTTTGTGACATGACCGGATGGCACCTCAGATTGGGCATCGTGATCGGGGGCCTGGGGCTATGGAGCGGCGCGACAGTTCCCGTTGCAGCGCAGGGCACCAACGAGAGCCCCCCGGACATCCTCAGCCTGGGGCTGTCGACGACGCGCTGCAGCGCACCGACGGCCTGGGTTTACGGCACGAGTCCATGCGTGAAGGAGGGAGATTCGCTGTACGTTTGTCTGCAGGTGACCGACTTCGACTGGCGAGACATCACCCAGAACACCAACCTCGACAGCCAGGGCCTCATCGTGACCATGAGGTCCACCTGGAATGCCTACTTCGCGAACGGAATCCAGTATGGCCCCGAACCCCCGCCCGTTTCCAGCGACGGCGTTTCGGGTCCATACCCGGCGGCCGGGGTGACGTTGAACTTCGTCCGCGACGTGCAGTTGGTATTCGATGTGCCACGGTTCGTGGGTTCCAACCAAGCCCGTTTGCGCGGCGACATCGACTTCGACGCGCGCTGGTTCGTCGAGGTCACCGTGAACAACGGCGCGACGACTGGCGAGGCCGACCCAAACAAGGCAGTGCGGACGTTTTTTGAAGTGTGCGCCATCTCGAACCCGGCGCTGGCCCCCGGCAACCCGCCGCCGAGCGCCGACGCCGGCCCCGACCAGACCGTGGGGCTCGATCCGCGGACCAACGAGGTCGTGGTGCACCTGGACGGCAGCCGGACCACTGACAACTCGAATGTCGGGTTCAACCCGGCGTTACCCGGGGTCTTTGACAAGGACACGCTGCAGTACACCTGGGAGTGGATTTCGGGGCCGGTGCGAGCGGATCCGGGGCCAGACATCAGCGGCGACCCGGCGAAGGCGCAGGTCACGCTCGACCAGCCCACGCCGGACAACAATCCTTACGTCTTTCGTCTGCTCGTGGAAGACGGCACGAATGCCTTGCCGTCCGCCGACGAGATGCGCGTCTTTGTGCGGACCACCCTACCGGTTAACCACGCCCCGCGGGCGAGAATCGCCGGTCCGAGCGGGCCGGTGCCGGTCGGCGGCATCATCACCCTCGACGGCTCCGTTTCGCAGGACACGGACGGCGATCAGCTCACGTACCTCTGGACGCAGACGAACGAGGTTGGCGGTGCGCTCACCGCCGACCAGGTACAGACCGGGTTCCAGCCGCTCTCCGGGCTAACCGCGGCGGTCAGCAAATGGCAGGCCGTGATGGAGGGCACTTACTACTTCCGGCTGCTCGTCACCGATCAACCGGCGCTCCGCGATCCCGTGGTGCTCGCCGGCGACGAGCAGACCTCAGCCGCGATGGTAGCCGTGCAGGTATCGAATACCGCGGCGTCCGGCGCGCAGATGGCGACGGTGCGCGACGCGCAGACGGACCCCGGTGCGTCCGCACCGGGGCCAGCGGGGTGCGGCACCGGTCTGTCCGCGTTGGGCCTGGTACCCCCGGGGCTGTGGCTGATGCGCGGGCGGCGGCGGTAGACCGCCTGAGCCCAGATTCAATAAAAGTGCGTTGCCGGTGGAGGGCAAGCCTCCTGGCGAGCCGCGGCTCGGCAGGAGCCTTGCTCTCCCGGCTATCGCCGGGATTCTCTTGAATCCGCTGAAAGTCCGAATCACGCCGGATTCGCCGCGAGTTGTTCGTCCTTCGGCCGGTGCTTCCAGCGCCGGTGCACCCACAGATACTGCTCCGGCCAGCGGCGGATCGCGGCTTCGAGGGCGTGCGAGAAGGTCTGCGTCACCCAGCGCAGGGGGTCCGACTGCGATTCCCATTCCTCCGGCTGAATGATGCGTTCGACCGCCAGGCGGTAGTGGAACCCGCGCTGGACGCGGACCGCGTAACCGACGACGATGGGCACGCGTTTCTGCATCGCCAACAGTCCGATCGACTTGTACGTCGACGCCCGGCGCCCGAAGAAATCGACGAACAGCCCCTTCCGGCCGGCGTCCTGGTCGGCAATGAAACAGAGCGCTCCGCCGCGGTCGATGACCTCGGGCGCGACGGCGGTCACACCCTTCTTGTACAGCAGCGACAGACCGCCGGCCTCCCGCGCCGCGACCAGGTAGCGGTTGATCAGCGGATTGTCGACCGGGCGCATGACGGCGGTCAGCGGCAGGCCGAGCCGGCAGATCGTGTAGCCGAGCAGCTCGTAGTTCCCGAAGTGGCCGGTAAGCATGATGAGGCCGCGCCCGTCAAGCAGCTCGCGCAGGGCCGGCCCGAGCTCGTGCAATTCCACGTAGCGCGCCCACGACCACTCGGTGATCAGGCGCGGGCTCATCACCGCCTCGACCAGGTAGAGCTGGGCGAAGTGCTCGAACGACCGGCGGGCGATCCGGCGGAGCTGCGGTTCGTCATAGCGGTCGCCGAGGGCAGCCCGCAGGTTGTCGAGCGCGCGGTCGCGATGCCGGCGCATCGTGGCCCACCAGATGCGCCCCATCAGCCGGGCGGTGGACAGATTCGAGTCAATCGGGAAACAGTTGATGATGAGGGCCCAGGCGCGGAGGGCGGCGTACTCGGCGAGACGGCGCAGCGCCACCGGCAGGCTGGGCGCTTCGGTCCACTCCAGCAGGCGTTGGCGGAGCGCGGGCACCATCATTCGCGGTCCGTAGACTGAGCATCGTTTGGCCGCAAGGCCGCGGCCGTCGCCAGCCTGGCCCGCCACTTCGCGGGGATCCGCAACTCGGGGGCGGGGAACCGCGGCGGCTTGTTGCCGAAGACCACGAAATGCATGTCCTCGCGGCCGTAGCGCGATTGGAGCCATAAGTACTGCGGCGGCATCTGGCGACCCGTCTTCGCGAGCTCGCGCGGCGCGTCGCGGAGAAACAGGTAGTAGTCCCCCAGGGAGGCGACGAACAGAACCGGCTCGTCGTCCCCCAGCCGGGCGACGATCTCCTTACCGTAGCGGCGGATTTCGTAATCGAGACTGCGGCGGCCCTGCTGCTCGCGCAGCAAGGCAAGCTGGTCGATGAGGCGGGGGAAGCGGAGATCGCTGTACCAGATGATGCGCGAGTCCTGGGTGCCGATCTGCCGGAGGAGATGGTGCTGGCCGGGCGGGACAATGCGCGTGTCAGCGAGCTGCTGGGCAAAGTCGATGAACGGCCGTTGCGACATGACCAACGGCATGAACCGGGGCCAGACCCACAGCCACAGCACCCACATCGTCGCGACCACCAGACCGAACGACCCGTGCCGGCGCTGACGCAGGTGCAGCCAGGCTGCCGTGCCGAACCCGGCCGCGATGATCGCCACGGCGACGATGTACTGCCGGATGATGTCGGTCCAGTCGTAGGCCCCATCGAGCTCGGCTTGTCCGCGCCAGGCATACCAAGCCCGCAAGCCAAAGCCGCCGGCCACGAGCGTGATCGGCAGCGCGCTCCATAAGACGATTCCCAGGGTCCAGGCCAATCTCGGACGCACAGCCCGCGCCGGGTCGAAAAAGACCGCCAGCTCGATGCCCAGCAGCACGAACAACGGCGGCAGCGCGGGCAGGAAATACCGCCACTCCTTCCCGGCCGACGCCGTGAAGAACGCCAGCAGGCTGAGGAACCAGATGACCATGAAGAGCGTGCCGTTGCGGTTGACGCCGGGCTGCCGGCGGAATGCGCGGACGAACGCCGCGGGGAGCGACAGGGTGAACGGCAGGCAGTAGAGCACCATCGGACCGAGATAGGTGAAATGGAACCACCACTTCTGTTGGCCCGCCACGTTAGGCAAGGCGCCCGTGAAGCGGTCGACGAACTCGACCTTCCACTTCGCCAGCGCCGCCCCCTCGGCGTGGGAGACCGCGAGCGCCCACGGCAGCCAGGGGAGCAGAAAGAGGAGCAGGCCGAGCAGGTGCCAGCGGTTGGCCAGGACCGACCAGCGGTTGCGCAGCAGGAGGTAGAAGAATGCCGGCGCGCCGACGATGACAAGCGGCATCGGCATTTTCCACAACATGCCGAGGCCCGCCGCGAGATAGCCGACCAGCAGCAAGCCGTTGCGCCGGGTGCCAGGCGGTTCGGTTTCCACCGCGATCCACAACGCGGCCAGCGAGAGCGTTGTGAAGGTGGTAAGCCCGAGGTCGCTGGCGCCGCGGTGCGACCACCAGAGGATGAGGACGCTGGAGGAGGCGGCGAAGCCGGCGAACACCGCGGCGCGGTCGCCGGCGACGCGGCGCGTCAGCCAGAAGATGATCGCCACCAGTCCGATCGCCGCCAGGGCGTTGGGAATCCGGGCGCTGACCTCATCCACCGGCGTGCCGCGAATCTCGCTCACGAGCATGACCGCCCAGTACGGCCCGGGCGACTTTTGCATGCGCGTCTCGCCCGAGAAACGCGGGACGAGCCAGTCGTTGGCGTCCAGCATCTCGCGGGCCGTCTGCGCCACCCAACAGTCGATGGGTTCGAAGCCTGCGCCACCCCCGAGATCGTAGAAACACAGCAGCGCCGTCCAGCCCAGCAAGGCGATGAGCCACGCCCGTGTCGCGGCGGACATCGGCGGACACGCGTGACCGAGCGTGGGGCGCGTGGCGTTCTCCGCAACCGGGCCGTCGCTCACGCGGGCTTCTCCGGCTGAAACAGGTTCGTCAGCGGCGCGTCCATCGCCTGGTTCACCCGGTTCATCACGTCGATGTAGTCCGCCTGCGCCCGCATCAGCGCCTTGAGGGCGGCGTTGCCCGCCATCTGCGCCTCGAGCTCGCGGAGCTTCTGCTTGTCGGCCACCTCCACCGGCTGGCGGCCGGCCTCGAGCTCATGCATACGGGCCGCGTGCGTCTGGTAGGCCTGGAGCAGCCCCTGGGCCACCTGGTCCGCGCGCACCGCACGCTGAGTCGCATAGTACCCTTGCACGCTGGGATGAGCCGCAAGCGCCTCGCCGAGCGTCCGCGCCTTGGCCAGCAAGTCCTCGATCTCGGGCATAGTCCACCTTTCCTGCTCAGGATTCGCGTTTGGCTGCCGATTGTAACGCGGGTGCCGGGCTGGTGCAGCGACCCCGCCGCGAGAAACGCACGGGCTATACGCGCCGCAAGACGAGCGCCGCGCCTGCCGCGCGGACCAGCTCGAAGCGCCCGCGCAGTAGCCGCCCATCCAACCGCACGATGGCCTCGTCGCCGGCGATCCGCTCGATGGTGGCCGGGCCGCGGTCGAGACACTGCACGACCCCCCGCCCGCCGCTCAACTCGCCACCGAAATCGAGGTACATGCGGCGGTGGTCCTTAATGCGCTCGGCGGGCACGTCGCCGTCGGCCTCGAGCGGGTCGTGAGCCAGGCGCCACGTGGGGAGCCGCTCCTGGTCGGCCGCCTCGATCAGCAGGTCCCAGTGCCGGCCGCGCTCCGCTTCCGGAACGCTGGTCGCCGCCGTGGTATCGTGCTCCAGAAGCGCGAACATCGTGACCTGCCCACTCGGGCGCCGGGCCGCCTCTGTACCGCTCCGTCGCCGTCCGCTACGCTGACCGCATGGACGCGGTTTCGACGCCGAAAGCGCCCATGACGGACCGCTTGCGGCGGACATTCTATCGCGCACGGCGCATCCTGCTCATCGCGGCGTGCGTCGCGCCGGTGCTGCTGCTGGCGAGCGTCTGGTGGGTCGTGACGCAGATCGTGCTGGTGCCGCGCCTGCCGGGGGCGACCACGCCGGCGGAGCGGGTCGTGCAGTTCATCGAGCATCCCAAGGGGCTGCCGCGGCTGGACGGCGCCCGCGGCGAGGCGTTCCTCGAGCAGCAGGTCGGTCGGCTCGTCGCGGACACCGCCTTCCGCGACCGTTTTCTGGCCGAGGTCCGCAGTTCCAGCCCGGACGAGCAGTCGGCGTTTCGCGCGCACCTGTTCGACACGTTCAAGCCCGTGTTCATGCGCGACGTGCGTCGTTTCCATCAACTCGACCCAGACGCCCGCCGCGCGTACCTCGACGAGCGCATCGTGGCCTACAACCGGCTGTCGGCATACGCGGGGAAGACGGCGATCAGCCCCGATGCGGTGCGCGGTCTGGCCCCCACGCCGCAGCAGTTGCTCCAGTTGCTCACGGAGCGGACAACGGAAGAGGAGCGGCAGCTCGGCGGGGCCTACTACGCGGCGCTCCAGGCCCGCGTGGGCGAGATTCTGGCCGACCCGGAGCTGAAGGCGGATTTCGAGGCGCGGATCGCCCGGGTCCAGCGCTGAGCGAACGCGACCGGACCCGGGCCCGATGGCGCGCGGCGAGTCCAGCCGTCTCTCGGCTGTGTTGTCCCAGCAGATGGAGACGCGTGAATGAGTAGAACGAAGTGGCTGTTGCGCGTGGCCGCCATGCTGCCGCTAGCGGCGGCGGGCTGTGCGGCGAAAGGACCTACGATGAGCCAGGCTCCGCAACGACAAGGCTTTGTGCGGTCTTTGCCGCACACACAGGAATACGCCCGCCTGCTGAGCAAGGACGACAGCGTTGGGATGCGCTCCGGGCTCATGGTCTTGCAGCCGGGTAAGGACTGCGGCTGGCATAGCACGGAGAACTACGAGGAGCTGGTCATCTGTCTGGATGGGGCCGGCGAGGTGGCGTCCGAAGGTGGCCCGCGGCTCACCCTGGCCGCCGGGCAGTATGCCTACAATCCACCGCAGACGCGGCACAACGTGTTCAATACCGGCACCGCGGTCATGCGCTACATCTATGTGGTTGCTCCGGCCCGCGCGGCGGATGAGGACCATGAGCACTGATTAGCGGTCTGCGGGCGCGCGGAACCCCGCGAACGCATCACAGGCGAATATGGTCCAAAGCTGCACGACCTCCCCGCGAATCCGGTACTCGATCGTACGGACCGGCCGCAGACCGGGGAGGGCCGCGGCCTCGCCGTTGGTGCCGCCCGTCAGCTCCGGGTGTAGCGAGCCCACGTAGAGGCATGGCCGTCCAACGAAGGCCGCCGGGTCGCGAATCGGGTTGGGCCAGATGTCGTACTGCGTGGGCCGCTTCCCCAAGGCCGATTGCACCGCGTACACCACCGGCTCGCCGGGGCAGTAGAACGCGACCTCGCTCGCCAACTGGTAATCCTCGGCCAGGATGAACGGCTGCCGACCCGCCGCCCGCTCCTCCTGCAATACCCCCCCCACCGCCGTCCCCAGCTCGCGCCAGCCGCGCATGCGCACCGTGGGGTCGTACTTGGCGACCGGCGTGAGGTCCCACGGCGCGGCCGCCTGCGTAAGCCTCAGCGGGGGCGACCCGCGTGCGAGCCACGTAAACACCGGCATCAGCCAGTCCGTGCGGTGCACGAAGATCACCGCGCCAGCCCCCAGCAGCGCCCCTGCTGCGGCGAAGATCCGCACGCGCCGTCGGTGAGCCGGCAGACGTCCGTGCCGCGCGAGCCACGCCGCCAGGAGGATCGTGCCGCCGATCAAGGCGAGTGCCGGCCAGTTGGGCTGCGTCTTGGTGATCAGGCTGAAGGCCAGGAACACGAGCCACGGTACCGCAGTCGCGAGCACCAGCAGCCGGATGGCCCACGGCTCATACGGCTCGTCGGCGCCCATCGTTGGTCGCCGGCACAGCTCGATCGCCGCCCAGACCATGCCCACGAACCAGATCGGCCCGACGACCATCGCCTGGCCCGCGAGGTAGACCAGAGGCCCGTCCACGTCGATAGCGAACCCCGACGCGATGCCGGCCTGCTTCGTCACCTGGCGGAAACTCACCCAATCGTGCCCGGCGTTCCAGATCAGGATCGGCAACAACCCGCACAACCCCACGACGGTGGCGAGGTACGGTCCCGGCCGGAGCAGCAGCCGTCGCAGGCGCGGCTCCACCAGCAGCAGCACGCCCACGACGGGAAAGAGCAGCACCATGTTGTACTTCGCCAGGATGCCCACGGCGATCAGCAGTCCGGTCACCAGCCACGCCGCCAGCGTGTCGCGCTCCAGAGCACGCCGCACACTCACGAGCGCCCACGTCCACGCGCACGCCAGCGGGGCGTCGATCGTCATCAGGGCGGCACCCGTCACGAGGATCGGAATCGTGAATGTGATGGCGACGGCGGCGAGCGCCATGGCTGGCCGCCGTAGCACGCCCGCTGCGAGCACGTAGATGCCCACGCCGGTCAGCACGCACAGCGCCACGGCCGGCAGGCGGACGGCGAGGACCTCGCTGCCTTTGAGGCGCACGGACCAGTCCGCGAGCAGAGCCCGCGAGCCCGCGATGATGTACGCCGTCAGGGGTCCGTTGGTGTCGGCGTAGCTCAGGTCCAGCCGCCGCGACCACTGCCAGTAGTAAGCTTCGTCCGCCGTGAGATCGAAGGGGCAATCGGCGATAAAATACCAGATGCGCGCCACCGCCCCGAGCACGAGCAGCAGGACCATCGCCCGCCGACAAGCCGCCGGCGTACCTAATATCGCGTGCATCGCAGCAGCGTGCGGACCGTGCCGGGCTCTGTCAAGGCGGCGGGATTAGTTCTCCGCAGCCACGCGATAACTGCCGCGCTCGAAGAGCAACGTTGCACTTTGGAGCAGGGCCGCGGCCTGGCGGCGCAGCTCCTCGCAGCGTGCGGTCGCCGCCGGATCGTTCGCGGCCACCGGCACGGCCTGGTCCGGCGGGGTGTACTGCCAGAGCCGCGCGGGCGCGCCGAAGGGTATCTGCACCACGGCGCCGTCCGCCGCCATCAGCCAGGCCACGTCGCTGCCGTCCTGCATGAGCGCGAAACCGGTCTCCGGCGGGCGGTCGAGCACGTTGGACCCGAAGAAGCAGTGCTCGTAGCTGCCGCCCAACAGCGACATGATCGTCGGCGCGACGTCGGTCTGGCTGCACACGGTGCTGACGCGCCGGCCGGACGTTCCCAGGATGCCCGGGGCGTAGATCAGGAACGGCACGCGGTAGCCCGCCGGCGACGCGTCGCGTCCCAGGAATTCGCCGCGGTGGTCGGCGACGAACACGAAGATCGTGCGGTCAAAGTAGTCCGCCTGCCGGGCTTTTTCGAAGAACTTGCCGATCGTCCAGTCTACATAGCGCGCGCAAGTGAACTCCGGGATGTGCGGCCCGTTCGGCTCGACTGTGGCGATTCGCTCGGGTGGAATCTCGAACGGCCGGTGGAAGCTCAGCGTCAGGAGCAGCGCGAAGAACGGACGGTCGCCCTTTGCGACGAACTGCCGATGCGCCTGCTCGAACAGGTCCTCGTCGCACCAGCCGAGGACGGTGCGGAAGGTGCGGGCCCCGAAGTCGCTTTCGAAGGTCGTGCGGGCGAAGCCGTTGCTGCGAAGGAAGGCCTGCAAGTGGTCCCAGGTGGGCTGGCCGCCGTAAATGAACATCGTCTCATAGCCGCGCTGTCCCAGGATGCGCCCTAGCGTAAGGAAGTTGCCTTCCGCGTCGGCCCGCGTCGTGACGCTCGGGCCCGGGAGGTCCGGAAAGCCGCTGACAATCCCCGCCATCGCCCGCGACGTGCGACAGCCGACCGCGAAGCAGCGGTCCATGAGCACGCTTTCCTGCGCGAGCGCGTTGAGGTGCGGCGTCAGGTCCGGCTCGCCGCCGAGCGCGCCGATGTACCGCCAACTCAGGCTTTCGAGCATCACCAGCACGACGTTGTAGCTCTGCGGCGGCTGGCCGGTGTCGGTGATGCGGCGCAGAGGGTTGTCCGCCTGACCGAGAAACCGGTCCTGCGGCTGGGCGAGCAGGCTCGTTGTTAGCGCGAACGCCTCATCATCGGGGAGAAGCGCGATGCACTTCCCAAGCGCCTTCACGCCGACAGTGCGAGAGAGCCACGCCTCGCGGAGCGTGAACGGGCCGTCGAGCGTCCACTGGCTCAGGGTCAGGGACGGCGTGAAGTACGCCGGCGCGGTGTTGATCGACATCGGAGCCACGCCGCCGCGCACGCCGATGACCAGCAGCGGGACCGCCACGATCAGCCAAACGATCAGGCGGCGCAACGAGGCACCGTCGAAGCCGCGTGGGAAGCCCAGCCGCCGAAATCCCCAGCCGAGCAACGCGAGGACGGCCGCGACGGCCAGCAGCACGCGGATCACCGGGTAGTCGCGCCAGATGAGGCCGTACGTCGCCGGGTAGGCGAGGTAATCGAGCGCTTTGTGGTTGAGCCGCTCGGTGTACTCCTCGAAGAAGTAATAGTCGGCGATGCTCAGGAAGACGAGCAAGGCGCCGAACGCGGCACAATACGCCGCGACGATGATCTGGTAGGCCCGCCGCGCCAGCAGCTTCGGCCATGCCGCGGCCAGCAGGACGACGAGCGGCAGGGCAAGCGTGCACGCGATGGAGAAGTCGAAACGCAGGCCGATGAGGAAACCGCGCGCGAACTCGCCCACGGCAACGCCGGCGAAACGGTCGTGCAGAAGCAGCAGAACGAGCGCACGCTGCACCGACAGCACCGCCATGCTCAGCAGCAGGAACAGCAGCGGCGTGCGGATGCGCGGGTCGCGCAGGACCGCGGTTTTCATCGACGCGCCTCTCAACGCGGCAATCAGCCGGACCGGCAGACCGCCCGGGCGGGGCCGCGTTGCGGAGATCATAGCACGGCGGCGGTCCGCGGCGCGAGGCGCCGGAAGGACTGCACGTCGCGGGCGAGCTCGTGCGTAGCCTGGACGGCCGGCTCAAGGCGGGCGCCTTCCAAGGTTGCCAGCCCTGCGCACGCTCGCCGCCTGTCCGAACCCACGCCACAGGCCCGCCGCCCGAAGATTGCCAAAGGGGGGGTAGCGCGCACCGCAATCCTGACAAGCTCGACGACCTTTGCCCCCTGGCTCCACAGCGGCGGCCCGGATCGGGCACGTGCGCTCACACGTTGCGTAGCTGGTGCCCCAGCTTCCGCTTCTTCGCCTCGAGATACCGCCGGTTGTGCTCCGTCGGCGGAATCTCCAGCGGCAACTGCTCGACGACGTCCAGCCCGTACACCTCCAGCCGGCTGACTTTCTTCGGGTTGTTCGTCAGGATGCGAATCCGCTGCACGCCGAGGTCGCGGAGAATCTGGGCCCCGATGCCGTAGTCGCGGCGGTCCGGCGGAAACCCGAGCGCCTCGTTGGCCTCCACCGTGTCCAGGCCGCCGTCCTGTAGCCGATACGCGTGGAGCTTGTTCTCCAGCCCGATCCCGCGCCCCTCCTGCCGCAGGTACACGAGCACGCCGTAGTTCTCCTGCGCGATCATCTCCATCGCCGCGTGTAGTTGGAGTCCGCACTCGCAGCGCATCGACCCGAACGCATCGCCGGTCAGACATTCGGAGTGGACGCGCACGAGCACCGGCTTGTCGGCGGGGCTGCTGCCGGGCGCGTTCTGCTCGCCGATCCCGCCGCGGCACAGGGCCACGTGCGTATTCGGGTCGGTGCGGGCGCGGTAGGCGATGAGCAGCCAGTCGCCATAGTCGTTCTTGAGCGGGATGCTCTCGACGCGTTCGACCAGCCGCTCGCGTTTCATGCGGTGCTCGATCAGGTCGGCGATGCTGCACATCTTCAGGCCGTGGCGGCGGCAGAATTCGACCAGTTGCGGCACGCGGGCCATGGTCCCGTCGTCGTTGAGCACCTCGATGAGGGCCGCCCCGGGCAACAGGCCGGCCAAGCGGCACAGGTCCACGGAGCCCTCCGTCTGACCCCCGCGGACGAGCACTCCTCCGTCGCGGGCGGTCAGCGGGTTGACGTGCCCCGGCCGCACGAAGTCCTCAGGGATGGCCTCCTCGGCGACCAAGTGGCGAATCGTCGTCGCCCGGTCGAACGTCGAGACGCCGGTGGTCGTTCCCAATTGCGGCCCCGCATCGACCGTCACGGTGAAATTCGTTCCGAAGCGTGTGGTATTGAGCGGCACCTGCGGCGACAAGTGCAGCTTCTGGCAGCGGGTCTGGGTGAGGGCCACGCAGAGCGTCCCGCGGCCGTACTTCAGCATGAAGTTGACCTTCTCCGGCGTGACGGATTGGGCCGGGCAGACGAGATCGCCTTCGTTCTCGCGGTCCTCGCCGTCTACCAGGACGACCATGTGCCCGCGGCGGAGGTCGTCGAGGACCTCGTCGATCGGGCTGAATGGGCGGTCGGCATCGGGGATGCTGCGGCCTGTGGACATCGGATGCTTCCTACGTTTGCGCGGCGGCCGACCCCCCGGGATTCCCCGCCGGTCGTCCGGCGGCGGCAGCACGCTTGACATCACATTGTACCGCGATTCAGTCGTGCTCGCAGGAGGTTTTGGATTCACTCCGCCTTCGCCGGATGCTATCGTAGAAGGTGTTGGCAGGAGGCCGGAGCTATGAATCCGGGACAGCAGACCGGTGCGGCGGTTCAAGAGGCCGCCGCCAAGCCGCGGACGGCCCCTCTGTGGCACGTCGTGCTCCTGGACGACGACGACCACACCTACGCCTACGTGATCGAGATGCTCGGCAAACTCTTCGGACATAGCCCGGAGAAGGCGTACCGCCTGGCTTGCGAGGTGGATTCCGCCGGGCGGGTGGTCGTGGACACTACCACTTTTGAGCGGGCCGAGTTCAAGCAGCAGCAGATCCACGCGTACGGTCCTGACTGGCGGCTGGAGCGTTGCGCGGGCTCCATGTCCGCCGTGCTCGAACGGGCCGAATAGGGCCACCGACGGGTATGGATGGACGGGGTTTCGCCCTCCGTGTTAATCCGTGCTAATCTGTGGCCTCTTGCACCGGAATTGCCGATACTGTGGCACCGCTTCCCGGACCGGCGTCCGGGGTACCCGGAGGCGAGCGTCGTGCGACGAATGAGATTGCGTTTGTGGCCGCTGGCGTGCGTGGTGGCGGTGACCCTGGCCCAACCGGCAAGCGGCGGCGAGCCGCTAAACACGGCCCAACTCCTGGTGGATCTCGCGCGCGATTACGCGCTGAATCAGCGCGGCAAACAGACGCCCGCGGACGTGCAGCAGGTTCGCGTTCTGCTGCAAGCGGCCGTGCGGCTCGATCCGAAACTGGCCGAGGCCCACGCCTGGCTGTGCGAGTTGGCGCTGCTGGACGACGACCAGGCTGAGGCGGGGCGGATGCTGGGCGCGCTGCTGGCGGCCGATCCGGCGCAGGAGAGTGCGTTCGGCCGCTGGCTGGTCGCCGGGCTGCGCACGCAGCAGACCAGCGAGAAGCGCAAGGAATGGCTGGAGGCGGTCGCCGCCGTCCCGCGACCGCCGGTCCAGCGGGCCGAGGTTTGCGTCGCCCAGGCGCACCTGGCGTTGGAGGGGCTGGACAACGCCGAAGCGCGGCGGCAACTGATGCGTGCCCTCGTTTTTGAGCCCGCGTGCCTCGATGCCGCGACGCTCCTCCTCCAAACGCTCGAGCGCGGCGCCCCGGCGGCCGAGCGTCTGCGGGCCACGCTGCGCGTGCTGCAGCTCAGCCCGCTATCCGAGTTGATGGCGTGGCAGGCCGCGTCGATCCTGGATGAATACGGTTTCGCGGACGACGCGGGGCGTTTTTTTGAATACGCATCGGCGCTTCACTGGAAAGCGAACCCGCAGGAATCCGTATCGGCGAGCTTCTTACTGGGGTGGGCCAAAAACCTCGAGGCGCGGGGGCGGACAGACGAGGCACTCGAGCGCGCCCGGAACGCCGCCGCCGCGGATCCGCTGGTGGCGGCGGAGGCCGGGATCTTCATGTATCACGTCCTGGAGCGGAAGCAGCGCGGGCTGGGAGACGGCGTGCGCGCGGACCTCGTCAAGCGGTTCGCCGCGCTACGCGACCCCGCCGACTACCCGGTCAACGAGGTCGCGCAGGCCGCATGGTTCTACGCCGCCATTGAGCGACAGCCCGACCGCGCCCTGATGCTCGCCCAGGCGGCCAGCCAGCGGGCCCCCACCGACCCATTCATGCGGCGTGCGCTGGGTTGGGCCTTGGTGGCCAACGAACGGATTCCGGAAGCCCGGGAGACGTTCAGGCCGATCGCGGACCACGACCCGTACGCGGCCTACATGCTGGCCAGGCTCCTGCGCGACGGCGGAGACGCGGCCAGCGCCCGCGAGGTCGTTGCGCAGCTCGAGCCCAAGCCAAGAACCGGTCCGGTCGCCGAGCTGCTCCGCCAACTCGAAGAGGGGGCCTCAGCCTCGCAGCCGGTCGCGGAATCGCAACCCGCAGCGGAATCGCAGCCCGTGGCGGAATCGCAACCCGCGGAGATCTCGGAGTCGAGCAGCACCAGCCAAGCCGCGGCCCATCCGCAGCCAATTGCCGCGTCCTCGCCGGCGGTCGCCGCGCCTTCGCAGCCGACCGCCGCCTCTCAGCCCGTCAGCCAGCGTTATCCGGAGGTCGCGGTTGCGCTCGCCGAGTTCGATCCGCGTGTGCTGGAGTTCTTCCGTCAGCCCGACAAGTTCCTGGCCGCCAGCGTAACGCTGGCCGAGCGCAGCTTCGCGCCGGGCGACCCCTGGTGGGCGGTATTCGCGTTGACAAACCGCGGTCCGTTTCCGATCGTCCTCGGTCCGGACGCGGCGGTTAATCCGGTTTTCCTGCTCTCGTTCTCGGTCGAAGGAGATCAGAAGCGTGAATACCCCGCGCTGCTGACGATCGCTGTCGACCAACTCCGCGTGCTTCACCCCGGGCAGACCGTCTCGGTACGCCGCACGCTCGACATCGGGCCGCTCAGTCGGGTGGCGCGGGGGTCTCCGCAGCAGGCGCAGCGCATCACGTTGCGAGTCTTGCTCGACGGGGTAGCGGCGGAGGACGGGCAGTGGCGGGTCGCCGCCGGCGGCCAGCCGTTGCCGACCGTGTATTTCACGCGGCTGCCGGCCAGCGCCGGCGTGAGCGCGATCAACGCTCTGTTCAGCGCGCTGGCCAGCGACCCCGGCGCACAGTTCAAGGCGCTGGAAATCATGGCCCAGTTGGTCGGCGAGCGGCAACGCGCCGACGCGGGCCGGCTGGAATATCGGCCGGAGCCCGTGCCGAGCGACCGGATGCAGGCGGCCCTGTTGAACTTGCTCGATAGCGATTCGTGGGAATCGCGGGTGCGGGCGCTCAACGCCCTGCAACTCGTGGGGCTGGATCGCCGCGCGATCGGCAAGGCTGAGGCGAATCTCGCTCATTCGCACTGGCTCGTGCGGCTGATGGCTGTGCGCCTGCTGGCTCGGCAGGGGGCCGCGTTCCGCGAGCGGGCCGAGACGCTCTCGCACGACGACGCCGACGAGCTGGTGCGCTCGCTCGCGGAGAGCTACGTCAAGAAATGGGCGGAGCCGGAAAACCCCAAGCCAGACGCGGGAAACATCCGATAACACATGGTGCCTAGCGAGCGCCTCGTGACCGTGCCGCGTTGACGCCCCCCGGGCAGGCACGGTAAAAAGGCGCCGGAGTGCGGCGCGGTCCGAGTGTGGACGGCTCCATCGGTAACGCGGCGGGCTTGGCAGGAGTCTATGGGGTCACGACGCCCGTTCTTCTCGACAGGCGCAGTCTTGGGGGTCACGCTGCTTTGCGCCGGCTGCGGGTTTACGCCTTTCGGCCGCACCATCGCCGACATTCGCCTCTGGCGCGGCGATCAGGCCCTCCATGAGCGGAAGCTCGATGCCGCGCTAGTCGAGTTCCGGGAAGCGGTGAAGTTCGACCCGCAGTACTACGACGCCCAGTACAAGCTCGGGATGGTGTACAAGGAAAGCGGCGATCTGGAGCAGGCGGCCACCTCGCTGCAGGCCGCCGTCCGTCTCGACCCGACGCAGATCAAGTCCCTCTTTGAGTTGGGCGAAGTCTATCGGCTGCTCGACAAGATGACGCAGGCCATCCGGGCGTACGCGATGGCCCGCGACCTGGACCCGCATAACTTCGACCTGCATTACCGCTTGGCCACCTGCTACCACCAGACCGGCGATCTTGAGCAGGCCGTGGAGGCGTATCGCGAGGCGATCAAGCTCGAGCCGCAGAACGCTTACGTTCGCAGCAACCTGGGGGCGGCCCTGGCCGCCCAAGGCAAGCCCTACGAAGCGA
Organism: Phycisphaerales bacterium; assembly: GCA_003162245.1. Classification (GTDB taxonomy): domain Bacteria; phylum Planctomycetota; class Phycisphaerae; order UBA1845; family Fen-1342; genus Fen-1342. The sequence goes on from PMMM01000252.1 coordinate 30,994, forward strand.
TCAAGGCCTACAAGGAATCGCTCGAGTGCAATGACGCCCAGCCGATCGTGCTCGTCAACCTCGCGACCGTCTACCTGAACCAGGAGCGCTGGGAAACCGCGCACCTGGCCCTTAGAAAGGCCATCGAGCTCGGTCCCGAGCTTTCGTCGGCGCACGAGCGCCTCGGCTACTGCCTGTGGCGCGAGGGGGCCTACGAGGCAGCGGCCGGGAGCTACCGGCGCGCCATCGAGCTGGATGCGAAGAACGCCGTCGCGTACGCCGGTCACGGGGTCGTGCTGATGACGCAGTACCTCGACGCGCCGGAGAAGGTGGAGCTGCGCGACCAGGCCGTGGAGGCGTGGCACAGCAGCCTGGAGGTCAATCCCAACCAGCCCAAGCTGCGCGAGTTGGTCGAGAAGTACCGCTCGAAGCATGAGAGGCCGACCCTGACGCTGGACGAGTAGCCGTACAGCGGCACCGCGACTTTGCCTCCGCGGCCGTCCGGGCGGACCCGGGAGGGACTCCCCCGCTATTAATCCACGTTTTCGCTTCACGAATCTCCGCGGTATCCGTCTAATAGAGTGCGGCCCCGTGGGGCCAATCGTCGGACGGGCGGAGCCGGACATGCAAGAACTGCGGCAGGTGGCATATAACCTGGCGGTGCGAATCGTGTCGCGGGAGGACGCCGAGGACGTGGCCCAGGAGGCCGTGCTGCGGGTGCTGAAGGCCACGCGCAACGGCACGCCGATCCGGGCCCGGCGGGCGTTCATCGGCCGGGCCGCGCTCTTTCTCGCTCTTGATCGGCTGCGGGCGGAACACACCCGGCATGAGAAGACGGGGCCGGCGGCGGAGATGCGTCCAACGACGGCGGCGTCCGGGCCGCCGCCCGAGGTGGAGCGGCTGTATGCCGCGATCGCCGCCCTGCCCCCGCGTCAGGCCGCGGTGGTCACGCTGCGGAAGTTGTTGGAACTGGACTACGAGGAAGTGGCCGAGCTGCTGGGCATCTCGGTCGAAAATTGCCGGAGCCATTGCCGGCTGGCGCTGCAGCGGCTGCGAGCGGAGCTGGTGGCGCGCGACAGTAGTCCCAGCTCGGGAGGAATGTCATGAAAGCGAAGATCGTCAATTCGGCGCGCGGGGGTCCGGGGTCGGGCGACGACGCCGGCGTGGGGCTGAAGGCGCTGTTCGCCCGGGCGCGGGAGCATCCGCCGACGGCAGAGCAATTGACGGCGATGTTGCGCGGGGTGCCGCGGCGCATGCCGAGGCGGCGGTGGATTTGGCGGGTCGGCGGGGCGACGCTGGCGGTGGCGGCGGCGATCGCGGGCGGGCTAGTGCTGCTGGTGCCGCTACACCCGCAGCCGGCGTTCGCGTTTTCGCGCGTCGTCGAGGAGTTGCGGCGCATGCCGGTGGTCGAGCAGCGGTCGTACAATGGCCTCACGACGTGGGAGGGCCGCGGACGGTTCTGGGCCATACACAACGTGGCGAATGGGTCATACGAGTACCGCGATTTCGTGCGGGAGACGGTGGCCACGTATACGGAGAAGCGCGGCAGCGTCATCATTTCGACGTGCGACACGCTGCCATGGCCGGTGGGCGTCAGCGGGCCGGTGAGCATCGACGACTTGATCCAAGAGGCGGAGGCGTGGGGGCGGGCGCTGGATATTCGGCAGAAGATCGTGGACGGCCGGCACGTGATCGAAGTGCGGTCCACAAGAAGAGGGGACGAGCAAGAAGTGGTCACGATTGACGGCGATTCGGGCCGCATCATCAAGATTCAGCGTGGGTCGGTGTCCACCGACTACGCGTATGAGGCCGAGGCGCCGCGGGATCTGTTCGATATCGGTGTGCCGCGGGGCGCGGCGGTGCTCGATTACACGGCGCCGCCGGAGGTGATGGCGTTGCGGGACGCGTTCCGGGTGTACGCGCGTGGGTTTGGGGCGTACCGGCTGGTGGTGCCCGCGGAGCGCGGCGGCGGTGGCATTTTGCGCGTCATCACGGACGGCCGGCGGATTCGCTGCGAGATGTTCGCGCTCGACGACGAGGAACGGACGTATACGGTCGATGAACTGCACGAGCTGGCGTGGCCCTATGACAACATGGAGGACCTTGCCGCGCGGGCGACGGAGATCGGCATCTTTGACGGCGAAACGGAGCAGTCCGTCCACTACGATCCGGATCGGAGTATTCGCTGGCGGCACGTCCGGCCGAAGGTGAACGCGGTGATGACGCGCAGCCGGACACTGCTGGCGTTTTCCGCATGGACTTTCGACGAGGACGCCTTCTTCGGCACGTGGCCGGACCAGAAGTACGAGTACGTGCGGCGCGAGGATCGCGGGTGGGTGGGTTATCGCGAGCTCGGCCAAGCGAACAACTGCTCGCGGCCGTATGGCGCGGAGTGTTTCTTGGATCCGCGGCACGGGTACGCACCGTGCTTCTTTGGTCACGACGAGGATCCGCAGGCGGAATGGCAGCTCACGCCGGGGTGGCAGAAGGTGTATGAGGCGGGAAGGGAGCGCAGCATAATCGTCAGACCGCCGGCCGACGCGCCGGCGGGTGGCTGGGAATGGGAGGTGATTGAGTGGGCGGAGTTGCGGCCGGGGCAGTGGTATCCGGCGGTGGCGCGTTCGGGCGACGCGGAGCGAGCGGCGGATGGGACGTGGCATATCGCAGAGCCGGCGGAGGGCGAAGGGGGGCACGCAGGGAAGTACCAGGTGCTGGTGGCGACGCCGCTGGAGACGGTTGACGGGCGGTGGTTCGAGGTTCCGGCGGAGTGGGCGCAGGTAAGTCCGACGACGTTTCCGTAGAGCGGCGACCGGGAGCTTACGTGGGCGTGGAGGGGATGGTCTGGGTTTCGCCGGGCGTGAGCGTGCAGGGCTTTCCGAAAACCTGCGCCGCCAACGGGCGACCGCCGCGGTGCTCAATTGTCACGCGGCCGGGCTCAATCGCGACGTACAACGGCTGGCCATCCCAGACCAGCGGAAAGCGCAAGGCCGTCCACGCTTGGGGCAGACGCGGACTGAGCTGCAGGATTTCGGATTGCATGCGCGTCCGCAGCCCGGCAAAGCCGAGAATCGCGACTTGCCAGTTTGCGCCGGCGCAGGCGGCGTGAACGCCCTCGGCCGCCTCGTCCGGCTCGAGATCGAGACCGACGGATTCGCTCCACAGCCACCAGGCTTCGTCGTCCTTGCCGATCCAGCTTGCGACGAGGGCGTGCACGGCCCGGCTGAGGCTGGAGTCGTGGGACGTGAGCGGCGTGTACGTCTCGTACGCGGTCCGCATCTGCTCCGCGTCGAATTCCTGCGGAAACAGCGCCATGAGTTGCAGCACGTCGGCTTGTTTGAGCACCTGGCTGCGGTAGAGGCGCTCCTGACTCACGCACGCGCCGAGCCGCTTCGATCGGTCCGGCCACCAGCGCTCGAAATCAAACGGCTCTCGCGTAAAGAAGTCGTCGGATTGCAGCACCAGGCGTCGCGACTCGTCGTACGGCATCCGCAGCTTCCCCGCCACCTCGGCAAACCGCGCCAGCTCGTGCTCGTCGAGTTGAAGCTCCGCCCGCAAGGCCGCGGCGGCCTCGGGATCGACGCGCTCCAGCTTGCGCCACGCAAACGCCGTCACCTGCAACGAAAACGCAGCCAGGCGGTTCGTGTATGCGTTGTTCCGGCAGAAGGGCGTGTACTCGTCCGGGCCTGTGACCATCAGGAGGTCATGGCGGCCGGCCGCGGCGTTGTGCGTCACGCGCTCGCACCAATACCGCGCCGTCTCGAGCAGCACCGCGGCCACGTCGCGCAGAAACGGAGCGTCGTCCGGGTTGGCCAGATGCGCGTGCCACAAGCCGTAGGCCACGTCCGCCGTCACGTGCACCTCGTGGTCGGCGTACTGCCAATTCGGGCAGCTTTCATCTCCGCTGGGCGAGCTTTCCCAGGCGTACCGCGCACCGGCGTAGCCGTACCGCCGCGCGTTCCGCCGGGCCCCATCCAGGGACGCGACGCGAAAATGGGCCAGCGTCTGGCCGACGGCGGGCCGCGTGTACAGGAACAGCGGCAGCGTGAAGATCTCCGTGTCCCAGAAGTACCGCCCGCAATACGCTTCGCCGGCGGCGCCTTTCGGGTCGATTGCGCAGCGGGGGTCGTCCTCCACGACGGCCCGCAACAGGTGGTAGAGTGCGGTCCGCAACGCAAGCTGGCTGCGCGGATCGCCCTCGATCACCACGTCGGTCTTCGCCCAGCGCTCCTGCCAAACCGCGTCCGACTCCGCCGCCAGCCGATCGAACCCGGCCGCCGCCGCATCCCACGTCAGCCTTCGCGCGGCGTCCAGCGGTGAGCTGGTCACGTGCCGCGACGAGGTCAGCGACACGAACTTGTGAACGCGGATCGTGTCTCCTGGGTCGAGGGTCCACGCGCCCGCCAGAGCGGTCCAGCGCGCCTCCGTCTCGACGTTCCACGCGATCGGCTGATCGGCGGTGACGATCGCAGCCGCGGCGACGGCGATGTCCGAGTTGGTGCGCACCGTAAGCGTGATCGGCCCGTGCTCGCCCGTAATGTCCACCGCCGCGAAGTGATTGAAGCCGTTGGTCCGCACTTCGGCGCTGAGCGCGCCGATGAAACGCAGCTCGGCGGGCGGGCCGCCGACGTGCTGGACCAAGCACCGCAGCGCCATGACGTGCCGGCGCGCGGCGCTGATGAACCGCTCGAACGCGACGCGCAGGACCGCCCCGGCCCGCGTGTGCCAGGTAAATGAGCGCGTCAGCCGTCCCGTCCGCAGGTCCAGCCGCCGCACGTAGTTGCAGACCTGGCCGTGCTCCATGTCCAGCCGTTCGCCGGCCGAGAAGAGCGTCAGCCCGTGGATCGCCGGCAGGTTGATGAGCTCGTCGCCGCACGTCGGATGCGGGCCGGTCACGCCCGGCAGGTAGGTCCCGACGCGGCTTTTGCCGGGCGGGGGCCGCTCGACGGTGACGTTGCCCATCACGCGGAGGTACTCGCGGTCCTGCGGGTCGTCGCTGAGCCCCTCTTCGAGCGCCGCCCGCTGCTGCAGGGTGCCGCTCCCGATCGCGAAGAGTCCCTCGTAATGCCGGTTGTGGCGCACGTCGAACGCCGGCTCGACGAGCGACCACGTGTCGGGTGTGGGCGTCAAACGCGCTTCCTCCCCAGCCGCTTCTTCACCGCGTACTCCCGCCGCAGACGTTCGTGCGTGCTGCGGATCAGCTCCTGCGCCTGCCCCACGTGCTCGGCCGTCGTCCGCAGGTTGCCGATCGCCAGCCGCAGCACATACCGCCCGCGCAGCTTTGTGTGCGACAGAAACACCGGCCCGGCCGCGTTGATTTCCGCCAGCAGACGCTCGTTGAACCGGTCCTGCTCCTCGGGCGACAGGTCCGGCACCGCGCGAAAACAGACCGTGCTGAACGGAACCGGCGCCACCAACTCCAACCCCGCCTGCGTTTCAATCCACGCGGCGAACTGCCGCGCCAGCTCGCAATGGTAGCGAATGCGTTCCTGGAGCCCCCGCACGCCGAAGGCCCGGATCACCATCCACAGCTTCAGGGCGCGGAATCGTCGCCCGAGCTGTACGCCGTAGTCCATGAGGTTGGTGACGCCGGTTTCGGTGGTGGTCAGATAGTCGGGAATGACTGAGAACGCGCGGCGCAGCACTTCCGGCTCGCGCACGAACAACACCGAGCAATCCATCGGCACGAACAGCCACTTGTGCGGGTTGGTGACGATGGAGTCGGCCAACTCCAGTCCTGCCATCTGGCCGCGAAACTCGGGGCAGATGGCGGCGGCGAGTGCGTAGGCGCCGTCGACGTGGAGCCAGAGGTTCTCGCGGCGGGCGATCACGGCGATTTCGCGCACGGGGTCGACGGAGGTCGTGGAGGTTGTGCCGACGGTAGCGACGATCGCGACGGGGCGCCGGCCGGCGGCATTGTCCGCCGCGAGCGCGGCTTCGAGCGCGTCCACCTTCATGCGGTATTGGGCGTCCGATTCGATGCGGCGCAAGTTCTCCAGACCGAATCCGAGGGTGATCGCGGCCTTATCGACCGACGAGTGCGCCTGATCGCTGCAATACACCGTCAGCGGCGGCAGGTCGGGGCGCCCGGCCATCCCGCGCCGGCGAATGTCGAGGCCGGTGGCCCGCTCGCGTGCCGCTGCGATAGCAAGCAGCGTACTCATCGACGCCGTGTCGTTGATGTGCCCGCGGAATGCCAGCGGCAGGCCCAGCATCTGCCGGTACCAATCGCAGACGTGCTCTTCCAGCTCGGTCTGCGCGGGGCCGGTTCGCCACAGCATCGCGTTGACGTTGAGAGCTGCGGCCAGCGCCTCCCCGAGAATCCCAGGTCCGGAACCGGTCACGGCGAAGTACGCCATGAACCCGGGGTGATTCCAGTGCGTGGTGTGCGGCTCGATGAGTCGCCGGTAGTCATCGAGGACGCGTTCCACCGGCTCGCCCACGTCAGGCGGCGCTGCGGGGAGCTGCCGGCGAAGGTCGCCTGGACGCACCTTCGGCGTCACCGGGTATTGTTGCACGTTCTCGACGTAGTCTGCGACGAGATCCGCAACCCGGTGCATCGCGGGCCGGAATTCTGCGGCAGGCATGTCGCCGGGGGTGGCCGCGGCCGGTTTCGCACGCGACTTGCTGCCGACCCGGGACTGAGTTTTGCGTTTGGGGGGCATTGCTCGGTTTCGCTGTCGAATCGCGGTTGCCACGACCGGCGTCCACCGGGGACGCGCAGGTGCGTAATTATCGCGCCCGCTGGAGCTTGCGTCCACCGGGTGCGGCGGCGCGGCGGTTCGAGAGAGCTGCCGGCAATGCCGATAAAGGATGATGAGCAGAATGTGTAATGAGTGATCAGCTCAAGCCAGAGGCACCGCCGGCGGCTGATCCCGCTGCGGCGCAGTCCGGCCCCGGGCTCAGGGAGGCATTCTCCGCCCGGCTGTCGGCCATCTCGGGGCGCGCGGAGGAAATCTGCGCCGAATTGGAGCAGCTTCGGAGCGCAGTCGAGGCCGAGGCCGACACGCTGCACCGCCGCCAGACCGACCTCGCTCAGCTCGCGGCCCAGACGGCCGAGCGCGAAGGCACGCTCCACGAGCAGACCGCTGCGTTTGACCGGCTCGAAAGCCAACTCGCCGAGCGCGAGGAGAAGCTGAAGGCCCGGACGCACGCGTTGAAGCAGCGACGGGCGGAATTCGACCGGGACGAAAAGGAGTTGAAGGACCAGGAAGGCCGGCTCAAGAAACGGCAGGAAGAGCAGGAAAAGTGGACAAAGACCCTCGGGGACCAGGAGGTAGAGCTGGAGCGCCGCCGGGCGACGCTGGAGGCCAGGGGCGGCGAGGTGCAGCAACACGGGGCGGCTCTGGCGCGCGATGAGCAGAAGCTGCACGAGCGCGAGGGCCCGTTCGCTGCGCGGGCACAGGAGTTTGAGCAGAGTCGCGAGGCGCTCGCTCGGGAGCAGGCGGACCTCGACGAGCGGGAGGCGGGCCTCGCCACGCGTTCGCAGGCGCTCGAGCAGCGACGTGCCGCGTTGGCGGAGGAGGACAAGCAGCTTCAGGAGCGCGAGGCCGCACTCGCCGGACGAGCCCGCAGCCTGCAGCAACGCCGGGAGGAGCTGGTGCGGGGCGAGGCGGAGGCCGCGAGCGTGGAAACTCTGGGCGACAAGCCGGCGGCCCAGACCGAGCGACGCGGCAGCACTCTCGATCACGACGGACGCGTGCTGCACGAGCGGGAGAACGCGCTGGAGCAGCGGACGCGGCGACTTGAGGAATCGGCCGCCGCGCTCGAGGCCCGCCAGAAAGAGCTGGACGAGCGCCGTGCGGCCCTCGAGACCGGCGACCACGAGCTGCACGAGCGCGAGGCCAAACTCACCGCCACGGCTGAGGTCGTGACCCAGCGGGCGGCGCAGATTGGCGGCCAGGAGGAGGAACTGCGCCAACGGCAGGCGTCGCTTGGGGAGTTGCAACAAGAGTTAGACCGGCAGCGGCACGCGCTGGATGGCTTGGCGGCGGAACTTCTCGCCCGGCGGGGCCAGTTGGAAGCCGAGGCGGTACACGCCTCCCAGCCGCTGGTGGCTGAGCCGCCACGGGCGCCAGCGCCGGAGCGCCCGTCAGCCTCGAACGGTCAGCCGCCCACCACGGACCTCACTGAGAGTGGGACCGCTAACGGTGCGGCCACTCGGTCGCCGGGCGCGGTCACGGGCGGACCTGGCGCGACCGCAGCGGACACGCCCGACGTATCGCCGGAGGTCAGTCCGGGGCCGGCTGAGGCCGAGGGTCCCGGCGACGAGGGCAACGTGCCGCGAACGCGGGCGCCTGGGGCCGTTGACGAGTCGGCACTCACGCCTGAGCAGCGCCAGAAGCTGCGGGTGCTGCGTCGGATTACCGGCGGGAAGGTCAGTGACGCGGAGTTGCTCGCCCGCTTGGAGGGGGACGGCAGCGCCGCGCTTCGCAGCCCTGCCAGCGACAAGAAGAGAAAGAGTCGCTGGTGGCGGGGCTAGCGGATCTTATGGGTCGCCGAAAAATGCGCGGGTTTCCTCCTGTCGCGAGCGCAGCTTAACGATCTGTATTAGGGAGTCTCTTTCGGCCGCTCGTCGCCGGCAGGCGTGCCGCCTGCCGTGCCTCGGCCCGGCGAGGACGTCCGTGCGCCCCGTGCTGTTCGTCGTGTGCTTCAGTGTCGGCATCACGCTGATGGTTTTCAGCGGGTACGTGCCCAGAACGGCGAGCGCGCGCACAGACTCCGCCACGACCTTCGGAACGCCTCCCTCCGCGTCGCCGAACGCGGCCGTCAGTCGCTTCGTAAACCCGGACCGCACACAGTGGAGCGGTGCCAGCCGCAAGTCCGCGGCCGAGTACCCAGCACCGGCCGTTGACCCCGCCCAGAGTGCGGACGTAAGCGGTGAAGACCAGCGGTCAGCCGAAGCTTCGCCGGCTGCGGCGAAGGCCGCGGAGGCAGAGGAAATCCGCCAGAACGTCGCGACCGCTCTGGCGGGGTTGGACGCGCCGGCCGCGGACACGGCTGACACTTCCGAAGCGACGGCGCCGGAGCCGGCAGCGAACGCTGGTGCCGACCGTGTCGCGTGGAGCGGATGGGATGACATCGCGCTGGACGGCAGCCGCAGCACCGGCGAGGGGCTATCGTATTCATGGAGGCAGTTGAGCGGTCCGGCGGAACTCAAGATCAGCCGACCCAATCGGACGGTCGCGCGGGCCAGCGGTTTTCCGCTGGGTCCGGACATGACCTGGTCCCCGGCGCTATACGAGTTTGAACTGACGGTCACGGACAAATACGGACGACAGTCCGTCGGCACGCTGGGCTACGTGGTGCTGGCCGGGCCAGAGCTGACCGTTCGGCCCCCCGCACAACGCCGCTTCCAGTTGCGCGACAGCTACTTGCTCGGGCACTACGAGTCGTGGGCGACGGTCCCCGAAGGCGGGGTGGCGACATTCAAGGTGACCTCCCCCACCGGCCTGACCTTCACGAGAATCACCGGCGGACCCGCCGACATTACCGGCAACCTGGCGCGCAGGCACTACGAATATGAGATTGTGGTCCACCAGGAGCCCGGCGTCGCGCAGGCCTGGCTCGAGTTCCTCGTCGATACGGACGAGAAGATCCCCGGCGTCCTACAGCTCGGCGTTAATTGGGAAGGGCGGTAGCCGCGCCCCCCGCATCGTACAGGATACGACATCGTGAGCACGCTGCTTTGGTTTCTCGGCTTCGCCCTGATGATGGCGAGCTTCACGTTCCTGTTCGGCCGCAGCGAGGAACGCACGACTACTCCCCGCATCAGCATCGACCGCCGCTCGCCCGGGGCCCGCCGCGACCGGCGTTAGCCTCCCAAGTCCCGACCAACCACAAAAACGCCAAGACACGAAGAGGAAGAAACAGCCGGTCAGTCAGACCGCCGCGCTTCTTCGGGTTTTCTTCGTGTTTTCTGGTTTTTGTGCTGAAAGCTCCGGATCAAGGTTTCGCGGGCGCGGGGGCTTTTGCATCGGCGCTGGGGGCTTCTTCCTTTGCCTCTGTTTTCGTAGGTGTTGCCAGGATGCGGAACACGCGCGCCGGGACGTTGTACTTCGCGAAGGTCTTCTGTACTTGCTCCGCCGTCAGCGCCTCGTATGCCTCCCGGATGTTCTTCAGGTCCGCCAGCTTCAGCTTGTGCAGATCGAGATGCTGGAGCCGGTCGAACCAGAACTGCGGCTCCTTCAACTGCACGTCCAGGTGGTTGGCGATCTGCTTCTTCGCGTTCTCCAGTTCCTCCGCGCTCGGCCCCGAGTCGGCCAGCGCCTTGAAGATGCCCTCCACCTCCTTGACGACGTCGTCGGCCCGCTCCGGCGCGCACGGCGCCCCGGTAATCAGCAGGCCCGAGTCGTCGTACACCTCGGCCGGCACGTTGTTGGCGCCGATCCCGTACACCAGGCCCAGTTCCTCGCGCACGCGCTTGACCAATCGGCTGTCGAGCGTCATCGCCGCCGCATTCATCGCCCGCACGTCCGCGACGTCGCGAGCCTGCACGCTAATGAACCCGGTCAAGATCATGGCCTGCGGCGTCACGGTCTCGACGCCCACGCGACGCTCCAGCGGGCCGGCCTGGCGGTGCAGCTTGCGTAGCGGATCGAGATGCGACGCCTGACGCTCGCGCTTCGGCAACGACCCGACGTACTTCGCGATCAGCGGCAGGGCGTCGTCGAGCTTGATCTCGCCCACCACCGCGACCTCGATCGGGGCCTTGCCGCGCAGCCGCTCCAGCCAGGCCTGCGCCCGCTCCCGCGACTGGGCCTCGATCTTCTTCGGGTTCATTACGGTCCGCCGCGGATCGCCCCCGCCGATCGCGTCGAGCAGCGACTCCACGGCCTTGAACCGGGGCTCCTTGTCGTTCGTCTCGTAGCTTTCAAGCGACTGCTCGCGCCACTTCTTGAACGCCGTCTCCTCGATCTTGCCGTCGGTCAGCAGGGCGTAGGCGAGCTGCAAGCCGATCTCCAGATCGATGGGCGAGCCCTCAACCGTCACGGCAAACGCGTCGCCCTGGGCCGAGGCACCGACGCTGATGTTCTTGCCCGTCATGATGTCCTGAACGTCGGTGGACCTCAGGCGGCTGGTCGCAGGCTGCGAGAACGCGAGCGACGCGACGATGCTGACGCCGGCGTTCTCCGCGGTCTCTTCGATCTCTCCGCCGGCGAGCGTGATGCTGACGAGGACCGTGTCCTTCTTGTAGTCCATGAAGCGGTGGTGCACGCGCACGCCGTTATCGAGCCAAGCGCTGGTGATCCCGAGGTCGGCGTCGGTTTCCGACTCGACGACCTTGCCGGGCGCGGGTTCCTTCTCGAGCAGCGTCGTCGGGCGCTCCTCCCACGTCAGCGGCTCGGTCTTGCGGGCCTGCGCCGCTTTCGCGGCCGCCAGCACGTCGTCCTCGCTCGGCAGCTTCACGTCTTCCTTCTGCGGCATGGTCAGGACGTACGCGAACGTGCCGGGCTTGAAGTTGGCGGCGAAGGCGGTGTTGACCTCGGCGAGCGTGATCGTCGGCAGCACTTTGTTCAGTAGGTCGAACTCCTGCTGCGCCGACATGATCGGCTCCCGCTCGTTCACCTTCCCGCCCATCTCCAGAATCATGCCCTCGGCTTCCCGCGTGGGCTCCGTGCGGACGGCGCGCTCGGCATCGGCGAGCAACTCCTTGCGGGCGAGCTCCAACTCCTGCGGCAGCAGCCCGTGCTCGCGTGCGCGGTTCACCTCGACGACCACCTCCGCGAGCATCTTCTCCCAGTCCTTGGGCTCGCCGAGCGCCGAAGTGTCGATCAGGAGTCCCTGGTTGAACAGGCCGATGGTGGCCGTGGCGGCCTGCCGGTAGCTCGCCTCGCCCTTCTTCACGCGCTCGGCGAAGCGGCGGGCCATGATCCAGTTCCCGACGTGTTCGACCAGGTCCACCCGGGCCTGTTCCAGGGTCGTCGTCGGCGGACGGCCTGGGAGCAGGTTGTACACGTCGACGTCGCCGGTCGCGTAATCCGGGTCGGACAGGACGATCGCCCGCTCCGCCGTGAACGGCTTGAACTCCGGGCCCTTGTCCGGCTGGGCCTCGGTGGCCGGCTTGTACTGGCTGAACCACTTCTCGATCACCGGCAGGTAGTCGTCGAGCGCCCCGTCGCCGACGACCATCAATGTGACGCGGTCCGGGCGGTACCAGGTGCGGTAGTAACTTTCGAACTCCGCGCGCGGCGCCTTCTCGATCACCTCGCGGGTGCCGATCGGAATACGCTTGCTGAGGCGCATTCCCGCGAACAAGCGCTCGAACAGCTTGTCCCGAATACGCTGCTGGGCGCTCATGCCAGCCCGTAGCTCCGCCGCGATTACGCCGCGCTCCTTGTCGAGCTCATCGGTGAGGAGCAATTGGCGGAAGGCGTAGTCGCTCAAGACCTTCAGCCCGCTCTCCACGGTCTCGACCTTGGGGTTGGGCAGGAACAGCATGTAGACCGTCTGGTCGAAGCTCGTGAACGCGTTCAGGTCCGGCCCGAACTCCATCCCGATGCTCTCGAAATACGGAATCAGCTCGCCGGGCTTGAAGTTTTCCGTGCCATTGAAGGCCATGTGCTCGAGAAAGTGCGCCAGCCCGCGCTGCTCCTCCGTCTCGTTCAGCGAGCCGGTCGAGACGTGGACCAGCAGCGCCATCTTCTGCGGCGGGTTTTCGTGATGGCGGAACATCCACTTCACGCCGTTGGCCAGTGTCCCGGTTTTGATGCGTTCGTCGGTGGGCAGCTTCTCGGCCGCGGGCGTTGGGACTGCGAGTGCGACGAGTGCCAGGAGCGGGATCGTTCTGAGGGCGAGCTTTTTCATGGTGTCATTCCTGTTTGGCTGTAGCACGGAGGACGGCCCTACGCCGGGAAAGCGTGGAAGTATATCGCGGCGGATGTCCGTCGAGTGGGTCCGCCGTCACAAATCGCGGTCGGGCGCCCGAGGCACGCCAGCGACCCGGTTACGGTCGGCGTCGGCACACGCGCGTGGCGGCCGCCGCTAACGCACAGAGCAAGTTTGGTGGCACGAACGACGAGTCAGGCGCGGCCGGCCCGCAGGGCGCTTGCTCAGATTATCGGACTGCCAATTTAGCCGTCGCAGCGCAGGCAAACTTCTTCTTCCGGGCTCAGCGCCATAAAGCCTTTGTTCGCCGCCAGTAACTTCTCGCGTGTGCCACCAGGCGTTCCGTCGTCACATGCCGGCAACGACATTTTTCTGGACCGGCACGCATACCGCGTCCTATGCTTAGTCGTGGTCCAGACTTCACGGCCTCTTATAGGGAGCCAAGGGGCGCGACCGAAGTAAGGGACACACGGGTGTTGAGGGCCGACGACGGTCGGCCCTCTCTTTTTGCGCCTCAAAGCTCTGCCACGTCTGGCGCCGCGCCGCCCCCAGTAACGCGCCTCAAAGTTCTGCGCCTCAGAGTTTCGCTGCCCCTGGCGCCGCGCAGCCCCCCGAAACGCCCTCCAGCCCCGTGTTTCCGCAATTAAATGCCGATGCGCCGATTTATGCGGTTTTTTTGTGGACCCGAGTGGAAATCGGCTCGACATGGAGCCTAGAAATTAATACCTCCTCCTCCTAATGAGGGACACGCCAAGAGCCCTCAAGAAGCAAAACTCCTCCTCCTGTAGAGGGCCCGCTGATCACGGGCCTTCTTTTTTGCGCGCACCGCGTCCGGCCCCCGGCGCGGCGGCGCGCACCGTCCGCCTCAAAAAAGTTGCCACGAGTGGAAATCCCGCGACACGCGGGCCTAACCTTTTGTAGGGAGACGGCTTGTCGCTTGCACCGCCGGTCGCAACCGGCACGGCCAGCCGTGAGAGCATGGCATGAAAAAGGCGAGGTCGCACCCGGAGGTGAACCTCGCCCCTTTGGTACACCACCTGGCTCCCCAAGCGGTGGTGTTACGCGCGGCGGATGGGCGCTCACATCTGTGGGCTGCCCTCCGCCGTCTTTTCTGTATGCAGAGTTCACCCGGAACCCCGGGTGAACCTCGCGCGAAACACGACACCTACTCTACGCGATTCGGGAGCGGTTTCCAAAGAGATTTCGTGCGCACGGAAAGATGCCGCCGGTGGTTCCCATAACTCGGCGTCACGCGGGGCCGGTCAGGGTACGGGGATGTGATCGAGGACGTGACGCACGACGTCCTCGGCCGTTTTCTCTTCCGCCTCGGCCTCGTAGCTCACGATCACGCGGTGACGCAGCACGTCCGGGGCGATGTCCTTGACGTCCTGCGGCGTGACGTAGCCGCGCCCGGCCAGGAACGCCATCGCCCGGGCGCCGCGCGTGAGGTAGATGCTCGCCCGCGGCGAGGCGCCGTACTCGATCCAGTCGCCGATGTTCAGGCCGAAGTCGGCGGGGGTGCGCGTCGCGTGGACCAGCGTGACGACGTAGTCTTTGACCTTGTCGTCCATGTAAATCTCGTCGAGCACCTGGCGGGCGGCGAGCACCTGCTGCGGATCGAGCACCTCGGAGACCTGCGGCAGGTTCCGCTGGGGCGACATGCGGTCGAGAATCTGCCGCTCCTCCGCCCGCGACGGGTAATCGACCAGCAGCTTCAGCATGAAGCGGTCGACCTGGGCCTCCGGGAGCGGGTACGTGCCCTCGTGCTCGATCGGGTTCTGCGTCGCCAGCACCATGAACGGCTCGTCTAGACGGAACGTCTGGTCGCTGATTGTCACCTGCCGCTCTTGCATGGCTTCAAGCAGGGCGCTTTGCACCTTGGCCGGAGCGCGGTTGATTTCGTCGGCCAGCACGAGGTTCGCAAAGATCGGCCCCTTCTTGACGACGAAGGTGCCGTCTTTCGGCTGAAACACAAGCGTGCCGATGATGTCCGCCGGCAGCAGGTCGGGCGTGAACTGAATCCGCTGAAAGCGGGTGCGGATGGCGCGGGCCAGGCAGGCGACCGCGGTCGTCTTGGCCAGTCCGGGCACGCCCTCCAGCAGAACATGCCCGTCGGCAAGCAACCCCACGAGCATTTTCTTCAGCAGGTTGTCTTGCCCGACGATGACGCGGCGGATCTCGGTCAGCAGGCGGTCGAAGTGCTCGTAATGGCTGCGAACAAGCTGTCCGATCTGCTGGACTTCGCTGTGCGTGACGGTCATGGACGGCGGCCTCCGGTGCCAATGTACCTGTAGGACTCGTGAAGGTACCGCCCGCCGTCACAAAATCAACGTGCGCGGGCCACATCGGCAGGCGGGCGCATGGCCGCTGACGGAGGGCGGGATAGACGGGCCACGGGTGGCACGGACGGGGAGCGATGCCGCCCTACGCAATGGTCGCGTGCGCGGGCTTCGGCTGGTCGTCCTTTATCTTCTGCTGTTTGACGCTTTCCCCGTCGCACGTCAGCAGCACCATGTCGTCCTTGATGCGGGCCTGAATGTGCACCGGCCGTCGCCAGAGGATGTGGAGGTTCCGTAGGCACTCGGCGGCGTACTTCAAGTCCAGGTCCATGCCGATGTGCTTGTGGGCTAGGTACAGCTCCCCCCGATTCACGTAGTTCCCGTCCACCACGTAGATGTACGGGTCGCCGTGGTTCGTGAGCATGAACAGCATCGTCTGCTTGATCGTCTGGAAGTTGTGGTCGACGACCACCATGCGCCCGGTCGCCGGGTCGAAGCGGTAATGATAGAGCCGGAAGCGGTCGACGAACTCCGGCGTGAGGAACTCGTCGATGAAGGTCACGTCGTTGTGCACCCGCCGGACCTCGAAGATCTTCTCTTTGCCGCCATTGAGCTTCCGGTCCCACATGCGCCGCTGCTCGATGGACCGGCATTCATCGTATTCCTTGCCGAACCGGCCGCGGTTCCAGCGGTCCTCGATGTCGCGGAACAGCTCGACGCCCATCTTGTAGGGGTTGAGCTGCCCGGGCGCGCTGGCCAGCGTGCCGGAGTGGTGGTCAGCGTACGTAATCAACTCGTCGTCGTGCAGGTGGTAGCGCGTCATCATGCGCGAGTGCCAGTACGTCGCCCAGCCCTCGTTCATGATCTTGGTCTGCGCTTGCGGGGCGAAGTAGTACGCTTCATCCCGGACGATGTCGAGCAGGTCCGCCTGCCATTCCTCCAGCGGCGCGTGGTGCAGGAGGAACAGCAGCACGTCGCGCTCCGGCGTCGCCGGAAACGCCCGCTTCCTGACCTCCGCGGCTTTGTCTTCCCGTTCGCGCTCCGCCCGCAGGGCGGCCGGCGGGTTGATGTAACGCTCCATGTACGGCTTGGCCGGGTAGCGCACGACCTGTCGCGCGGTCCGCTCGCGCGGCACCGACCCGCGTGGCTTGCGGTCGTCGTCCGCCCGCTTCATGAACGGCAGGTACGGGTCGATCAGGTTTTCGAGGCTCAGGCACACGTCGATGAAGTGCTCCACCGCCTCAAAGCCCTCGCGGTCGACGTGGCGCTGCACGCGCGTGGCGTGGTTCGCCATCCCGTCCATCATCTTGCGGTTGGTCTTGCTGAACCAGACGTTGTTCTTGAAGAAGTCGCAGTGCCCGTAGACGTGGGCCATTACCGTCTTCTGGTCCACGAACTCGTTGTCCGCCAGCAGATACGCGTAGCACGGGTCGTTGTTGATGACCATCTCGTAAATGCGGCTCAGCCCGTACGAGTGCTGTTTGCGCAGCTTCTCATACTGCATGCCGAAGCGCCAGTGCGGATAACGCTGCGGAAACCCGCCGTACGCCGCCACTTGGTTGAGCTGGTCAAAGTCGAGCAGCTCGAACATCGTCTCGAAGAAATCGAGGCCTTCCCGGCGGGCGACCTCCTCGATCACCCGCCGCTCCTTCTCGAGGGCCACGGACAATGTTCGCTGCACGGCCGGCTCCTGTGCGCTGCCCGACTCATTCTATCGGCCGCCGTGCAGGGCGTCTTGTGCCGCCCAGTGGCGGCGTGGGGCGCCGTGTTTACGCCGCCCGCCGCGCGGGGTACATTGGTCGGCGATGACCGCGCGCGGCCGTGCCGCTGCAGGCCGCCCGGCACGCGGTCGGAGCAGGTCATGAACGGCGAGTCAGCCACGGAAACCGGCCCGAGCGCGCCGAATCAGCCACCGCGACGCAGAAGCTCCTCCGCGTGGGTCGCGGCCGGGTTTCTGGTGCTGTTGGGCGCCCTGATCGTAGTGAACCAGGTGACATCGACCAGCGGACCGCCCATCAAGTGGATCGACAACGACCTCGATGGCGCGCTGCGACGGCTCACCAGCCCAAAGCAGCGGCTCTTCCTATACCTGTACGATCCGAACGACCCGACCTACGAGCGCAACGAGCGTGAGGTGTTCGCGCAACGGTGGGCACGCGAGCCGCTGGCGAACGTCGTGTGCTGCCGCGTGGCGCTGCGCTCCGACGCCGCGTCCGCGAAGCTCGGGCAGGAGTTCGCGTACAACGGCAAGCCGCTGTTCCTGGTGATCACGAAGAACCGCACGCCGATGAGCCGGACCGAGGGAGCGGTGACGGAGTTGGAGTTCTACACCTACATCACGCTGCCCGTCACGCGGGCGCCCACGTCCGAGTGACGCAGCCATCTCCCGCCCGGACGCGCAGCGCCACGTCCCCTACCGGCACTCTTCCTTCTTCCGGGCGGGCTGCTCCTCGGGCGGCGGCTCCCAGACGGCGGCGCGCGGCGAACGCGCCGGCAGTCGCCGCAGCCAGAACAGGCCCAGCAGTCCCACCGCACTGAGACACAGCGACAGAAACTGCGAGACCGTGAAGCCGGCCGTGTCAATCGGGTTGTCGGCCCGCAGCAACTCCAACACGAACCGCGTCGGCGGCTCGATGAACAGCAGCGTGCAGATCACCTGCCCGTCGAACCTGCGCCGCCAATAGAGCGTGCCCAGGAGCCACGCCAGCAGGCCCAATGCGCCGACCGAATAGAGCTGCGTCGGGTGCACCGGCAACGAGAGATGCTGCCGGGCGAGCTGCCGCAGGTCCGCCGCGCTGAGGTTGTACTTGCTCATCAGCGGCGCCGCGTACTCCAGGTAGTGCGACGACGGCGGGATCGCCGCGCGTGTCGCCGCGTCGATCTGCTTCAGAATGCGCTGGCGCTCCTCCGGATCGGTGGTCTGGTCGAGCCGGACCTGCTGTTCCTTGGCCTTCGCCAGGATCCCGTCGTACGCTTTGCGGGCTGCATCCAGCTCGCGATCGGTCGCCCACAGCGTCTCCCGCGGCAGGGGGACTGCCGTCGAGCCGTCGGGCCACTGCCCGAACGCGAGCAACTGCTGCGGCAACTCAGCCCCCGGCACGCGGTCCGTCCATTGCTGCGCCATCGCGGGGCTGCCGTAGGGGTACTGGACGGCCCAGGGCACCTGGTTCGTCACGACACCCCAGCAGCAGCCGTTGAGAAAGCAGCCCACACGCCCCAGGGCCATGCCAAGCGCGGCGGACGGCGCTGCGATGTCCAGATACCAGCGGATCGAATGCTTGCCCAGCCACAGGTACAGCAGAACCAGGACGACGACGCAGATAAAGCCGCCGTAGACCTCGAGCCCGCCGCGGCGGACGTCGACGATCGCCCAAATGATCTCGATGGTGTTGCCGCGGTAGGCAAACTGGTCCCAGTAGTGCGCGACGTACATGGCGCGGGCGCCGATGACCCCCCCGATGAGCGCGATGAAGCCGCAGTTGAGGATCACGTCCGGGTCGGCGCCGGAGCGCAGCGCCCGCCGGGCGGCCCACATGATCGACAGCAGAAAGCCGATCATCATGGCCACGCCGTAGCCCGGCAGGTCGTAATTGATGCCGGGGATGTGGAAAAGTACCGGGAACATGGCTCGTTTGTTTCCTTTGGCCGGTGCGGACCGCGGAGCACCGCCGCTCAGGCATCCTACGGGGTCGGACGGCCTGGGTCCACCAACAGGTTGTCGATCAGGCGCGTCGGGCCAATGCGCACTGCCAGCGCGACGAGCACCGCGCGCTCGATCCGGTCCACCGGCTGCATGGAATCCGGGTCCACGACGCTGACGTACTCGATCCGCGCGGGACCTGCCTGGTCGATGATAGCGCGCATGGCGTTGAGTACTACTTGGGGATCGCGCTCGCCGCCGCAGATGCGCTCGCGCGCCGCGCACAGCGCGCGATACAGCGCCGTCGCCCGCCGCCGCTCGTCCGGCGCGAGCATCTGGTTGCGACTGCTCAGCGCCAGACCGTCCGGTTCGCGCACCGTCGGGCAGCCGACGATCTCGACCGGCAGGTCCAGGTCGCGCGCCATTCGCCGGATGACCGCGAGTTGCTGGGCGTCCTTCTGCCCGAAGTAGGCGCGGTCCGGCTGCACGATGTTGAGGAGCTTGAGGACGACAGTCGCGACGCCGTCGAAATGTCCTGGGCGGCACGGCCCGCAAAGCGTGTCGGTCAGCCGGGCCACGTGCACAGTCGTGACGGCGTCGGGCCGGTACATCTCATCGACCAGCGGCATGAACACCAGCTCGACGCCCGCCTGCTCGCATTGCCGCAGGTCGCTGGCCTCGTCGCGCGGGTAGCGGGCGTAGTCCTCGTTCGGGCCGAACTGGGTCGGGTTTACGAAGATACTGACGACGACGTACGTGCCGTCGTGTCGGGCCGCCTCGATCAGCGCGACGTGCCCGCGGTGCAACGCGCCCATCGTCGGCACGAAACCGATCGTGCGGCCGGCGCGGCGCCCGGCGGCTACTGCGGCACGCGTCGCCGCAATGGTCCTCGCGACAATCATGAGCACATTGGAGCCGCCCGCCCGCGCGTTGTCACGCTGGGACCCGGGCACGATCAAATTCTGCGCGCCGTGGCCCCTGCGGCGCGCGGCAACAAGTCAGTGCTCGTGAAAACGCAAACGCCCCTGGCGGCCATCTCTTCGACTGCGCGCCGAGTGTCGCCCGGCATGATGTCGACGCCGCGGCAGCCGTCGACCACAAGATAGGTCGTGAAACCGAGGTCGATGGCATCGAGCGCGGTCGCCTTGACGCAGTAATCGGTGGCCAGCCCCAGCACGTACACGTCCGACACACCGCGCTCGCGCAGGAATTCGGCCAGTCCCGTCGAATGCCGACGGTCGCCGTCGAAAAACCCGCTGTAGCTGTCCACGTCGTCATCGGTGCCCTTGCGAAACACGCGCGCTAGCCGGGCCGTGTCGAGCTCCGCGACAAACGCCGCCCCCGCCGTGCCGCGCACGCAGTGGTCCGGCCAGAGCACCTGCGGGACGCCGTGCAGGTCGATGCACTCGCCGACCGACTTCCCCGGGTGCGCGCTGGCGAAAGAGGCGTGTTGCGGGCCGTGCCAATCCTGCGTCGCCACGATCAAGTCAAACGCCGGGACCAGCCGGTTGGCCACGGCGACCACTTCGCGGCCGTGCGGCACCGGCAGCGCTCCCCCGGGGACGAAGTCACTCTGGATGTCCACGAAAATCAGTGCGTCCATGCGCGGACTCCTGGCTCACCGCGACCGGGGCGGGCCGGCGACCCAGGCACCGCCACAGATGACACTAGGAGCGCCGGGCACGAGCCGCCACGATGAGTTGCGTTTTGAGCTCGTGCAGATTGGGCGCGAGGCCGGCCGGATACTCGTGCGGGTTCGTCAACCGTCGAATGGCCGGGTGGAGCGCCGCAACCTGCGCTTGCGTACGGGCGCGGACGGCGCCGAGCGGCGGAACTTCATAGACCAGCTTGCCGCCACGGAAGATCGGAACCAACAGGTCCGCGTGGCCGGCGTCCGGAGGGATCGGTCGCCGCCGCGTCGGGTCGAGCGGGTCGACAATCTCACTCTCGGCGGGCAAACCGAGCGTCTGGTCCCAGAGCATGTCGGCGACGAACTGGCCCTCGTGCGTGAAACGCCGCACTTGCAGGATGCCCGGCGTCGTGCTTTTAACTGCGTGCTCGGAGAGCTTGATGCGGGGCTGCCACGTGTCGCCGTTGCGGATCGCGGTCAGCTTGTAGACGCCGGTCAGCGCAGCGTCCTCGCCGCCCGTCACGAGCCGCGTGCCGACCGCCCAGACCGCGATCTGGCCGCCCTGGTGCTTGATGGACTCGATGAGATGCTCGTCGAGCTCGTTGCCGCCCACGATGCGGGCGTTCGGAAACCCCGCTTCATCGAGCATCCGGCGGGCTTCGCGACTCAAGTACGTCAGATCGCCGCTATCCAGCCGGATGCCCAGCAGCTCGTGGCCGCGCTCGCGGAGTCGGCGCCCCACGGCGACGGCGTGCCGCACGCCCGCGAGCGAGTCGTACGTATCGACGAGGAAAATGCAGTTATTCGGCATGCAGCGCGCGTAGGCGTCAAACGCCTCGAGATCGTCGTCGAACAACATGACCCAACTGTGCGCGTGCGTACCCACGACGGGTATGCCGAACAGCTTGCCCGCCAGCAGGTTGCTCGTGCCGGCGCAGCCGCCGACGTACGCCGCCCGGCTGGCCGACACGCCGCCGTCGATGCCCTGGGCGCGTCGCAGCCCAAATTCCAGCACGGACTCGCCCTCGGCAGCTTGGCAGATGCGCGCCGCCTTCGTCGCGATCAGCGTCTGGAAATTGACGCAGTTCAGCAGCGGCGTCTCGAGCAACTGGCACTGCAAGATCGGCCCGGTCACGCGTACGAGCGGCTCGTGCGGAAAAACGGCGGTGCCCTCCGGCACGGCGTCGATGTCGACGGTCCATTCGAGCCGACCCAGGTGGTCCAGAAACGCGGCCTCGAAGAGCGGCTGGCCGTCGGTACCGCGGATGGTCGCCAGGTAGGCCAGGTCTTCCGCTTCGAAGTGCACCGCGCGCAGGTACTCGACAAATGGCCCCAGGCCGCACGCGATGGTGAAGCCGCCGCCGAACGGCGGCCGCCGGAAGAACAGGTGAAAGGCCGCCAACTCGTCGGCCCGGCCGAGCTTCCAGTACCCGTAGGACATGGTCAACTGGTATAGATCGGTGAGCAGGGCCAGCGAGTGGCGATAGAGCGCGAGCGAGCCATCCATCCGAGCACCTGCCTCCGTATTCGCGAACCGGTGGGCCGTGCGAGACGGCTCTAGCTCGTGCCGGTGCGCTTGACGCGGTGGACGAGCGTCTGCGCGCTGGTCTTGATGCCCTGCATCAGGCCCTTCAGCGCGTCGCGATTCGGGGCGTACTCCATCGCGATGTCCATGAACACCAGCCCCTGCTCGATCAGCTCCGCCAGCGACACCGTGAAGTTCCGCATGCCGGCTTCCCGGCCACCGGCGATGATCTCCGGCAAGTCCGTGTCCGCCCCTTCGCGGATCTTCTCCTTGACGATGCCCTCCCCAAGCAACACCTCCGTCGCCGGCACGCGCGAGATCTTCTCGTCGATCGCCGGCACCAGCCGCTGCGCGCAAATCGCCTTCAGGCTATTCGCCAGCGAGCTGCGGATGAACGCGTGCTGGTCCGGCGGGAAGAACTCGAGCATCCGGCTCAGCGCCTGCATCGCATCCGCCGTGTGCAGCGTGCAGAACACCAGGTGGCCGGTCTCGGCCGCCTGCAGCGCCGCCAGCAGCGTCTCCCGGTCGCGCATCTCGCCGATGAAGATCACGTCCGGGTCCTGGCGCACCGCCCCGCGCAACGCGTCCGCGAACGTCTGCACGTCGAGGCCGATCTCGCGCTGGCTGACGAAGGCCTTCTTCGGAAAGAACGCAAACTCGATCGGGTCCTCGATGCTGACGATGTTCACCGCCTGCGTCTCGTTGATCCGGTCGATCATCGCCGCTTGCGTCGTGCTCTTCCCGCAGCCCGTCACGCCGCACACGATGATCAGCCCTTCGAACGTCTCCTCCGCCAGCTTGCGGTAGATCGGCGGCAGGCGCAGCTCCTCGAAACCCGGGATCTGGGCTTTGACGCGTCGAATGGAAGCGTGCATCTGATCGCACGACCGCATGATGTTGATGCGGAAACGATCGCCGTTCGGCAGCAGATACGCGAAATCCAGCCCGCCCTTCTCCTCGAAGATGTGCTTGCGGCCCGGCGGGATGAGCGGCTCCATCAGGTTCTCGATCAGGCGCGAGTTGAACGGGATCACCGGCAGCGTCGTCCGCCGCAGGTCCCCCGCGATGCGGTACGCCGGCGGCACGCCGGTCTTGAGGTGCAGATCGCTCGCACCCAGGGCCTCCATGTTCTCCAGCAGCGGGACGATCGATTGCGGCATTTCGCTCATCTGTGCACCTTGTCGAATGCGGCTGTTGCGGCGGTCCGCCGAGCCGGCCGTTGGGGTCGCAGCTTAGCACGGCCCCGCTAAGAGTGTAGCGCCTCGCCGTGTTACGGCGTGCTCGCAGCGCGAGTTCGTCCGGTGGCCGCCAGCAACCCCGCCGCCAGACCCAGGAAGATCACGCCCGACCCACCCGCCGAGACGAACGGCAGCGAGATGCCCTTCGTCGGCACGCTGTTGGTCACCACGGCGATGTTGAAAGCCGCCTGGAACACGACCAGCAGCGTCAGGCCCAACGCGAGCAGTTGGCCGAAGCGATCCGGCGCCCGGGCGGCCACCCGCCAGCCCCGCCAGAGCAACCCGAGGAACAGCAGCGCCACCGCGATCCCGCCCACGACCCCGAGTTCCTCGCAGATCACCGCCAGAATGAAGTCGTTGTTGTCCTTTGGCAGGTAGCCGTACTTCTGGACGCCGGCCCCGAGCCCGCGCCCGAGCCACCCGCCCGAACCGATCGCCAAGAGCGACTGGTGCACCTGATACCCCGGACCCATCACGTCCGGCGTGTCCGAAAAGAACGTCGCGAGCCGGGCCATGCGATGCGGCTTGATCCAGACCAGCAGGGCGCCCGCCGCAGCTCCCATGAGGACTGTGAGCCCGAGGTGCGTCCACCGCGCCCCGGCGACGAGCAACAGCGCGAACATCACCGCGCCCATCAGGGCCGCGGTCCCGAAATCCTCGATCGCCGTCAGCCCGATCAGTACCGCGGAACTGAGCAGCGCCGGCACGAAACCGGTCGTGAGGTGGCGTATGTCGCCGCGCGCCACAAGGCCCGATGGTCCTGTGGCGTGCGGACGCGACAGGAGCGCCGCCAGCCAGACGACGAGCAGAACCTTGGCCAGCTCCGATGGCTGAAAGCCGAAGCCCACGCCGGGCACCACGATCGCCCGGCGGGCACCGAGCGCCTTGTGTCCGATGCCGGGGAGCAGCACGGCGACGAGCAAGCCGAGGGTCAGGAAGAGCAGCAAACCGGCGCGCCAGCCGTCGCGTTTCCGTTCCCACGCCAGCACGCGATAGTCCACGTGCGCCGCGACAATCATGACCAAGAAGCCGGCGAAGGCGAAGACGCCCTGCTTCAGCGGCGAGTTCCACCATTGCCGCCAGTTGAATCCCGCGCCCTGCACGGTGACGCTGGCCGAGTACACCATGACGACGCCGAGCGTCATCAGCACGCCGACGATGAAGACAATGCCGGGGTCGTAGAGGCGGCCGGCGAAGGCGGGGGTTCCGGGCTGGCATTCCTCGTTGGTCATGCTGGTCATCTCAGCTTGATGGTCGCGAGCGCGAAGGCGGCGAAGACGGTCGCGAGCAGCCAGAACCGCATGACGACCTGTGTCTCGCTCAGGCCGCCCAGGTGGTAGTGGTGGTGTAACGGTGCGCAACGAAACAGACGGCGCCCGGTGGTCTTGTAGTGAAAGATCTGGAGCAGGACCGACACCGCCTCGATGACGAATACGCCGCCGACGATCAGCAGCCATAGCTCGAGGCGCGTGACGATCGCGATGTACCCCATTAGCCCGCCGAGCGGGAGCGCGCCGGTGTCGCCCATGAACACCTGGGCTGGGTACGCGTTGAACCACAGAAAGCCGAGGCACGCCCCGAGTACAGCCCCGCAAAACACCCCCAGCTCCCCGGCCCCCTCGATATCGCGAAAATCGAGCTGCCGGGCCCACTTCTCGTTGCCGATCACGATCGTCAAGACCATGAACGCGAACGAGGTCAGCACCATGCAGCCGCTGGCCAGCCCGTCCATACCGTCCGTCAAGTTGACTGCGTTTGAGGTGCCCGCGATCACGACCACGGCGATGAGCGCGAAAACAGGCACGCTGAGCGTGGTGACGGGGTGCTTATAAAAGGGGATGTTGAGGACGTTGTAGTTCGGGCGATACTGCGCCGCGGCGTCCAGCCAGCGCGCCTTCTCGGCGTTCAGCTCCCCGAAGCGGTAGATGAACAACGCCAGCATGACCCCGAGGGCCACCTGAAAGATCAGCTTCTCCCACATGCGCAGGCCGTCGCGTGTGCCGGCCCGCCGATTGGCCGTCAGCTTCAGCCAGTCGTCGACCCCGCCCAGAATCGCCAGCCAGACCAGGCAAAACAACCCCAACGTGACGTAGAAGTCCTTCAGGTTCGCCAACAGCAGCACGGTGACGGCCACGGCGACGACGATCAGGATACCGCCCATCGTCGGCGTGTTCTCCTTGCCCTGCATCATGCGGTTCAAGGTCGCGTGGTCAAACTCGGGCCGGTCGCCGATCTTAAGTCGCACGAGCTTGCGGATGACGCGCGGCCCCAGCGCCCACACGATGGCGAAGGCCACCAGCACTGCTGCAATCGCCCGCCACCACTCGTCGCCGTAGAAGTAGTTCCTGTTCCCCTTGAATAGCCAATCGCATAAGTGGTAGAGCATATTCAGTTAACCACGGCCGCGCCGAGCCGCTCGCGCAGGGGCTCGACCAGCCGATCCAATTCCACGGCCCGCGAGGCCTTGAGCAGCACGACGTCGCCGGCCTGCACGCTGCCAGCCAAGCGCTCCAGGCACGCCGGCACGTCAGCGCAGTGTTCCACGCTGGGGCCGAACAGCTCGCCGCCCGCCAGCGCTTCGTACATCGGCCCCGTCGCCTCGCCGACGAGGATGACGCGCTGCACGTTCCCCTCGCGCAGCCGCCGGGCAACCTTGCGGTGCAGCTCGGCCGAATGCTGTCCCAGCTCGCGCATCTCGCCGAATACCGCAATCCGCCGGCCGCGGCAGGGCATCTGCTCCAGCGTCTCGATTGCCGCCGCGGCACTCTGCGGATTCGCGTTGTACGCGTCGTTGACGATCGTCACCCCGCCGATCTCCAGCACCTCGTTCCGCATCGGCGGTGCCACGAACGATTCGAGCCGCACCGCCGCCTCGCCATAGTCGAAGCCGAACCGGCGCGCAATCGTCACCGCGCCCGCCGCGTTCACCGCGTTGTGCGGGCCGATCAGTCGCAGCCGGAACGGAAACCGCTCGTTCAGCTTGAAACGCAACCACGGCTGCTCGTAGCTCGGCTCGGTCAGGCGCACGTCGGCGTCCGCGTTGCGACCGAAGGTCGCCACGTGCACTCCGTCGGGGCGCAGAAAGCGGCGCACGAGCGCGCTCTCGATGTTGATCGCAGCAAACCCTTTGCCATGCAGGTGCTCAAGAATGGAGCACTCCTCCGCGGCGACCCCGTCCAGGCTGCCGAGACCCTCCAGGTGCTCCTCGCCCAGGCACGTCAGCACCGCCAGGTCCGGCTGCGCGATCTTCGACAGGGCTGCAACCTCGCCGGGCGCGTTCGTTCCGATCTCCACCACCAGATACTCATCCGCTTGCTCGACCGACAGCAGCGTGAGCGGCACGCCGACGTTGTTGTTGAAGCTCTTCGGCGAGCAGCGCCCCTTGAGCCGGCCGCTCAGGATGTGGTGAATCATGGCCTTCGTCGTCGTCTTCCCGTTGCTGCCCACCACGGCCACAACCTGGGCCGCCGCCTGCTTGCGGTGGTAGGCGGCCAGCCGCCCCAGCGCGGCGATCGTGTCCTCCACCTCGATCAGCAGCGCGCCGGCAGAGCGCGGCACGCCGGCCGCTTCCAGCTCCCGCTCGAGCGCAGCGGCGCGCGGCGTTTCGACCACGGCGGCGATCGCCCCGCGCTTCAAGGCAGCGGCGACGAACTCGTGTCCGTCGAAGTGCGGGCCGCGGAGCGCGAAGAACAGGTCGCTGGCCGCCGCCGTACGCGAGTCCGTCGACACCCCGCCCACGCTAACGGCGCACACGTCGCCCCGCGCGCGTCCGCCCATCCCCTGCACCACTTCGCTGAGCGTCAACTTGATCACGGGTCACTTCTCTCCCGGCCAGAAACGGTGAATCTCCGCCGCCGCCTGAATCGCCACTTCCACGTCGTCGAAGTGAAGCCGGCGACTGCCGATCACCTGGTAATTCTCGTGTCCTTTGCCGGCGATGAGCACAACGTCGCCTTCCTCGGCCGCCGCCAACGCCCCGTTGATCGCCCGCGCCCGGTCGGACTCGATCACCACCCGCCGCTGTGCGTCGCTGTCGAAGCCACGCATCACTTCCTCGATGATGGCCCGCGGGTCTTCGCCGCGCGGATTGTCGTTGGTCACGAAGATCATGTCCGCCGATTCAGCGGCGACGCGCGCCATCCGCGGCCGCTTCGTCCGGTCACGGTCTCCGCCGCAACCGAACACGACGATCAGCCGCCGGCGCGTCAGCGGGCGGAGGACGCTTAGCACGTTCCGCAACGAGTCGTCCGAATGGGCGTAATCCACGAACACCTCGGCTGGGCTGTCGCACGGCACACGCTGGAGCCGTCCCGGAACCGACCGCAGCGACCGCAGCCCCTCCGCAACCGCATCCAGGCTCGCCCCCAGCGCCCGCGCCAACCCCGCCGCCGCGAGCGCGTTGTACACATTGTGCTTCCCGACCAGCGCGTTCTCGAGCGTCAGCTCCCGCCCCTCGAGCACCATCCGGTACGTCGTCCCCTGACTGGTGCTCCCCGAAATCGTCGCCCGGATGTCCGCGTCCTGATCCAGCGCGTAGGTCACGATGCGCGCCCGACACTCGCGCACCATCTGCTCGTGGTTGGGATCGTCCCGGTTGACGATCGCGACGGCCGTTGGCTCCAGGCCGCGGAACAACCGGGCCTTCGCCGCCCGGTAGCTGTCGAACGTGCCGTGGTAATCCAGATGGTCGCCCGTCAGGTTCGTGAACGCCGCCGCCGTGAAGTGCAGGCCCTCTGTCCGTCTCTGATCGAGCGCGTGGCTCGACGCCTCCAGCACCACGGCGTGCGCCCGGGCGTCCACACATTCTCGCAGGTATCCCGCCAACTCCAGGGCCCCCGGCGTTGTCATGCGTGCCATGACCTTCCGCGCGCACAGATCGTGGTAGACAGTCCCCAGCAACCCGCACTGCAGCCCGGCCGCCTCCATGATCGCCTGCGCCATGAATGCGGTCGTGCTCTTGCCGTTCGTCCCGGTCACCCCCGCCAACTTCAGACCGCCGCAGCCGTCCGCCGCCAGACCGTGCCACCGCAGCGCCAGCTTGGCGAGCGCGCCCCGCACGTCCGCGACCTCGACCGCGAGCACGCCGCTGACCGCCGGG
>PMMM01000157.1 GCA_003162245.1 Phycisphaerales bacterium
TTCCCCTCTCCGCCCCCAGGGCATCCCGCGCGTTCCGCCGCGCACGCCACCGGCCGCTGGGCCTTGGTTATCGGAAGATTCCCATTTACGACCCGTACGAACATGAGCATCTTGAGAACCTTCAGCCCCCACGCCCGGAAACGCGATATTATCGCCCCTCCAAGATGCTCGTTGCGCACCTTCCTGCCCCCGTGCCCGCGCACGGAGCCGGCGCCCGCGTTCGCCGGCGCGCCCCGGGCAACATTGCCATTTGCGCCCCGTACAAACATGGCACTCTTGGCAACCTTCCCCCCGCCGCAGCCCCAGGCCGGTTTTTATCCGGAACGTCGCCAACCGCTTGGCACTCTTGGCGGCCTTGCCGCCCCGCGCCCCAAGGTGATCAAGGGGGGCACGCACATGATCACCTTGATCACCTTCGGTTTCCGCTCCGCGAACCGCGCACGCCGCCCCGCCGCCGCCCGCCCACCTGGAATTCCATCGCCCACCGACGATAATGCCGCCGTGACGCCGCAACGGATTGCGGCGGCGGCCGATTCCTGCGTCGCGCGAGGTGGACGATGGCCCTGTACGCCGCCCTGACCTTCTGGCTGGTCGTCATCATGTTCGCGGCCTGGGGCGTGCACCGGATCTGGAGCGGGCTGGTGCGGCCGCGCGTCGTAAACTCGGTCCTGCTCCCCGGCACGCTGGTGGCCGAGCTGGGCCACGTGCTCGGCCTGCTGCTCAGCGGCAACTCCGTGCAGCACATCACGCTCATGGGCGATGACGACAAGGGCGAGCCGCAGGCCGACAGCGCCGAGGCTCCCCGCCTCCCGATCGTCGGCCCGATCCTGGTCGGCCTGCTCCCGCTGGTGGCCTGCGCCGCGTGCCTCTACGGTGCGGCACAGTTCTGGGGCAGC
Source organism: Phycisphaerales bacterium (assembly GCA_003162245.1). Taxonomy (GTDB): domain Bacteria; phylum Planctomycetota; class Phycisphaerae; order UBA1845; family Fen-1342; genus Fen-1342. The sequence continues at coordinate 897 of PMMM01000157.1, forward strand.
ACGATCCTCGCCGGCGTCGCGGGCACACCCGCCCAGCAACTGCCGCAGATCCTCCCGACCACGCTACCGGGCCTGTGGGAACTGCTGCGCGATTGCATCACGCTGACCGAAGTCCAGTTCAACGCGATCTTGCACAGCGACCTGCCCAACCCCCGCACTGCCCTCTTCATCTACCTGGCCGTGTGCCTGACCGTGCGCATGGCCCCGTTCGCGGGCAACCGTCGCGGGGCGCTCGGGGCGGCTTTCCTAGCGGCACTCCTCGTTTCCGCGGCGGGATCGCTCGTGCCAGCGGTGCGCACGTTCATCCAGGTGTCCACCTGGCCCGTGCTCAGCTTCGCCATCGGAATGCTGCTCTTCCTGCTGCTGGTCAGCCTGCTCGTGCGCGGCGTGATCGGGCTGATCCTCATCCTGACGAAGAATAGGTAGAAATGCGACGGCGACGCCGAGGGACGCGCCCCGCGTCCGATCCCGTCAGCACAGGCCGACGCTCTCCCGCGGCCGCCCTTTCTTAGGACCCTGAACGAAGCAGGCCCAGCGCGGCCGATTCTGCGCCGTGGCAGCCAGCTTTGCCGATAATTGACTAGTAGCCTAGACTTAGGGTGCGCGCGGCGCGTTTTACGTCTGCCGGCGCACGGTCGCGAAACGCCGGACAGGAGTCGGCCATGTTGGTTCGCAAGTTGGTGACGCTAAGTTGGGTTCTGTATGCCGCGACGTTTGCGGCTATCAGCCTGTGGGCGCTGAGCGGCGGCTGCCCGCTAACCGATAACCTCGGCGGAGCCACGGGGCCGAGCAGTGCGACCGGCGCAAGCGGTAGTTCTGGTGCGAGCGGCGCCAGCGGCAGCACCGGCGCATCCGGCGCGTCGGGCGCATCCGGCGCTTCGGGCGCGTCGGGCGCATCCGGCGCTTCGGGCGCATCCGGCGCTTCAGGCGCCTCAGGCGCGTCGGGCGCCACCGGAGCAACGGGGAGCACCGGTGCCACCGGCGCGAACCCAACGACGATTGTCCTCCAGCAGGTCGCACAGACCGGCGACGCCGTGCCCGGGCAGGCACAGGGCGTCACCTTCAAACAATTCGGCGTCCCCGTCCTCGACGACAAAGGTCGCTCCGCCTTCTGGGCCCTCTACCAGGGCACGGGCGCGACCGGCAACGGCGGCCTGTACATTTGGGATCCTGCCAGCGGGTTACGGCGCGTGCTCGACGACGCACCCGGCACGACGGCGGGCATGGTCCCCGGGCGGACTGATCCGGGCGAACATTTCGGCCCGTACCCCGACCCCAACGCGCTGACGCGGGAATTGGTCTGGGGCGGCGGGGACCGATTGCTGTTCGTGTCTTCCGTAGCCGACTCCGGCGGTGCCGAGATCACGCGCGGCATCTACCGCTGGCGCGCCACCGATAGCACGTTCGCCCGCGTGACGGACCTGGACCAACTCGCGGCGGTCTTCACCGACGCTTCGCCGGGGGCGTTCGCGCCCCAGTTCTTCCTGCCCGGCGTGAGCGACGCCGGCTTCGCGATTTTCGGCGCGTCGTACGGCTACTTCACCAAGCCGCCGGGGGCGACATTTGTGAGCGGTAAAGGTGTCTTCTGGGGCAACGGCACGAGCGTCAGCGCCATCGCGGATACCGTGCTGAGCCAGGCGGCCCCGGGCACGGTCCCCAGCCAAGGAGCCGATGCCTACTTCAGCCAGCCCGGCACGCTGACCACGCTCAACGCCAGCGGCGATATGCTGTTCCAGAGCACCTACGTGACCGATGCCACGGGGACGGGGACCGGCGGCGTGTACCTGCGGCGGGCGACGACGACCTACCGCGTGATCGACAACCGCACCGGCGCCTCGTGGCCCGGCCTGCCGGCCGGCGCGGTCGTCGGCTCATCGACTGGGTCGTACACCAGTTTCGCGGTCGGGCCGGCCGGCCACACCGCGATCAGTACGAAGCTCACGACCAGCAGTCCCTCCCACGAGGCCGTCTTGCTCTGGGATTACGGCCCCGCGACCTGGACCGAGCTCACCGGCGCCAATGGCGCCGCCGCGACGTCCCTGAACAGCGGCGTTAACACTAACGGACAGGTTGTCATTATCGCCGCCGATGGAAATCCCTACCTCGTCAGCCGCACGACCCGCACGCAACTCAACGCCACGCTGCCGTCCGCGCTCCAGGGCCTCCCGCTGACGTGGGCGAAAAACGCCGGATCAATCAACAACTCCGGTCGCGCAGTCCTCGTCTACCAACGCGGCGGTACGACCGCGAACGCGCTGCTGTTCTGGACCGGCCAGCAACTGCTGCTCGTCGCCGACCCGGCGGCCAATACCCCCGCAAACGCCGCATCCATCGAGTTCATCACCGACGTGCGCCGCGACCGCTCGGGCCGCAGCGGCCTGCTAAACGATCTGAACCAAGCGACCTTCCACGTGACACGCGCCGGCGCCGCCGAGGCGATCTACATTGCCCAGGCGCAGTAGCGCCGCGCCCGGCGTGTAGCGGCCGGGCTCCGTATCGGCCGTGGGAGGCCACATACTTGGCGGTGAGCCGGCGCTCGCGCGCCGCCGCCAGCGACGTACCGGCCCGTGGAAGTCGCCCGCACATTCCCCTACAATCGCCGCCGATCAGCGAGGCCAGCCCGTCGCGCCCGTAGCTCAGCAGGATAGAGCACCGGATTTCTAATCCGGCGGTCGCAGGTTCGAATCCTGCCGGGCGCGTTGTACCAGCGCCTCCCGCGGGGTCGAACGCGGGCTCGCGCGGCCAGCGGCGGGTTTAAGGAAGAAACAGACCGCGACCTCGACACGCTGGGCGCTATTCGGCCCCGCTAACACTCGTCCGAGGCGGCGCTTGCGCGCGGACTGGGCTTGATTCCGCGTACGCGACCTGCTAGACTAATGCCAGTTCGCCGGGTCGGCTGCAGAAGTATCGCCACCTAAGCCTGGATGGCGGGGGTCCCCGAGCACTGAGGTGATTCGGGCTGGACGCCGCGAAACGCGGCCTTGCTGCTGCCACGGGAAAGGAAACGTGTACTGCTGTCGCGAGAGCGGCGCGGTCGCGATGTCGACGCCGGGCGGTAGCCGGCGGCGGCGATCGCATTCGTAAGCTATTGAAGCAGAGGCAGTTAGATCGACTGGACGCAGGACATGAACGCGATTGAGCGAATCCGCAACATCGGCATCTCGGCCCACATTGACTCGGGCAAGACGACCCTGTCCGAGCGCATCCTCTATTACACCGGGCGTATCCACCGCATGGGCGAGGTCCACGATGGCGAGCGCGGCGCGGTCATGGATCACATGGAGCTGGAACGCGAGCGCGGCATCACCATAACTTCTGCTGCGACAACGGTTTCGTGGCTCGACCACCAGGTCAATCTGATCGACACACCAGGCCACGTGGACTTCACGATCGAGGTCGAGCGGTCGCTCCGCGTCCTCGACGGGGCGATCCTGGTGCTCTGCGGCGTCGGCGGCGTGCAGTCGCAATCGCTCACCGTCGATGCCCAAATGAAGCGCTATGGCGTCCCGCGGATTGCCTTCATCAATAAGCTCGATCGCGTCGGCGCGGACCCCGCGCGCGTGATCCAGCAGATCGAGGACAAGCTTGGCCTCGAGGCCGTGCCGCTCCAAATCCCCATCGGCCTCGAGAACGATCACCGCGGCGTCGTCGACCTGCTTACCATGGAAGCCGTCTACTTTGAGGGCGACCACGGCGAGCAGGTCCGCTGCGAGCCCATCCCGGCCGAGCTCCACGAGTCGGCCGAGCGCGCCCGGCAGGGCATGCTCGACACGCTGTCGCTCTACGACGATGAGCTGATGGAGCTGCTGCTCGAAGGGCAGGCTGTCTCCAGCGAGAAGCTGCACGCGGTTATTCGCCGGCTGACCATCAGCCGCGACATCGTGCCGGTCATGATGGGCTCGGCCGTCAAGAACAAGGGCGTGCAGTTGCTGCTCGATGCCATCGTGCGTTTCCTACCCTCGCCGCTGGACGCGGTTTATTACGCCAAGGACAACGACAACGATGGAGCCGAGGTCACGATCACGGCGGACCCCGATGCACCGGTCGTGGCGATGGCCTTCAAGCTCGTCGAAGAGAGCTTCGGGCAACTCACCTTTGCACGCATTTACCAGGGCCGCCTGCGCAAGGGCCGGGTCCTGCGCAATACGCGCACGCGCAAGGCAGCGCGCGTCGGTCGCATGGTTCGCATGCACGCCAACGACCGGGCTGACGTGGACGAGGCGGGTGCCGGAGACATCATCGCTTTCATCGGCCTGGACTGCGCCTCGGGCGACACCTTCTGCGACGACCAAGTCAACTACGCACTCGAGAACATCCATACGCCGGAGCCGGTCATCGCCCTGGCGATCACGCCGGCGAAGAACAACGACCGCGCCCGGCTGGCCAAGGCCCTTCAGCGTTTTGTGCGCGAAGACCCGACGCTGCATGTTCACACCGACCCGGAGAGCGGCGAGACCATCATCTCCGGCGTCGGCGAATTGCAGCTCGAAGTGTACACGGAGCGCATCCGCCGCGAATACGGCTGCGCGGTTACGACCGGTGCGCCGCGTGTGAATTACCGCGAGGCCCCGACCAGGGCCGCCACGTTCAATTACAAGCACAAGAAGCAGACCGGCGGTTCTGGCCAGTACGGCCACGTCATCGGACGCATCGAGCCGCTGCCGGAGAGCGCGGAGCACGACTACGAATTTGAAAACGAGGTCGCCGGCGGGCGCATCCCGACCGAGTACATTCCCTCGTGCGACAAGGGCTTCCAGCAGGCGCGGATGAAGGGACCACTGGCCGGCTACGAGGTCGTCCGCGTCAAGGTCGTCCTCGAGGACGGCACGTCACACGCGGTGGACTCGTCCGATCTCGCCTTCCAGATCGCCGCCCGCGACGCGTTCAAGGAGGCGTATCCGCGGACCAGGCCGGCGATCCTCGAGCCGATCATGAAGGTCGAGGTTGAGGTGCCGAGCGTGCAGCAGGGGCCGGTCGCCGGGGACCTCAGTTCCCGCCGCGGCGTCATCCACGCTACGGAGCCGCGCGGCGAGGTGACGGTCCTCAACGCCGACGTGCCGCTGGCGAACATGTTCGGCTACGCGACCGACCTGCGCAGCATGACGCAGGGGCGCGGGACGTTCTCCATGCACTTTGCGCGCTACCAGCAGGCACCGCGCGACGTGCAGGATGAGGTGATCGCCCGCGCGAAGGAAGCCGCCGCGAAGCGCTGAGCGATTGTCCATCCCGAAGGGGTCATCCGGGCTGGCGGGGACGGCTGTCGCTACCGAAAACGCCGTCCGGCGCCGCCCCTGCCGAGAACCCCGTCATCGTTGATGCGCCAGGACTTATACGCATCCTGTTTATTTCTTG
>PMMM01000175.1 GCA_003162245.1 Phycisphaerales bacterium
TGGCACACTTGGCACTCTTCCCCGCCGGACGGCGCAGGACGGGTTTTTATCCGGAACTACGCCAACCGCCTGGCACTCTTGGCACACTTGCCCGCGCAGGCGCCCGCCCGCGACCAGGAGAATCCGCACACGCTCAGCCGAGCCAGACATCGAGCCGGCGGCACTCGCGCTCGCGGATGCGCCGGGCGGCCTCGGACCCGACCGAATCGCCCTCCAGCCGGTCGCGCTCGTCGAGCACGTGCCGCACCGGCCGCACGCCCCCGGGGCCGAACGTGTCCTTGCGTGATTCGTTGTGGTACACGAGCAGCACCGTCCCGAGCAGCGTGCACGCGAGGCAGTCGGCCGGAATCGCGACGTCCTGCTCGCCGTGCCGCATCTTCGCGGGCGCCGTCGTGAACCACTCCCCGGGCAGTGCCGGCCGCACGCGGAACCGCAGCTCGCCGCCGTCCAAGTAAAACGGCTGCGGCCCGAGCGTCAGCAGCAGCCAGATATGGATGAATTCGGCCGTCGAGCCGCTCAGCCGGGCGATGAAGCCGCGTCCGCGGGTGTGCGGATCGGGGTTTGCAGACGAGCCGAGAAACGAGGAGTTTTCCAGGATGCTGCGGCCGTACACTTCGGGGTTCATGAAGGGCACGAGCATCGTGCGCGCGTCGCGGAAGAACTCCTCGTACAGCCCCGCCCGCACCAACTCCAGCAGGTATTTGTACGACATGTGCAGCCAGATCGACTCGTTCTCGAACCAGCCGCGCGTAAACGTCCGCGCCCGGCCGATCTCCGGCGGACAGCCGTCCAGACACTCGTTGAGCTTGTACATCTGGAGCGCCGTGTCGAAGAGCGGACTTCGCCGCACGGCCTCGTAGATCGCGCGCCCCCGCGCGGCCCCGCTGCGCAAGCGCAGCCAGTGCACCTGGCCTTCGAGATACAACGGCAGCGGCTTCGGCACGAAGCGCGTGATAGCAGCCGCGATATCGCCCGGCCCGTTCGTCGCAGCGAGTTCCCGTAGGACCGGCGTGTTCGTGTAGTACGTGTGCAGCAAGCCGCTTTGCGGGTCGATTGACCTCTTGATCGCGGCATGCGCGCGCCGCGCTGCTCCGTCCAGGAGCTGGGCGAGCACGGCGCCGCGAATCACGCGCGTCTGTCCGCTCGCACCCTGTCGCAAGCGCGCCCGGTACGTCTCCCGCAGCGCCGCCGCCCGTTCCCACGAGTACGCGTGCGCGGCCAGATCGGCGTTCACTTCCTCGATGAAGTCGGCGACCTCCACCGGCAAGCGCGTGTCCGGGGCAGTCGGCAGGTGCTCGGCCAGCCAGGTCGCCAGGCGTCCGAGCTCCGCGGCCTCGCAGGTTGATGAGCCGAACAGCCCGGGCAGACCATTCAGCGAGTCATTCCAGGCCGGCCGCCCGGCCTCCATCTCGATGCCGCGCCCCTCGTAATCGAACGAGACCGCCTTAACGGCCACCAGCGCACAGAGCTTGCCGAGTACTGTGGTCGGCGGCAGCCGCCCCGGCGCGGGCGTGCCGTCTGCCACGGCATGGACTTGCAGCGGCCCGGCGGCGCGCAGCGCATACTTCTCCCGCCGCGGGACGACGTAGGCGCCCTCGTCAAACCAGCCGAGGTCCGCCACACCGGCGAGCATCTCCTCCACGCCGTCGGGATAGACGCCGGCGAACGCGTCGAGCAGGTCGGTAATGTAGGTCCAGTGGTCGATCCAGTAGCCGCCCTCGTGACCGTGGGCCACGAGCGTGCGGTCGCAGTGGGTCAGAAGATCGGTCAGCCACCCGTTGCGCGCCTCCAATGCAACGCCGTGGACCGCCGCCCATTGCAACACTTCGCCAGGCTGAAAGCCGAATTGCACGATGCGTGCAAAGTCCGCGCGGGCCGCATCATCGCACGCGGGGCAGAACTGCGCCGGCTCCGCGCCGGAGGCTAGCCGCCAGCGGTATCCGTCGACGGAGAGCGGGTTATAGCCGTCCGCCTGGAGCAACTCGACGAACAGCCGGATCTCCTGCGCCTGCACCTCCGGATAGAACCACACGTCGGTCCGCCGGTTCTGGCACACGTCGCGGTAGTTGCCGGGACCGCTCGACAGCGGATGGCGCGGCAGGACAAAGTGGTTGTAGTCCCGCTCCAGGTCGCCGTGCCGCCGGGCGTAGAGGTACAGCGGTGTGGGGCCCGCGGCCGACGGCAACAACACGGGTACGCCGCCGCGCAGCACATTGTCCAGGTAGTTCTGCCGCGTGTAGGCGTCGAGCACCGGAACCCGCGTGACCGTCGCACAGGGCGCGACGACCTCGTCGATGACCTGCTCGCTTTCGGTTAACGCCTGCTCAAAACCGGCTCGCTTTCCGAACCGCGCCAGGAAAGCGGCCAGCAACCGCTCGTGCGGCGTATAACCCGCGATTGCAAACAGCTCGACGCTCTCGTGCGGCTCGAGCACCGCCTGGAACGGCACCAGCGCGCACGGCATCCGGTTTTCCCAGACCTGCGCGCCGGCGTCGAGCGCATCGCGTCCGATGAACCCGCGCGGCGTGACCAGATCCTGCCCCGCGCCGAACACGATGTGCGGATCCACCAGCGGCCGCACCGCGCGAAAGTCGTTGCGCCGCGCGAACCACGCCGCATAGAAGTTGCCGCCGTCCAGCCGCACCACCTCCGCCTCGTCGTGGGCCGCAACCTTGGCGACGTAGTAGGGCACGTCGCCGCAGGTCAGCCGCACGGCGGCGTACGCTTCGTGGATGTGTCGCAGCGTCTTGAGGCCGTGGTCGGTCAGGCCCGCGGGCACGACGAGCGGCAGTCCGTCGAGCACACTTATCCGCCGCGGCTTCGACGAAACGTTGCAGATCGTGAGCTGCCGCACGAGCGAGCCCAGCGGCCGATTGGCCGGCGAGAAGTAGCGCACCGTGAACGTCAGGCCGCGTGGCGCGTTCACCTCCGCGAGCTCGAGCGTATCCATCCGGATGCGCATCGTGCGGACGCTGCCACCATCGAAGCCCGGAGCGCCACCGACGGATTCCGCGCGGAACGGCTCGTAATACTCGCCGTCGATCTTGCAGAACGTGCGGAAGCCCTGGATGCCGACAAGCTGGTATGCCCACGTGGCCGGCAGGTACTCCGCGATCGCGTGATCCTTGTCCTGCACGCCGAACGAGACCACCGCCTGCGCGCGATTCACGTACAGGCACCACAGCGGGACGCCGTCGGGGCCCGCGATGCCCGGCAGAAAGCTGCAGAACGCGGGGGCCGTGTCGTAGCGTTCGATGCGAAAGCTGCCGTCGGGCTCGAGCGCGTAGCGCTGCGGCTGTGCGCGGTTCGTATCCGATGTTCGCGGTTGTGTACTTGTCAGCACAGGCGCCATCCTTCACTTCCTGACGCGGCCGGTGCACGCCGTACCCGCGCGCCCGTCCGCCACTCACCCCTTCATCCCCGTCGTCGCGATACCCTCGATGAACGTACGTTGCGTCATCAGAAACAGGATCAGCAGGGGGGCCGTGACCAGCGTGCACGCCGACATCAGCAAGTTCCACGGCGTACCGCCATGTTGTGCCTGGTAGAACTGCAAGCCCAGCGCCAGCGTGAACAGGTCCTGGTGATTCAAGTAGATCAGCGGGCCGATGTAGTCGTTCCACACGTACATCGCGTGGAACAAGGCCACGACCGCCAGTGCCGGCCGCGACAGCGGCACGATGATCCGCCAGAAAATCCCCCAGTGGCCGAGCCCGTCCAGGCGGGCCGCCTCCGACAGGTCCTGGGGAATCTGCATGAAGAACTGCCGGAGCAGAAAGATGTTGAACGCTCCGCCGAAGCAGGCCGGCACCCACAGTGGCCGCAGCGTTCCGATCCACCCCAGGTACTTGAAGATGAAGTACGTCGGGATCATGACGGCCGGGAACGGGATCATCATCGTCGCCAGCATGATCGCGAACACCACGCCGCGGCCGCGCCAGTCGACCTTCGAGAACCCGTACGCACAAATGGCGCTGGCCAGGACCATCCCCATGACGCTCAGCAGCGCGACGACCAGCGTGTTGCGGAGGTACAACACGAAATGCACGTTGTCGCTCGTCAGCACGCCGCGATAGCCGAGCCGCTCGACGCCCTTCTCGTCCACAAACCGCCCGCGGCCCGCGTAGTAATTCTCGTAGGCATACCTGGGCGCGCTGGCGGGGTCTTGCGGGAGCAGTGTCAGCTTCGTGGTCGAGATTTCCTCCTGGGGCTTGAGGCTCGTCGCCACCATCCATACAAGCGGCATGACGAACATCGTGCCCACCGCGGCGAGGATGAGCAGGGCGGCCACACGCATGAGCGGGCTTTCTTTCATCCGCCCACCCCCCGGTAATGCACCAGCCGCCGGCTGAGCCGAAACGCCAGCGCCGTCAGGGCCACGATAATCAGGAGCTGCACCCAGCTTAGCGTGCACGCGTAACCGAACCGCAGGCTGCGGAACGCTGTGTCGTACAGGTACATCGTGTAGAAGTACGCGCTGCGCTCCGGGCCGCCGCCGGGGATCATGATCTGCGGCACGGCGAACACTTGCCACACGAAGATGATCCCGATCACGACGTTGAAGAAGATGGACGGGGAGATCATGGGCAGCGTTACGTGGCGCAGCCGCTGCCACGGGCTGGCTCCGTCCACGTGCGCCGCCTCGTAGAGCGAGCGCGGCACGTCCTGCAGGCCCGCCAGGTACACCACGACCGCATTACCCACGCTCCACACGCTGAGCAGGACCATGCTCGGCATCGTCCAGTGCGGGTCGGTCAACCAATTCGGACCTTCGATACCGATCCGCCGGAGCACGACGTTCAGCACCCCGTACTGCCCGTTGAACATCCACAGCCAGATCATCGCCGTCGCGACCAACGGCACCAGCGTCGGCACGAAGATGATCGCCCGCCACACGGTTCGTCCCGGCACGCTCGTGTTCAGCAGCACCGCCAGCGCGAGCGCCACCAGCGTGCCCAGCGGCAACGCAATGGCGGCGTAAACCGAAGTCGTCGCCAGCACTTTCCAGAACAACGGGTCGGCGGCGAGCGTCCGCAGATTGTCCAGCCCCGTGAATAACGGCGGCCGCAAGCCGTCGAATTGGCAGAAGCTCAAGTAGCCCGAGACGGCCACCGGCAGCAATGTGAACGCCGCAAAACCCACCACCCACGGGCTGATCCACGCCAAGCCGACCGCGGCGGCCGGCCAGCGCCGGGGGAGCAAGTTGTCCCGTGGCCGCGTGCTCATGGATAGCGGTCTCCATACCGCTCCTGCTCCCGCGTCGCGATCTCCACCAGTGCGTCGATCCGCTGCTGGCACGCCTGCAAGCGCCCGCGCACATCGGCCGTCCCCGCCCAAATGTCGCGGTACGCCGCCATGAACTCGTCGAGGATCGCGAACCAATTCGGCAGGGGCGGATCGGCGCGCGCCAACGGACTGCGCGCCAGCCGCTCGTGAATTGCGATCCCGGGGTTCGGATGCGTCTCCAGGAACGCCGGCGACGGGTCGATCAGCGGCCCGTTCTTGTAGTGATTCCAGCAAATCCACTCGATCGGCCGCAGCGGCGGCATCGCGCGGCGCTCGCGCCCCTGCGGCGTGTTCACCAGGCAATACTCGTAGCCGAACGTCGGCTCGCTCTGGCCCGACGGCACCACCACCGGCGCGCTCGTGTACAGCCACTCGATGAACGCCCAGGCCTGCTCCGGGTGATGCGCCCCGTTCGGAATCACCAGCACGTCCTGCCCGCAGTAGCTGATCTCGCTCCCGTCCGCCGTCGGAAACGGCGCCACGCCGTACTCGATGTCCGGTCCGTACTCGCGGATCATGTTCGCGAACCAAGGGCCCTGCTGCGCCATCACCAGCTTGCCCTTCATGAACGGGTTGTCCGGCGAGTTGAAATTCGCCAAGCTCGCCTCGAAGCGCAGCACCTCACGCTGTCCGAACATGCGCAGGAAGTCGTGGACCCACTCGTAGCCGCGGATGAACTCGGGGGTGTCCACGCGCGCCAGGTGCGTTTGCGGATCGGTAAACGTCCCGCCTGCCCATAGCCCCCACGTGTTCCAATACCACCCCACCATCTCCGGCACGCTCGGCAGAAACCCCATCATCTCGTAATCGCCGCGCGCATCCCGCCGTTGCAGTACCTTGCAGTACCCGAGCAACTCGTCCAGCGTCCGCGGCGGCCGGTCCGCCCCGTACCCCGCCCGCGCCAATTCCTCCCGGAACTGCCCGAGAAGCCCCTTGTTGTAGTACAGCGCCAACGACCACGGCGTGAGCGGCACGGCATAGAGTTGGTCGTGATAGCGGCACTGGTTGTAGTACACCGGGATGATCTTGGTGCCGTCGATGCCCGCTTTCGTCGCCCGCGCATCCAGCGGCTGCAAGGCGTTCTTGGCCGCGAAGCTGGAGATGTTCTGCGGCCATAGCCCCGCCAGGTCCGGCGCGTCGCCACCGGAGGTAGCGACGAGCGTCTTTAGATCAACCTGCGTTGTGACGATGTAGTCGACGTAAATGCCCTGCTCCGTGCCGGCCGTGTCGTTGAACAGCTTGCAGAGGCGCTTCATCGCCTCGCCTTCGAAATCCGTCCATTTCTCCCAATAGGTGACGACGACGCGCCCCGGCGGCACATGCCGGCTCGTGCGCGGGCCAAAAGCGATGAGGCCCAACGCCGGCAGCAGCAGCAGCCCGCCGACCGCGATCTTCACAATCTGCTTGACCCGGCGCATCACGTGCCCGCTATTTCGCGTCCTGCAGGGCCAGCTTCGGTGTGCGGTCCGCCCGGAACAGCCCCCAGTGCTTCTCGACCTCGTCCGCGTTGGGGCCGCCTTTCCAGCTCTCGTCGAACGCTTCGAAGTAGAAGTTCGCGATCTTCTCCCGCGTGGTCCAGGCGACGAATTGATCGTAGAACGTCTTCTGCTGCTCCTCGCCGGCCTCGCCCTTGATGAGTTTCGCCTGCTCGCCCTCGTTGTGCTTCTGCGTCGCCCAGCCGGCCTCGCCGAGCACGATGACGAAGCCTGGGTGCATCTGGGCGACCTCCGCGTACTTCTCCTGCGTGAACGGCAGCGCGCGGTCCAGCGGCTGACCCGCCCACATCGCGTAGATGTGCGTCACGATGAAGTCAATCTCGCGGGCCACCGTCCGGCTCTCCGGCTTATTCCAGTAATTGAAGTCGTCCGCGGTCGCGACTGGGACCTTCGTCGCCGCGCGTACCTCGCGGATGTAGCGGATCAATGTATCCGCCGGGACCTTGTGCGCCGACCAGAAAACCTGCGTTTCGTTGCCGACGGTGATGACCGGAACGATGTCCGGGTATTCGTTCGCCAACCGAATCAGTGTATCGACCTGCATCCGATTGGCCGCCCGTGCTTGCGGATAGTCCTCGAGCACGGCGCCGCCCTCGCCGAGCTTCGCCTCCATCGCGATCCACGCCCCCAGCATGACCTTTAGCGGGAGCTTCTCAGCGCGGATGAGCTGCAGCGCGGTCTCGGCCTCCGGGCCGACGGCGTACATCCGCAGCAGGCTCCAGTGCTTTCGCACAATCTCCAGGTCCTCGCGCACCTGCTCGCGCGTCGGTCCCGGGCCGCCCGGGTGCTGGCCGTCGCGGTGGGGGCCGTACGAGATGCCGTTGCCGATCCAGCGCTCGCCGGGCGAAAGCACGAGCGAGCGCCTCACGAAAGCCCTCGGCGGTGCATCGCGATCTGGGCCTGTAACAGGCGATGCCGGCTGTGAGCGCACAGCGCACGCCGTCAGGAAACCGCACGACATTGCCAGGTACTTGGTCAACCGCGCTTTCATGCGTACCTCCGATCGTGCCACTTCCGGCGTGTCGCCAGCGGGTCCCATCTGTATAGCGTGTCACCGCTCGCAGTCCAACACGAGCCGCGGCCGCCAGCCGCGGTGGTCTACGCCGCCGGTCCGGCGACCGCAACGCACGCTAAGTCCTGCATGGCCGCCATTCTACACCGAGAAACAGTTTCATGAAACTGTTTTTCCAGGTGGCCAGTGTGACGCGCTTATCGCTCAGCCTGGGTGCGCTGTGACTGGCCTCTCGCCGGCGGTGTTCCCTATGGATTGGTGCTGCTTCCGCGGAGGAATCGAGGAAGAACTGGGGTGTGACAATTCGGCGTATTAATTGCATAACACGTTGTTAAGCAGCATCTTACGCCGCGACGTGCTCGACGCGAGCCCCGCGGACATGCGTGTTCGGGCCGGAGAGGAAAGATTTTTTTCGCCGCGCGCCAAAAAACATTGACACGCGCCATTTGGCCGATTATTCTAATGAGTGAAACTGTTTCATGAACTGTTCCCGAGATCATCACTTCATCGGAACGAAGCATGGCGTCCGTCCGACAGATCGCTGAGAGTGCCGGGGTTTCGATCTCGACCGTCTCCCGCGTCCTGAACAACGACCCCGCAGTCAACACGGACACACGCGACCGCGTCCTGTCCGCAGCCAACCGCTCCGGCTACGTGCCGACGATCGGTCGTCGCATCACACGCTACATCGGTTTTGCTTATACGGGCCGCCGTACGCTGGTCGATGCCTTCGACACCGCCGTTCTCGACGGGGCCGCCCGTGGGGCGGACGACGCCCGCCTCGATGTCGTGATCCTCAACCTGCACCGCGACAAGCAGGCCGACGAGACCTTCACCCAGTTCTTCATGCGCAAGGGCGTGCGCGGCGTCGTGCTGCGGACCGTGTCCGAGTCGCGCGACGTCTGCCTCAAGATCGCCGAAGAGGGTTTCCCGCATGTCGTCGTCAGCGACCGCTTCGATTCGCCACACGTCAACTATATCGACGGCGATTCCAAGGGCGACAGCCTGCGGGCCGTCGAGTATCTGATCTCGCTGGGCCATCGGCGGATCGCTTTCGCCATGCACAGCGTGCCGGACTGCGACCACGTCGATCGCTTCGACGCCTACAAGCAGGCCCTCGCCAATCACGGCCTCGCGTTCGACGAGCGGCTCGTCTTCCGCCACCCGATTAACCTTGCCGCCGGCGCGACGATCCTCAAGCTCACACGAAGCATGCCCGAGCGGCCCACGGCGATCTACTTCGCCGACCCGCTGCTGGCCGTCGGGGCGGTCCAGAAAGCCCACGAACTTGGCGTCCGCATCCCGGACGACGTTTCGATCATCGGGTTCGACGACGCCGACATGCGTCACGCCGTCTATCCGACGCTGACCGCCGTTTGTCAGGACGCCTCCCGGCTCGGCTTCCAGGCGGTCGCGTGGCTGGGCCAACTGCTCAGCGGGTCGGCCCCGGGGCGCTTTCAGCACACGATCCCTACGTTCTTCGAGATTAACCGTTCGACGGGACCCGCCGCCGACGCGGGGGCGGGCCCGAATCTGGAAAACGGTCACGTCGCCCCGCCGGGAAACGGGAATGGCCTACCGGGAGCAACCTTCCCGCCCAGTGGGGCCAGCGACAAGGACATGCGAGGTCGGCCATGAGGACACGACGATCTGCGCCTGTGCAGGGCGGTCTGCCGGTCAGCGCTGCCTGCGCCCTGCGCCCGCGCTTCGCGTTCACCCTGATTGAGTTGCTGGTAGTCGTCGCCATCATCGCCCTGCTGATCTCCATTCTCCTGCCCGCACTTCAAGGGGCGCGCGAGAATGGCAAGCGCACCAAGTGCCTGGCCAACATGCACACCAACGGACAGGCCACGCTCACCCTCGTCGCCGAGCGGGGCCGCTTCCAGCTCGTCTCCGACGAGGTCGGCGTCACTCTCGCCGACCCCGAGCGCCAGAAGTACCTGTACGGCGACGGCGGAGAGTTGCTGAGTTGGCCGGTTGCGCTGGCCCGCGCCTGCGGCATGACCGGCTTCAGCAACAACTGGGAATGGGGCGTGCGCGCGCTCAACCACGACACCGCTGTCCCCCTCAAGGACCACATGCGGACCGATCTGCCCATGCTCCGCTGCCCCTCGGACAAGGACGGGATCGCAACGGCGTATTACCCCCGCAATGAGCCGAACACGCTTGGTGGCATCGTCAACGACGGCCTGCGCGGCCTTGGCGACCCGGCCAATCCGGTGGGCAGTGTCTCCACCATGGCATACTGGGGCTTCCTCAGCTACGCGATGAATGAGGACGTCGCCGGCGCCGAAGTCGCCATCAGCAAGCACTTCCCCGCCTGCTGGCGCTACGTCCCGCTTCCCGATGGCACTTGTCAGGAGTGCGAAGGCCAGAAGGGCTATCCCCCGGCCACCCCCTGCGGCGACAACCAGTACGGCCGCCGCCTCCAGGGCAACATGGACAAGATCTACCGCCCCGGGGACGTCGGACTCATTTTCGAGGCCGGCGTCGGCGAAAGCGGCGATCCAAACAGCGGTGGCTATGCGAACTTGGTCATGAGCGTCGGGAGAGGCCCGACCGGCAAGTCGGGGCCATACCTGGGCGATTTTCAGCAGGCGCAGCGCGACCGCTTGCCAACCGTCCAGCGCCACAGCCGCTTCACGTGGAATGTGTTGTTTTGCGACGGGCATGGCGGCTCGACCCGCCCTGTGAAGTTCGATTCGACGATCCAGCATCTGCCGACGGAGTATTTGCCGCAGGTGCGCGTGTCACCCTATCCGCCGGCGGAGTGTGACTGACCGATGCGCGATTCGCGGAGCCAGGCAGCGCGCTGCGTACCCTGGGCCCGCACGCGGGAGCCCCAGAAGGGGCGAAGGAGGAGCGAAAGAAGCTTCGCGAGGGCCGCGACCCGTTCGCCGTCGTACGCCGGGAAAAACGTGCCGTGTGCACGACCTACCGCGGCCACGGCGAAATCGCCGGTGTATCCCGGCGCACGATTACTGGACACGACCCGACAGTGGAGTCGGGCATAGCTACCGGAGAAGTTGGTTCAAAGCAACAGGAGGAGTAAAGCGATGCAATCTCGATGGAGAAATGTGGCCTTAGTTAGCATGACCCTCTGTGCGCTCCTCGGCGGGGCGGTTCAAGGTCTGGCGGAGACCGTCAATGTCACCGTCAATCCGGGCAACCCGTGGATCGGCTACATGAACGTATTCGAGCTCCCGGCAAACGGCGGAGCGTACTTGTGGGGCAGTTCCTGGGGCACAGACGCTCTCCCGGCTGTCTTTACCGGTGCCAATCTGAAGCTCAGCCCGAACACCAACTGCTACAACGCCACCGACCCCTACTGGGTCCAGCCCAACGGCGACGGCAACAAGCAGATGGAAGCCAACTACTACGTCGAGGACACGAGTCTGGTTGGAAAGACCGTTGCCTTCGGCGGTCAGACGTTGGTCAACAATTTCGTCGCTGGCTATGCGTCCCAGGCCTTCATCAAGGTCCTGGACCCCGCTTCGGGGTGGGCCGTCGTCGCCTCGGCTTACGCGCCGCTCGTCGGCGGTCAGCCCTTCTCTCTGAGTCTCGATGTTGCCAACACGCCCGGCCTGGTCCCGCAATACGGGTTCATGACCACCGGCCCCGACGCGAATCCGGCTACGGTCGGCGCTCTCGGCTTCGCCCTTCTCACGGCCCCGGAGCCTTCTTCCCTGGCCTTGCTCGGCCTGGGTGTCCTCGCCCTGTGCCGTCGGCGATAACTACGATGTAGGGTGTATGACTCGCCCTACCGCTGGACGATAACAATGTTGTTCGGACCGGCCCGACACCGGCTACCTGCCGGCGTCCAGAGGGTCGGTCTACGGGTACGTCGTGGAGCGTCGTAAGCAGATTGAGGGGATGCGCCGGCTGAGGCGCTGTCAGGGCGATCAGCGGCCACGGAGACAGGAGCAACCACCATGTCAGTCCGCACACGTTCACTGGTTTTCCTCGCGGCCGCGGCACTCGGCCTCTTCGCCGCAGCGGTGTCGGCAGATGTTGTCGTGCAGCAGAACTTCAACACCGTCACCGGCACCGGCGGAGGCACCTTCCTCATCGGCTCCGGCACGAGTTGGACCCCCGGCTGGGACGACGGCATCACCGGCGAGGAAGCCTTCGCCGGTGCCCTCGGCTACGCCCACGTCCAGTCCGTGGCCGCCTACGGCACGGTCAACGGCGGCAAGAATAGTACCGGCGCCGGCATCATCGACGTGACCGGCGTCAACTACAACCTCATTGATGAACCGTTCAACATGGTCACCGGCGCCGGCGGCGGAATGTTCCTCGCCGGCAACGGTACGCCCAACACCAGCGGTTCTGCCGCGGGCTGGGATACCGGCATCGTCGGCGAACAGGCCTATGCCGGCACGTATGGCGGCGCCGCCATCCAGACCGGCGGCGGTGCTTCAGCGATGGGCGTCCCGGCCGGCGGCGTCGGTGGCACCGGCGCCGGCCGCATCGTCATGAGCAATGTCACCGTCGGATCGGGCCATTGGTACGGCGGCTTGGCCTGGAATATCGGTGCCTTCGCCGGCGCTGCCACGTTTTACAACCCCGGCTTTGAAGACGGCTTTGCCTACTGGCAGCCCTGGGGCAACGCTTTCGCCGTCACCGGCGCCAGCATCGGCGTAACGCCGCATGGCGGCACTTACGTCCTGAAGATGTACGGCAACTTCTCGGGGGCGTACAACACGACGGGCGCCTTCCAGCCGGTCCCCGCCAAGCCGGGGCAGATTTGGTCGCTCAGCGGGTTCGTTCAGACCCCCGCGAGCGATTCGATCTCCGGCAAGCAGAACTATGTCCAAATCTCTGTGGAGTTCTATGATGCCAGCGGCGCGCAGGTCGGCACGCCGGCGCCTGTGACCGTCCTCAACGGGAGTTCGTCCGTTGGGACCTGGCTGCCTGCCGGCCCCTTACAAATGACGGCTCCCGCCGGCACCGTCAGCGCCCGCGCCGTGTTCATCTTCGTGCAGCCGGCCGTCGGCCTCTATGAGGGCGGCTCCGGCCTGGTCGACGACGTGACCTTCCACATCGTGGGCGGTCCGCCCTCCGTCGACCTTAGCCAGCACTCGCTCCTCGCGGACGTCCAGGGCGCGGCCAACGGCTCCGGCCAGACACTCGGCGACATCCAACTCCGCATTGAAGATCCCAGCGGAAACCGCCGCCTCTTCCGCACTTTGGCCAACGGCTCCTGGCAATCCGTGGGCGGAGCGCTCTCGACCGCCATCGAGACCGACCCCAACGGAACGCCCGCCACCGGCGTCTTCGACGCCGACGCGTCCAGTTTCTCCATCATCGTCGCCTTTGACGATGAGGCGACGCATCGCTGGGGTTCCGGCGGTACGCTCACCCTCGACAACCTCCGCCTCACCAATACCGACACCACCGGCAGCGCCTGGTATGCCGGCTTTGATTGGCCCAACATCCAGATTGCCAACCCCGATGTGAACCAGCTCCGCCTGACCGCGGACGTCAAAGGCAGCGTCCCCGCCGGGAGCTATCAGATGCGAATCGAGGCGCAGAAGGACATTTCCACCACCCTCGATCAGAACTTCAACACCGTCGTCGGCGACTGCGGTGCCAGTCATCGCTGCACCTTCCTCGACCCCAACGGCGTGCCCGCCGGCGGTGGTAACGCTGACGCCTCCACCACCGATTGGGATACCGGCATCACGGGCGAGCGCGCCTACGGCGGCGTGTACGGCGGGACGGAAATCTACACCGGGGGCGGCTTCGCCGCACGCGGCCTCCCCACCGGCGGCGTCGGCGGCACCGGGGCCGGCGAGATCCGCGTCACGGACATCATCCTCGGAGAACTCGGCTCCGGCTGGTATGCCGGACTCAACTGGTTCAATCAGCACCTCGCCTCTACCGACCTGACCCAGGTTGTCCTCCAGGCGGACATCAAAGGCGAGGCCGTCTCCGGCGGCTCCCTGGGCAACTTCGAGTTGCGCATCGAGGACCCCGATGGCGATCGCCTCTACTTCCCGGTCACCGCTACCGGCGACTGGCAGCACATCGGCGGCCCCCTCAGCACCGCCCTCGAAGGCGCGAAGCTCGGCGGCGGCGGCGACGGCCACTTCAACCGCAATGCCTCTTCCTACAACGTCGTCGTGGCCTTTGCCGATGAGGCCGACAGCTGGATGTGGGGTGGAGCCCTCAGGGTCGACAACCTATTCCTCACGCCCGCCACGCTCAAGCAGGAACTCGGCCGCATTACTTTCCCCGCGACCGCCACTGGAGACTGGCAGTCTATCGGCGGCTTGCTCTCGGGAGGTCAGTCCACTCTCCAGACCCTCAACGAGCACTTCAACACCGTCACCGGCACGGGCGGCGGCGAGTTCTGGGCCTCCGGCGGTTCGGTCACTTTCGGCGGCCAGCCGTGGGACACTGGCATCACCGGCGAAGAGACCTTCGCCGGCACCTGGGGTAGCGGCACGATTGCGACCGAAAGCGCCTCCGGTTGCACCAACTGTGGCGTCGGCGGCACCGGCGCGGGCGTCGTTAGCATCACCGGCGCAACCGACGGGACTTCCGGCGGCTGGTGGGCCGGCCTGAGCTGGGTCGTCCGCCCGCCGGACTGGACCGATCCGAACCTCGTCTTCATGACTGCCAAGGTGAAGGCGAGCAAGCTCGCGCCGTTCCAGCTCCGCCTCGAGGACGGCTCGGCCCCGGCCGCCAACCCCGTCTGGCTCGCCTTCGACCACACCGCCACGAGTACAACCACTTTCGAGAGCGTCGGCGGCCCGATGTCGCAGGGTGTCCACGGCTGCCCGAACCCGCCCTGCGCCGCTTTCAACTACAACGCGCCCTACTACCGCACGACCCTCATCTTCTCCGGCGCGAACGGCGCCGATCCGTGGGCTGGCGCGGGCCAACTGACGATCGACGACCTCTTCTTCACCGGCATCGGCTTCGCGGACGCCGACAACTACACGGTCGTCGTCACGTTCGACAACGAGACCACGACCTGGGGCACGCTGGGACGGCTCACCGTCGACAACCTGTTCCTCGGGACCGGCCCAGTCCTCTGTGCGGGCGATATGAACTGTGACGGCCGCGTGACGTTCGTGGACATCGATCTGTTCGTCGCAGCGCTGAGCGGTGAATCGGTCTGGAACGTGGCCCACCCCAATTGCCCGTGGCTGAACGCTGACTGCAATCATGATACCCACGTCACGTTCGTGGACATCGACCCGTTCGTGGCCGTGATCGGCACGACNNAATGGCCGTGGGCGGGTCGCGCGCCGTTCTGAGGCTGCCGCGCTGGGCGGCGGGACGCGTCTGGGATGGTTGGATGCGCATGTCATGGCTCAACAGTGGCTGGGCCCTTCTGGCCCTGACCGTTGCCGGTGCATCGCCGCCGCGCGCCCACGCCGAGTGCGCCCCTTTCTATGAGAGCTTCAACAGCCTCGCGTCGATCACCGCCAATGGCGGCGCAACCGGCGGTTCGCTGACCTTCGTGCCCGGCATAAACGGCAACGCCGCCGACTGGGGCACATCTGGCCACGTGACCTACTCCGGCCGCAACTTCCGCACGCCCAGTGGCTCGCTCTCGCTGTGGTACAAGAAGACCTCCGCCGCCGCTTCGGGCGGCATCTGCCAGATCGGCACGGTCTCGCAAGCCAACAGCATCGGGCTCTTCTACAACAACAGTGACGATCTGTGCTTCGAGATGCGCACCAGCACCGGGCTGATGGGCCAGATTGCCCTGACCGACGCACTGCCCGCCAACGTGTGGACGCACGTCGCCGCCGCTTGGCGCGAGCAAAACGGCGCCTGCGACCTATGGCTCTCCGTCAACGGCGACTACCGCGATCATGCGCAGTTGTCCGGCACGCTCAGCCACGCCACCGCCACGCTCCAGGTCGGCAGCACCGGCTACTACAATTACGGCGGCGGCGACACCGACGAGCTGCGCTGGTTCGACTGGGACCTCATCGACTCCGAGGTCTACGCCGAGTACGTCTATTCGTCGAATCGCTTTCTCCGCCAACCCACGACCAAGCCCGTCAGCACCGGCCCCGTACAGGTGAGCGGCTCGTGCCTGTACGTGAGCGGCATGCCGTTCAAGGTCAAGGGCGTCGGCTATGCCCCCACCCCCATTGGTTCTTGGTCCGGCTCCTCGGATCCGGCGATCCTGGCGCGCGACGTGCCCCTGCTGTGGGCGATGAACGTCAACACGATCCGCACCTGGAGCCAGCCGCCCGACAGCACGTTGCTCAACGCCATGTACTACAACGGCGGCCAGCCCATCTACACGATCGTCGGCTTCTGGATCCCGACCAACGTCGACTTTGGCGACCCCGCGGTCATCACCCAGTACAGCAACGCGTTCCGCAACCTCGTGAACCAGTTCAAGAACCACCCTGGCCTGCTCGCGTGGGGTATCGGTAACGAGGTGAACCTGAATGCCAGCGGGTCGGCTCTCACGGAGTGGTACACGCTGGCCAACTTCCTCGCCCACGTCGCCTACACCGCCGAAGGCCCGACCTATCACCCGACCATCGTCGTCAACGGCGGGCTGCTGGGGCTCGGCAACGTGGACCATGCCTCCGATGACGCCTCGCTGAACTGGGTTGACATCTGGGGCCAGAACACCTATTTCGGCTGGGACGCCCACTGCTTCTTCGACTACTACCAGCGCCTCTCGGCCAAGCCCCTGCTCTTCACCGAGTACGGTATCGACGCGTGGAACAACGTCGCCGGCGCCGAGTATCAGGACGTGCAGGCCGCCTGGGAGGTGCGTCAGTGGCGGCAAATCCGCCGCGCCACCCTCGGGGCCACGGTGATGGCCTACAGCGACGAGTGGTGGAAGGCGGGCGACCCGAACAGCCACGACTTCGGCGGCTATCCCACCAAGACGCATCCGGACGGCTACTCGAACGAGGAATGGTGGGGCGTCGTCGCCGTGCAAGACAACGGCGGCGGGCCGGACATCGTCCACCCGCGCCAAGCGTACTACGCGCTCGGCCAGGAATTCGCGTATTCCGCCGGCGACTACGACCGGGACGGCGACGTTGACCTCACCGACTTCGCTGCTTTCCAGACCTGTTTCGGCGGCGGTACCAGCGGCCTGTGCGGCACGGTGTTTGACTACGTTGTCGACGACGCCATCGACGCGGGGGACTTCACCGCGCTGCTGGACGGCCTCAATGGTCCGGGCCAATTGCCGGCCTGCTGTCCATGACCCGCATTTCCGATGCGCCCGCCGGAGGTGCGCGCGTTCTTGTTTTGCTTGCGTCCGAAATGAGCGCCTTGGCTGTTCGCGTCGCGGCCGGGATTGTCGGCCAGACGGACAGAATCGTCGAACGCGACTTGCCGGTGGCGGCCGACACGAGCTCGGCCAGCCCGCACGAGAGCCGCTTGGTCCAGCGCCTGTTCGACTTCATGTTGACCGAGCAGACCCCGGAGCGCGTCATCGGCGACAAGGCGTACGACGGCGACCAACTCGACGAGGAACTGGCCGAGCGCGGCACCGAGTTGATCGCCCCGCCCCGCGCGAACCGCAAGCCGGAGAACGTGGCGCAGGACCGCCGCCCCCTGCAGCGCTATCGTCGGCGCTGGAAAGTGGAGCGCACCATTGCCTGGATTCAGCACTTCCGGCGACTGTGCATCCGCTGGGAGAAGTCCACCATGCTGTTTCAGGGCTGCCTGCCTCTGGCCTGTACCGTTCTCCTGCTCAGACAGGTTTTGGGATAGCTTCGACGGTCCCGACGCCCCAACGCCGGCGCGCTTTGGAAATCACGCTGTGCTGGGGCAGCGTGTCGTCCAGGTCGTAGCCGCAGAACCACAGCCAGTCCAGCCGCAACGGCCGTTGCTCCATCAACGCCCGTTCTGAGCGGACGTTCTCGTGATAGAGCACGAACATCAGCTTCAACAGCACAACCGGATCGACCGAGGGATTTCCGCGGCGACCGTAGAGCGGCCGCACTTGCCCGCGAACGAAGCCAAAATCCACCACGCCGCTGATCCGCCGCAGCGCATGCCCCGCCGGAACGCGTTGCTCCAGGTCAAGGCCCGAATAGAACAGCTTCGGCTCGCGTCGTTGGGTCGGTCCCATCCTGGCCATCGCCTCCCTGCAAGAGCCAACGCGAACAGTCTAGCCAACCTGTCAAGAGCAATCGACGAATTGGGCAACAGGCCCGTTATCGCCTGGTCCAGGGCACCCACTTGTGCATCGAGGACCGCACGCTGGGCGGCCAGCTCGTTGCGATACACGCCGACGGCGTGACGCGACGCGCTATCAGCCGGATCGGTCGGCAGGCCGGGGATGTCGCATCCACGGTGCCGGCAGCGGACGTGCTCGAGCGTGGCGGCTGCGAGGGTGCCAAAACGTCCTTGCTTGATGCCGCACCAGATGATCCCCGGTCTGGAGCAGAGCCCAAGCAGGCTGACGGACTTCGCGGATGGTGCATCACGCATGTCGCCAGCTCTTCGGCGCGTGCGTGACGAGCCCGGTTTATCTGTTCTTTCTCTCCTGCTTCTTCTCCTTTTTCAGCCTGCGTTTTTCCTCCGGAGTACGCTGGGCCGTTTTCTGATGTTCCCTTTTTCCTTTGTCTTTTTTTCCCTTATCACCCATATCCGTTTCTCCTTGCTCGAAAACAACCGGCACCAGAATATCGCGCAGAAGCCGACTTCGGAAAACCAAGTTCAGGGCATTGTAGCCGCCCGAGCCGGGCAACGCCCTAATCCTGCGGCAGGGAATCGTACGTTGCTGGCGCGGGGCCCGGATCCTCGACGGGCGTGCCTCTTCGCTGCGCGGCCGCTCACGGTTCGTCCCGCAGCTCATATAGCCCGTGGCCTGCGCGGCGCAGCTTTCCCTGCCGCACCAACTCGTCCCACACCGCCTGGGGATGCGGGGTTGGCGGCGGGATCACCACGACGCCGGCGAGACGAGTCGGTGGCGTTTCGTGCCTGATCGACTTGGGCGATAATGCTCGCCGGCACATCATCAGGGCCTTTCGTGAGGAACGCGCCATGCCGGAGAAGGTCGCTCCAACGGGCTGCACCACGCAAGGCTCTCTTGGCATTCCGGTCGGGGTCACCGTTGATCTGCGCACGGCGTCGCTCCTGTCCGGCCTATATGGCGTAACCGGCGCGATCGCGGCGGTGCTGCTGTTGCCGCTGATCGCGGCGCGAACGGAAATGCAACTCCCGATGCGGACCCCGGTGTTCGCCGCTCTGCTCGCGGTCCAGTTGACGGTTATCTACGCCCTGCTGGGATGGGCGGGGCTGAGAATGGCCCGTCGCCGCGGCTTGGACCCGGCCCCGACGTTGACGAAGCTGTGGCAGGGCCTGGGGGTGCGTATCGGCTGGCACGGAATGGCGGCCGGCGCGATGGGCGGGCTGATCAGTGGCGCAGCACTCGTGCTGGTGGTCAAGATCATCTCGGGCGTGCTTCCCGGCACGCTCCCGGCGATGTTGCACCCGCCGAGTGCCGCCAGCGCGCTGGCCGCGAGCACTGCGGCCGCGCTGGGCGAGGAGATCCTCTGCCGCCTGTTGCTGTTGTCGCTGGTGCTCCGCCTGATGCCGCCGGGGGCGCGCTGGGGTCGCGGGGCTGCGAACGTGATCAGCGCCCTGGCCTTCGGCGTGCTGCATTTGCCCGGCATGGTCGCGCTGTTCGGAGGATTGAGCGGCGTTCCGGCGCTGGCGTGGGTCTGGTTCGTGCTGCTTAACGCGCTGGTCGGCGTGGTGTTCGGCGCCTTGTACCTACGGTACGGCATCGGTGCCGCGATTGCCGCCCACTGGTTCTGCGACTTGGTGTGGCATGTCGGTTCCGTGCTCGCGTGAGCCGGCCCGCGAGCCGCACATCGTTGCCGTCACCCGGCTAGGCTGGCAGGGGCGCCGCACTCTTCAACCGCTGTTCACAGGGCTGCCCCTGGCGTCCGTCAATGGCTGAGGGTCCCCGTGGAGTTCCTGAAGCAGTGCCACGTTCCACATCGCCATCCCGGGCGCTCCACTGGAGTGAGAAAGCCAGGGCTGCGTTCGCGCTGCTGGCGGCTTCTAGACGCTGTTTCGTGGTACCGCGACGCAATGATCTTCCGCGTGGTGTGGGCGATTCTGAGGAACCTGGCGAGTTGTGATTGTCGCGAGGGTGGCTTCGCGCGGAAACGAACTGAGAGTTCAAGGAAAGGACGAGATGTGAGGCTGGCCACCACACGCACGGGGCCAGCCTCCATCCTGTCCTTCAACTGGCGGTACTGCTACTTCGTTGAGCCGGTAGACGCGGCCTGGAACTCCGTAAAGTCCGCCAGGTCCACGTCGTTATCTGCGGTAAGGTCCGCCGCGACACACTGCGGCGTGGGGGCCACGCCCGGCCCGCCCAGGCAGCCCGCGAAGATCACGAAATCGTTGAGATCCACATTCCCGTCGTGGTCGAAATCGCTCGCGACCGGCGGGCGGTACTCATACGCGCCCATGTCCACAATGGGGGCGCCGCCGCAGGCATCCGGTACGTATCGGCAATCGGGCGTAACCGGATCGTCGATGAAGCGCGGAAACCCATCCAGGTCGAACAGGACACTGCTCGGCACGTCCGCATTCCTGCCTCCGTCGATGCAAGGCGAGCCCGCCCGCAGCCGCAGATCGCCATAATCGTCGTCCACCGTGCCCCCAATGCCGTCCGAACCTGGGGAAGCAGTTCGCATGAACAGGGGGGCACTTTCGATATTGCTCTCGCCGGGCCAGCCGCCCTCGACGTCGCTGTGGCGGATAGCGGCGGTCGAACCGTTCTGGTTCGAAAGCCAGGCCGGCCCGTTCCGGACGATGGAATTCGCCATGGTCAGGACCGCCGGGGCGGCCCCACCTGTGAAAAGCATGCCCGGACCGTCCGGGGCCGTATTGGCCGTTAGCACACAATTCACCAGCCTCGGGCTGACCGCATCGCAGTTGGACGTGCCGCCGCCATCGGCCTGTCCGGCCGTGATCACGAAACCACCCAGCACGGCTGTTGCATCGGTGCCATCGCAGGTCACCACGTGGTGGGCGTTGTTGCCCACTATGTCCTCCCAGGTTTCGGCGATGGAGTTCTGGTCGGCGTCTTGATCGTTGTGGTCGATGTCCCCGCTCAGGATAGTGACATTGGCTTTCCAGTCGCGCTGGGCAAGCGCGGTCTCTGTCGCGGCAAAGCCTCCTTACAGCGCGATCCCGCTGCAGAGCCGGAAGGTCGCTGTGCGCGGGTTGCCGGGATCGGTCGGCAGAGAGGGCGCATAGGCCCCGCGGGCTACCCAGATTTCATGGCCGGGGATGGCTGCATCGAGCGCTGCCTGTACCGTCTGGAACTCCGTGTCCCACGATAACCCGTCGTGCTGCGGCCCGGAAGCAGCGCACTTCACGCGAAGCACATTCACGCTGACGAACGATCCGACCCGCCAGCCCGGGGTACACGTGAAGACCAGCTCGTTTCCGGATGTATCGGTGGCGGTGATGCGCAAATCATAATCCGCCTCGGCCAGCGAATTCGGCAGCGTGGCCCGCCAGACACTGTTGCCGGCCGGAATGGTAGGCAGGACCTGCCAGTCGCCGCTCGCCGAGTGACGCCAGGAGAATTGCACCTGGCCGAGGGCGTAATCACCCTGGACCGCAGCCTGCACTTAGCCCGAGTCTCCCGGGTCCAGAACATTTGCGGGTACGCCGTCCCGGAGTATTCGTAAACTGGTCATGTATGGCGGGTTCGGATCAGCCAGACGCGTGTCGAAGGTTGCCCTCGCTTCTGGTGTGACGGGCTTTTCGGCCAGGCAGCAACCCGCGGCACGCGCGACCGTCATGGTGTAGATCCCCGGCTCGAGTACGGCGTCTTTGTGGTACGAATCCAGCGCTCCCGTGAGGGTGCCGGGGGCGTCGCCCGTCTATGTGTAGGGGTAAGCGTAAGGAGCGAGCGGATCGTCATACTGGTTGAAAAACAGGTGGTACTCCCAACCCGCCGACGGCTGCACGCGAATCCGATCGGCCCAATTGGCAAATGCCCCGCTCCACCAGGCTGGCGTCAACCCGACTTCCCATCGCCCGGCCATGGAGTTCGCCGTCGGCGCCTCTTGGCCCCGGCGGAATCCCTCCAGGGCACCGCTGTCGTTCATCCGCAGGAAGGGCGTGCAACTCAGTTCAGTGGCCGAGTCCATGGTGAAATCGTAAAAGCGGTGGAAGTTGAACGCATACGGATAGGATCCTGGCGATTTGAAGTACAGCGTGCGTCTGAAGGGGGCCATGATCTGTGCTGAGTTGTAAGAGGGCAAGGCGCTCCACCAATTCGCCGTTAGCCCCGGCATGTGGGCATCATGTGGGGTCTCTTCGAAAGGAATCTGTGTGGCAGGTGCGTGATAGACGAAATGGACGGGCCGCAAGCTGGCCGGATCGTTGGTCATCGTGAGCGGGGCTGTGAGGCCGATCTGGTGCTGGCGGATGAAGTATTGCTTGGTATTGACCGGGTAGGTGTTGGCATGACAAGCGCCGGTCTCGTTCCGTTCGATCCGGTAATCAGACGACAAGGGCGAGCAGTAGCCGGGCATATCCACGCCCGAACCTACCGCCGTCCACAGGTACGGATCGTCGCGAAAGCGGATGACGCGCCACCAGTACCGCATGTCCAGGGCCGTCCCTTTCTCGTCACGGGGAATAAAGTCCACCCGGTTGACGGCTTCGGCCGTGCTAATGGTCAACTCGGTCAGTCGCGTGACCGCAACCTGTTCGCGTACGATAACCGTCACGCCGTCACCCAAAACGGTCACAACATCGTACGTGCCCGGCGCGGGGAAGAGCACCCGTACATCACGTCCCGGATTCCAAGGCGAGGACCACTGCTGCTGACCGCGATCGTGGATCGTGATCATCCAGGGGTCGGCATCGTAGTGGAGGATAAGTTGCGCGGCGGCATCCACAAAGGCGAACGGTGCGGAGACCGCGCCGGCCGTCGATTCGGCCAGAAGGCGTTTCTGGTAGGCGAAGGGTTCACTCGTCCGGGCAGGTGCCAGCGAGTTATCCACGCTCACCTGTAGAGTAATTGGCAAGCTGGCGCCAGAGGCCAGGGTCACCTGTGCAGGATTGACTGTCAGGGTGACCCCCGATGCGCCCGTGGTTTCGACCGCCGACATCGTGTAGGTCAACGACGTGCTGTACAGGTTCGTCAGTTGAACCACGCGGGACGCCACCCAGAGGGGCGCATTCGGGTCCAGGATCCCGAAATGCAGGCTCGATGGACTGAAGCCACCGGCGGCCAAGGCGGCGGCGTAGGCATCCACCCGCCCGGCGCCCTGCGAGAACACATCGAAACCCAGGTCCACAGCGCGGCCCATCAGGGCGGACCTCATTTCGGCGGGGCCCCACGTCGGATGCAACTGCTTGAGCAGCGCAGCGACGCCCGCCACATGCGGTGTGGCCATGCTTGTGCCGTTCCAGCATTCATGGCCGCCACCCGGGACCGTCGAGCAGGTGGATACGCCTGGGGCCATAACGTCGGGCTTGATCTGTGCGTCTCGAGCGTAGTAACCACGGCTGCTGTAATAGTACATAAGGTCTTGTTTGGAGGAGCCGCCAACGGTGATTGCGCTTCGGGCCGCGCCCGGGGATTCCATCGTGTTGTATCCGGGCCCTCCGTTTCCCGCCGCGACAATGCAGGGGATTCCACCGGCCACAAGGTTGTCGACCGCCTGGCAGATCGGGTCATCGGGATCGCCTGCCCCGCCGATACTCATGGACAGCAGGTCAAGTGCGTCATCCGTCGCGGGGTTTCCGCCGGGGTCGATGGCATAATCGAGTCCCGCTAGAACGTCACTCCACGAGCGCCAGTTTTGGGCTCCCAGCACCTTTATCGCCATCAGTCTGGCTCCGGGGGCGACGCCCTTCGTTGTGAGGCCATCCACGGCGACGATTCCGGCCGTGTGCGTTCCGTGCCCGGCATCATCCCAGGGATCACTGTCGTCATTGACGAAGTCATACCCCCCGATCACCTTGCAGCCCACACCCAGGCCCCCGCCCAGGTCCGGATGCGTGTAGTCGATCCCGCTGTCGATCATTCCGACGACAACGCCCTCGCCGGTGGCACCAAGTTCCGTCCAGACGCGGTTGGCACGAATGAGGGGTACACTGTCCTGCAACGTGCCGTACACCCGCCGATCGAGAGCCACCACGGCGACGCCTGGTAGAGCCGTGATCTTGTGCCGGTCACCCCAGCGGATATCCGCCGCAAAGCCGTTGGTGGCGTGGGTGTGGTCGCGGCGAGCCTTGATGGCGATGCCCTGCCTGGCGGCAGTGGCCTGGAGGTCCCGGTGAGATTGGCGCAGCCCGGCGGCATGCCGGTCCAGTGCTTCGCGCTGCGCGACGGTCAGCGGCTGCCACAACGGCGCGCGGTTGGTCCGGCGGTAGACTAGCAGCGGCGGCTCCTTCATCTGGACGATGACAGTCACCTGGTCGTCATCCCCAGGATTCTGTTGAGCGGCCCCCCCTGGGTTTCCCCCGATCCCGACCGGCCCTGACCGGTTGTCATGACCCGGCTCGCCCGGCGACGATCCGACGTACGAAGCGCCTGACCAAGTGGGGGCATCTGCCCAGGCACTCGCGCCGGAAGCCCCGGCCACGGCAATTATCGTCACTGGTCGGGCGATACCTCCAGGAGCCTACTCTGCGTACGCCGCCCAACCACTCAGCAGGGCCAGACGCATCAAGGACACCAGTTTGGATAACCGGACCGTTGCTGTCATGATTGCTTTCTCCTCCTAGCCGAGTTTTCGCGAGATGACCTTGCCCGACTCCGCTGCCGGGCGGCGCGCGGTCATTGTACGGCGTCCCGCTCTCCTGCGCCCACATTTTTCAGGCTCTTTCCCTGGCATTGGGGCGGAACAAGCTCGCCGAGGCCCTTGTTGCGGGCGTAGGAAGACCCCGACTGCTCCAGGAACGGCCCGTTTTCCCCGCGAGGCGCAGGAGGTCCGCCCGGCTTATCCACACAGAAGCGGCTTTGAGCGGTCTGCTGGCTCGTCCGGAAGGCACCACGCCAACTTCGGGCTGCCGCAGACGCTGGATGCACTCCAGGATGTCGCCGTCCGGCACGGGCGTCAAGGTCATCCTCCGCGGAAGCCTGCCGGGCGTGGGAACTGTTAGGCGACGGCGGCTGCCTGACGTCCCGGCACAGGACGGCAGGCCCGCCAAGATTGAGGCGTACCACTTCGGCCGGTTCTTCGCGCTCACCGGCGCGCACGTGGACGGCATGCCGCCCAACATCGAACCGCGACAGGCGAAGCTGCACGAACTGTGGGACAGCTTCTTCGGCGCCACCCCGTGCCAAGCTGGTTGGGGGCCTCGTAGAACAGCGCCGGCTGGCCGACGACACTGCCATCGACTTTGGCGTAGCCGTTCTGGGCCAGGTCAACGATCACACGTTTGTCCGGCAGTGTGCACAGCGCTTCCGGCAGGAACTCGGGGTCGAAGCCGGTGTGGATGACGCTGTCGCCGCCGCCCAGGAACTTGGCCGGCAACTTGGCGCTGGCGCTGCCGACCTCCGGTGAGGACGCCGACAGCTCCAGGGAGCGTGGCCGCAGGCTCACGGCCACGCCGCGCGTGCAGTCCCCGGTCGCCAGCGTCACCTGCCGGAGCGTCTCGGCCAGCGGCTACGCGCGGTCTTGAAGTCGCGGAGGACCAGCGCGTCGTCCGTGCGGACGGTCAGGTCGATCCGGGCCAGCACGTCGGGCAGACCGGGCATCACTTGGCGCCGCAGCTCTTCCTCGACGCCGAGGATCTCGCCGTCGGGAATCGCGTGCGGCGATGCAGCGAACGCGGCCGGCACGCGGCCGGCCAAATCGTGCAGCGATTTGATCGTCTCGCCCTGGGCGTACTGGACCAGCCGGGCCGCTTCGGCCTGCCAGGCCTGCTGGAAGGCGACGAGTAGCTCCTCGGAACTCGGCGCGGTCAAGCCAGCCAGCAAGGCCCGGAAGTGCGTCTCGAGGGCGGCGTGCACGGCACTGCCGAAGGCCAGCGCCGCCCCCAACCCGCTCGTGTCGGCGCATCTCAACGTATCCGAATTGCCACTTCACCGGACAGCGCCGGCCGGGCCTGCTGTGAGCTCGGATAGCTCGGTCTGACCACGCAGCCGCTCGATGTCGCGCAGCCAGCGTTCGTGGCGCGCCTGCTGCTCGGCGTCGGCCGCTTGCTGGACCGCCTGTGCGGTGCGTTGACTGGCCTGCTGCACGGCTTCCTGGGACGGATTCGTGGCCGGGGCGGCGGGGTACATCCGGAGCTAAACGGCAGCGCGGCCCAAAGTGCGGCGCCGGCCCACCAGGCTCCGCGGCGCGCAGCGCGACACGTGGGTACGTCGTTCTCCTTCAATGGGTGAGTGCGTGATTAACAGATGAAGGGCGCGTGATCGCGGCCGAGTCAGGGCCGGAAGAGCGAAGGGGCCCTCAATATCTACTAACGCACGGAGAGCTGGAAATTAGGCTGGCGAGCCGCCGTTCCCACGCCGCTGCCGGTCCGCCGGCGGGGCGCCGCCCGAGAGCCGAGCCGGCGGCGATGAACTGGCGGCGCGGTTCCTTGCAGAACTTCAAACGCCAATGCCGCCGGAAGCCGCCGCGGTGCCGCTTAATCACCGTGTGGGGCTTCGCCCCCGCAAGGCACGAGCGCCAGCCCGCCCCCACACAGCCGAGACAGGCAGATTCAGAAGATGCGGTCACGCCTCCGTGGCCGCGGGTGCTTCACCGGCACCTCGAGCACGGCAAGTTGCTGGCGGAGCGCCAAGTTCTCCGCCGCGAGCGCCGCACGTGGGAGGAGGAGCACGTGGAGCAGGATGGCGATAACGCGCACAACGCCTATGGCTACGCCTCGCTGGGGCTTCGGTGAGGCGGAACCGCAGCCGATCGGACAGCGAGAGGCGAAGTGCGTAAGTCCTTGAGCCACAACACGGACGGAGTTTTCGCTAGGCACTGGCGACGCTCGACCTCGTGCGACCGCTTTCTGCGGTATCAGCCAACGTCGTGCTTAACGCCAAGAGCGTCGCGGCGCTGTTCGGCGGCCAAGGTGGACGGAACGCCGCTTTCCTTCATTCCGGATGTTGCGCCCTTTGCTGAGAATCCTGCCCGGGAGTGGCGCGGTGCGGCTCAGGGCTGCCGTTTTACGCTAGCTTCTGGGCCATCGTGTCCGATATACTGCGCCTTTGGTCAGCCCGGGGTCGACCCAGGGCATCTCCTTTATCGCTGGGTGCTGGCGGGTGAATACGACAGTCACAAGCACGGAGTTGCTGGCGGGACTGCGCGACGCGCACAACAAATCGGCTTGGCGACAGCTCTGTGCGCGGTACGAGCCGATCCTGCTGGCCTGCGCCGGGCGGGCGGGGCTCCAGCAGGCTGACGCCCACGATGTCGTCCAGGAGACGTTGTTGACGTTTGTGGAGCGCTTTCGGGCGGGCGACTACGACCGGGAGCGCGGCCGGCTGCGGGCCTGGCTGCGGGGAATCGCGGCCAACAAGATCCATGAAGTTCGCCGCCAACGGCCGCGGCAGGAAGTTCAGGCCGCCGACCAGACCGGCAGCACCCAGCTCTTGCAGCGAGTGCCGGATGAAGCCGAGTTGGCCGACGACTTCGAGGCCGAGTGGGAACGCTCGGTGC
Source organism: Phycisphaerales bacterium (assembly GCA_003162245.1). Lineage (GTDB taxonomy): Bacteria > Planctomycetota > Phycisphaerae > UBA1845 > Fen-1342 > Fen-1342. The sequence goes on from PMMM01000175.1 coordinate 27,393, forward strand.
TAGCCGAGTGTCTACGGCTGGTGCGCGAGCAGGTCGATGTGCTGACGTTCGAGTCGTTTCGGTTGTATGCGCTGGAGGATCGACCGGTCGAAGAGGTTGCGGCGCGACTGGGCATCACACGGGAGGCCGTGTACGTGCACAAGAGCCGCGTGCTCAAGCGGTTGCGCGGTTGGCGGCAACACATCGGCGACGATTGGTGAAAGAACGCTGGGCAATCCTGACAAACAGAGGTGCGGCGGCGCCACGCGCGGGCCGTGCTGGTGACACATCAGGGCCGCGCGCGGTGCGCGGAGGATGAGCCCGTTCCTCCGCTACCTTGCGGATTCCGCTTCGCCGTTGCGGGAAGCCAGCGCGGTGCTTGGAGACCATCTGAGAAAGGCCTGAACTCAAGGGAGGCATCATGGGCAAGCGGGTTTACTTACTGGCCGGCATGGCGACCACGCTGGCGCTGCTGGCTACCACGCAGGCTGTCGCAGCGGTGATCTACGTGGATGACGATGCTCCGCCGGGCGGCAACGGCGCCAGTTGGACCACGGCATACAGGTTCCTCCAGGACGCGTTGGTCGTCGCAACGGCCGGTGGCGAGATTCGCGTGGCCGGTGGTGTGTACCAGCCGGACCGCGACGCGGCGCACCCGTCCGGCACGGGGGACCGCAACGCGACGTTCCAGCTCGTGAACGGTGTTACCGTGTACGGCGGCTACAGCGGGGCCGCAGATCCGAACGATCCGGATGCTCGGGATGTGGCGCTCTACGAGACGGTGTTGAGCGGGGATCTGGCGGGCAACGACGATCCGAACTTCGTCAACTACACGGAGAACAGTTACCACGTCGTGACGGGGGCTGCGGTGGGCCAGACGGCCACGCTGGACGGCCTGACCATCGCGGGTGGGAATGCGAACGGGGGCGGGCAGCTCAACGATGGCGCCGGGTTGTGGAACAACGGCGGCGTGCTCGTGTTGCGCCAGGTCAAGCTGCGGCACAATCAGGCCGCGGGCAATGGCGGCGGGCTGTACCACCCCGCCGGGAGCAGCCTGACGATGGACGGCTGCGAGGTGGTCGAGAACCGCGCGAACACAGGCGGCGGCGTCTACAAGGCGCGGAGCGATGCGGTGTTTACGGGGTGCGTGTTCCGGGGCAATACGGCCACGTACTGGTACGGGGGGATGTGGTGCGATGGTGGGCCGAACGTGGCGTTGGTCCAGGACTGCTTGTTTGAGCACAACGTGGCCAACGGCGGCGGGGGCTGGGGCGGCGGAGGCCTGACGGCCTACTGCGACTGCTACGCGGGAGTGCACCGCCATGTTTGGGTGCTCAACTGCCGCTTTGTGGGAAACGCGGCGCCGCAGGGGAATGGTGGCGGGCTGGAGTTCTACGGCGAAGACCTGCAAGCGGGCGTGGCCAATTGCGTGTTCTCCGGAAACCGGGCCCAGTGGGGCGGAGCCCTGCTCTACTGCAGCCCGGTCAACCAGCGGCTTGCCGACATCGTCAACTGCACGTTCTACGCCAACACCGCCACCGGTCAGGGCGGGGGTGCATACACGTACCGCGCGCCCCACAGCTACACGAACTGCATCTTCTGGGGCAACATGGCGCCCGCGGGGGCGCAGCTGCATGTACAGGAGGCAAATGTCACGGCGACTTTTTGCGATGTGCAGCGCGGCGCGGATGGGTGCAGCGTGGACCCGTCGGCCAGCGTATCGTGGAGTGCGGGCGACCTCGACGTTGACCCGCTAACGACGCCAGACGGACATCTGAGCGCCGCGTCGCCATGTATTGACGCTGGAGATCCAAACGGCACGTATGCAGGTCAGGTTGACATTGACGGTGAACCGCGCCTCGCCAATGGCCGTGTCGACGTAGGTGCGGACGAGTTCATCGATTCCGATAGCGATGGCCTGCCCGATTGGTGGGAGGACTTGTACTTCGGTGCGCGCGGCGATGCCGATCCGGACGCCGACCCAGATGCAGACGGCCTCACGAATCTCGAGGAATACGCCAAGTACGCAAGTCGGCCGACAGCCGCACCGCTCGGCGTTCCGAGTCCGTTTGCGACGATTCAGGCCGCGTTGGACGCCGCGCATGATGGGGACACCGTCCTTGTCGCTCCGGGCGTACACGCTTTGAGCCGTGGGCCGCTGGATTTCGGGTGGAAAGCCGTGGTCATTCGCGGGTCAGCCGGCCCATCGCAAACGACGCTCGATTGCGGCGCCGCCGCAGGCGCGGTAGCGGCTAACACACTGCCGGGTCAACCCGCCGTGATCGAGGGGCTCACGATCACGAATGGCGCCGCCGCCAACGGCGGCGGGCTGGACATTGAGGGCGCGCGCCTGCTGGTGAAGGGCTGCACGCTTACGGGAAACCAAGCGAGTATCGCGGGTAGGGGCCTGTTCGCGCAGGCCGCCACACCGGTCTTTGAGCGGCTGACGCTGGCCGCCAACGGCGGCTCCGGTGTCACCAATGGCGTTTTGCGCGACGTGAACATCCGCGTTGTGGACCATTTCACGCTGACGTCAGGCACGCTTAGCTTGGCGTCCGCGTGGCTGGACGGTCCTGGGCAGTTGCGCCTGGATACCAGCACCGATCCCAACGTCCGACTGCTTGTGGAGGGGCAGGCAACCGGCGACCCGCCCAGCGTCGTGCGCTGCGACATCCTCGGCACCGGCAACGTCTGGATCGAAGCTGGCCAGGCGTTGCGGATTGAGGGAGCCGACACCGTCGTCGACCTGAGCGGTGGCACTGGTTCCGGATGTGCGGACCCCAACGGTTCGGGCGCCTGGGGCACGATCCGCGTCGACGGCCAACTCGTCGTGCGCGACGCGGCCGTGCGCAACACAAATGTCGTGGTCCGGAGCGGTGACCTTGGTGGAGCAGTGCACATCTACAACAATGAAATCAACCTGCTGCAGAACCCGCCGGGTTGGGGCGGCGAGTTCTTCGTCGAAGGTAGTGCCCGTATCGAATGCAACGTCATTCGCTCGGATGGCGACCGCTACCTGGACCTGGATCCGGATCCTTGGGCGATGCCGCGGCCCACGATTGGCTCGGTAGCGATGGGCAATCCGAACCGCTTTTACGTGACGATCAAGCAGGGCGTTGGTCTGGAGCAGGGCGAGCTGCTGGAGCTGCGCGCGCGAGATTATGACCCGAACTACGCCGGCGGTTTGTCGGGGGCGCATGAGCTGTCCAGCAGTTCCGGGTACGCGGACACCTGGGTGTTGGAGCGGCTGGAAGTGCAGTCAGGGGCCAAGGTGAACCTGACGAACCGGCCCGGGTTCGTGTTCCAGGACCCCAACATCTCGCTCACCGAAGTGCTGTACGTCAAGGAGTTGAGGCTGGATCCGGACGTCGTGCTGAACACCGGGCTGCAGCGGCTGTACTACCAGAGCCTCGTGGACGAAAACGGTCAGCCGCTGACACGGGATCCCAATGATCTTTCGGCGCCGATGGCCAACGGCAGCCGGATCGTGGATTACCCGCTGCTGGGCTTCTCGCTGAAGGTCATCGCGATGGAGGATGACACGGAGTTCGCAGTACGGGTGGCACCCCGGCTGCGCGATCCGACTGACCAGCAACCGGCCCTGCCACCCTTCAAAGAAGGGCTGATCCGGCGATGGGATGACCCGGCGCGCGGGGGCGTGATGTCGATGCGGACGCGGGATCCGAACCAACTATCGGCGCGCTCGGTGGCCGCCCATGGGGCCTTCGCGCGGGCAGGCGAAGACCAGATCGTGGTCGAGTTCAAGTACCGTTTCTGCGGGGCCAATGATCCGAATACGATGCTGGTGGTGTACCTGAGCGATAGCCCGAAGGTGGGCAACCCGGCCAGTGCAGACCTAGCCCACTATACCGAGGTCGCCCGGGTCTACCCGCCGCAGCCCGGCCGGCCGGGGTCGATCGGTAGCGGTGCCTTCGCAACATTCCATGGGATCTTCCCGCGCGGCAGCTTGAACTTCACGCGCGGCACATACGTGGAGCTGGAGCTGCGCGGCCAGGACGCCTGCGTGGAGATCGACGACTGGGACCCGCAGATCAAGTGCACGTCCACCTGCCACGACCTGAGCGGCGACAACGGAGTGACCAACCGGGACTACCTGCTGCTGCTGGCGGAATGCGGCCAGCCGGTGCCGACATACAAGGGTTGCCTGGACAGCAAGCTCTCGGAGGACCTGTACGTCGACATCGGCGACGTGCTGGCCTGGGACGCGGTGCTGAGCACATACCCGCCGCCCTCAAACCTATGCGACGCCGAGCCGTACAGTGGCGGGAACGGCAGCGCCGTTTCACCGCCGACGAGTGGTTTGCTGATCGCCGGCAAGCCGAATGGGGCCGGGGTGCAGGAGGACCGACTGTATCCGTTCAATGCACCTGGCCAGGCTGCGCGATCGGCCTTGCTGCCCGCCAGCGCCGCCGAAGGCGGCCACTACCGCGGCAACGGCCGGCTGACCCGGGACCCTAACGGCCACCTCTATCAGCTCCACGCCACGCAAGGCTTGGTCCGGCTGGACACGGCCGCACGGGTCATCGTGCCCGGCAATCGGAGTTTCGGGGGCAGCACGGTATATGTGGGCACCACGTCCACGGATAACGACGTGTACCCCAATGGCGTACCGCTTCTGGACGTGGCCTTCAGTCGGAGCAGCCCGATCGTGGTGTATGTCACGCCCGTGCTGGTGGAGCCGCCAGACGGGGCGGAGTACACGTACAAGGCGGCGGCCCGGCTGGAGCTGTCCGGTGGGACGTATACCGTCACACGGCTGTACGGGCTCGATCCACGGTCGGACGGTTGCACGAACACGAGTCCGCCGCCCGCCTCAGAGTGCACACTCCAGGGGCTGCGGGAAGTCGAAGTCGATGGTCAGGGGAATCTGTTCGTGCTGAGCGCGTCAGCCCAGAGCGCGAACAACGACTGGCTGCTCGTGTACGACGAATCGAGCGGAGCCGAGCGGCTGCGGTTGCTGCTGACCAGCTTGAACCCGGCCCTGCGGAGTCCGACGGCCCTGCTGGTCTCGGAGTTTGATCCGAGCAAGCTGTATCTGTCCTCGGCGGTAGATGCTGATCCCAACACACCGCACACGCACGTGTACCGCTGCACGATTCAGCGCTCAGGCGGAGCGGTCACCGGCGTGACGCTGCCCTCCGGTCAGGACATTGTGATCAACAACCCGGTGAGCCAGCCGAACAACCCGTTGGGGTACTTGGCGACGGTCACGAGCCTGCAGGAGAGCAAGAGTGACGGGCGGGTGTACGTAGTGGGCTTTACGCTGGCGCGGTTCGACCCAATGCTGTCCCCCTACGACGCAGCTTTCGATGATGACACCGCTGCGATCTTCACGATGCCCACGCTGGCGCAGATACCGCTGGGCAGCAGCGGGCCGATCACGGCCGCCGCCCTCACTGGCTACGACCTAGCGTTGCCGTTGTCGGCGGTGTTCCTGGGATCCGGTCCAGCGCTCTGCCGCGGCGACATGAACTGCGACGGACGGGTCACGTTCGCGGACATCGACCCGTTCGTGGAGGCACTGTCCGGCGAGTCGGCCTGGAACCAGCACCATCCGGCCTGCCCGTGGCTGAACGCGGACTGCAATAACAGTGGGACGGTCACGTTTGCGGACATCGACCCGTTCGTGGCGGTGATCGGGCGGACGTGTCCGTAGTTTCGGTGAGCGCGAGAAGCAACTCGCCCCACGATTCTCGAGACAGTCGCCCCGTGGGAGTGGCCTGCTCCCTGCCGGTGCGACGACGGAGACGGTAGCTATCCCTCCCGAAAAGTCCGTCTGCGTTGAACCGTTAGGAGTTGCGCGTCTCACCTTCTCGGAGCCGACCCGCTACGACTCACCCTCACATAACCGGAACTGATGTACTGCAATGGGTCTCGTGAGCGATGGGCTGAGCGCCGGAAACGGCAGTTGGTCCTTGTCCCTGTCATACGCATCCTGTTTATT
>PMMM01000090.1 GCA_003162245.1 Phycisphaerales bacterium
CCGTCCGAACCGCCGCCGGCGGCCCCCTACGAGCCCGAAGAGGCTCCGCCGACCGGCGAACAGATTCCGTTCTGAACGATCGAAGCCTGAGTTGAGGAACTGCTGATGAGACCAAAGCCCGTTCAAAAGAAGAGAAAGCCCCGGCGGGCGGGGTCCGACTCGCCCCGTTTCCGCACGCCCCGGCTCAAGCCGGAGGAGATTGATTGGAAGGACATCGCCACCTTGCAGCGCGTGGCTAGCGCGCAGGGCAAGCTGTTCTCCCGCAAGCGCACGGGGCTGACGGCCGAAGGCCAGCGCAAGATCGCGCTGGCGCTCAAGCGCGCCCGCTTCATGGCGCTGATGCCGTACGTGACCTGAGCCCGAGGTGCCCCGTAGCGGCCGACGCCTGGTCGGCCTTTCGTTCCGAAGAAGGACGCGCCGGACCAGGCGCCATCCACCCGATTTCGTACGGAGAAACCAACCATGCGGCTGCTCTTACTCGAAGACGTGCGGAAGCTCGGCCACGTCGGCGACATCGTCGAGGTTAAGTCCGGCTACGCCCGCAACTACCTGCTGCCCCAGCGGCTGGGCGCCGAGCCCACCGAGGTGAACATCAAGGCCATCGAAGAGAAGCGGAAGATCGCCGCAGCCGAGCGTTCCAAGCGCCTGAAGGAGTTCAGCGAGCTGGCCGAGCGCATGAAGGACGTGTCGATCACGATTGAGGCGGTCGCGAACCCCGAAGGGACGCTCTATGGCGCCGTCCGGGAGAAGGACATCGCCGACGCGCTCCACGCCCAGGGGTTCCCGGTGCGGGCCGAGCACGTCCTGCTGGATGCGCCGATTCGCACGCTGGACAATCGCGTGGTCCGGTTAGAATTCACGGAGGAGATCACCGTACCGATCAAGGTATGGGTCGTCCGTGAAGGAGGCGGAACCGATGAGCTCCCAGCCGCCGAACCCGCCGCCCGCGCCGAATCCGGATTCGCCCCCGAGCCCGCCGCCGAAGACGAAGACGAAACGTAGCGCCAGCCCGGCGTTCGACCGGCTGTTGCCGCAGGACATCGAAGCCGAGCGCGCCGTGCTCGGCTCGATGCTCCACGGAAAAGACGCGATCGCCGAGGTGATCGCAGTTCTGGGCGACGCCGGTTCGGAGACGCTCGTCCGCCAGAAGCACCAGCACCTCTACGACGCGCTCGTCAAGTTGTACGTCGAGGATCGCCCCACCAACGACGGGCACGTCATCCGCGACGAGCTGGTCCGCCGGGGCCTCTGGGAGCAGCTCGGCAAATTCGATTTTCTGGCCAGCCTGCTGTCGGCGGTCCCCTCCGCGCTTCGCGCCCACCATTACGCGGAGATGGTGTACGAGAAGTACCTGCTGCGGCAGCTCATCGGCGCGATGCATCGCGTCACGCAGGTGGCGCTGGACGACGACCAGCCAACGAAGGAGGTCCTGGACTTTGCCGAGAGCGAGATCTTCAAAGTCACCGAGCGGCGCGTTTCGGGTCAGGCGCAGACGATCAACGACCTGGTGCGCGAGGCGTTCCGCACAATCGAGGCGCGCGGGCAGGACGGCACGCTGACCGGCGAGCCGACCGGCTTCGCCGAGCTCGACGACATCACCTCCGGCCTGCAGCCTGGCGAGCTAATCATCGTGGCTGGGCGCCCGTCGATGGGGAAAACGGCGCTCGGCCTGAACATGGCCGAGCATCTGGCCATTACGGGGCATCGGCCGGCGCTGTTCTTCTCGCTCGAAATGAGCCGGCAGCAGATCGCGCAGCGCGTGTTGTGCAGTCGGGCGCGGGTGGACGCCCACCGCCTGCGGCGCGGGCGGCATTCGAACCAGGACCTGGAGCGGCTCAAAACGGCTGCCGACGACCTGCGCGCCGCTCCGCTGCTGGTGGATGACACGGCGGACCTGACGGTGCTGGAGCTACGGGCGCGGGCCCGGCTGGCCTTCCGCCGCTACCAGATCCGGGCGATCTTCGTGGATTACCTGCAGCTCATGCGGCTGCCCCGGGCGGAGAGCCGGCAGGTCGAAGTCGCGACGATCTCGCGCGGGCTCAAGGCGCTGGCGAAGGACCTGAACGTGCCGGTCGTGGCGATGGCCCAGCTCAACCGCAGCCCCGAGGACAAGACCCGCCGCGGCAACCGCCCGCGGATGAGCGACCTGCGTGAGTCGGGGGCGATCGAGCAGGACGCCGACGTCATCATGCTGTTGCACCGCGAGTCCTATTACCAGACCAATCCGATCGCGACCCCGGGGGAGGAAGAGCCGGCCCGTGGCGAGCGGGAAGCGGCCGACGAGAACGTGGCCGAGCTGATTATCGCGAAGCAGCGCAACGGTCCGACGGGCGAGATCAAGCTGCATTTCAACCGGCAATTCACGCGTTTCGACAACCACGTGCCGGACGCCGGACGCTACGAATACGCTCCGCGCGAGACGCGCGAGACGCCGTTCTAGATCGGCGTACGCCACTCGGCCCGGTGCCGCAGTGTGGTACCGCGAAGCTCCGCCGTGCGGCGTGGGGCGAAGCAGAGCGTCGCCGTACCCAGCCCTACCCAGAAGCGAGGACGGCGCGGCGGGGGAAAGTGCCCCTGCGGTTAGCGGGCCTCAGGGGCACAACCGGTCCTGCATGTCCGCCGCGCGACCGCCCGACGCGCGTCCCCGCGCGTGGCGCTGGCTCAATGTCCGATATACACGTCCGCATCTTCCCCGCCACGCAGCGTTTCGCACGCCCGGACCGCGCTCGCTCGCTGGCGCGCGGCACGGCGAGCGATCCCGCGTTGAACGCGTTTTGACATTGCCATGCGCGCAGGATTAAGATGACCGGTTAAGCGAGACGGGGCGTCGGTCCAGTCTTCCGGAGGACACTTTCCGTGGTCGCCGTCCGCAGCGCTGTGCACTTGCATACCGGGCAGCCGGCCACCGCGAACGCGCTCGACGCGTGGCTGGCGCGGCACGGCGTAGAGCGGATCGTATTCGACGACGTGTACGCCGCGTGCGTCCACTTGCTGACGCGGTACGACCACGTTCCGGACCTGGCGCTGGTGGGGGCCGACGGGCTGCAAGAGGACGAATTCGGCATCATCCGCTACTTGCGGGAGACGTGGCCGCGCGTTGGCATTGTCCTTTATGGCCGCGCTGAAACCTCCCTGGCCCTGCACGCAACACCGCTGGTCTGCACCTGTTTGACGCAGGGCGCGCTGGACCGATTGCTGGCCGAGACGCCGGCGCAGTTATTGCAGCGCTTGTGTGCCGACGCGGCGGGGTCTTGGACGGTGCCGAGCCGGCTGGAGACGGAGCGCCATCCGGAGGTCGTGGAAACGCGGGAGCCGCCGCCGCAGCGCGTGGCGCGCCCGGCGCCGCCCTCGTCGCAGCCGAACCCACCCCGCGCGCTGTTGACGGCGGAGGAGCTGTCCGCCTTGCTGGATGGGCCGGACGAGGCGTAGCCGCGCCTCGGCTCGACATGTCCGCCGTGCGTGGTCCGCGTGCCTGCCTCTCGTTCGAAGAAGGCACTCCGCGGCACGCCGTGCGGTACGGCAACGGGTGAAGGAAGCGTAGATGCGTGGCGACGCAGACGTGCTGATCGTCGGACCGGCGGCGCTCCGCGCTGCGGTCACCGAGGCGTTGCCGCGCTGCCGCAGCGTCGCGGTCGACAGCCTCCTGGGGGGTGTGTGGACGGCGGGGCAGCAGTCGTTCGGGGGGGTAATCGTCGCCTACATGGCGGGGCCGCGTTTGCTGAGCGCGCTGCGCGCCGTGCGCCACGTGGCTCCGCAGGCCCGGGTGGTGGTCGCCGTGCCGCCGGCGGAGGAGCCCAATGCCCGGCAGGCTCTGGACGCGGGGGCAGACGAGTATGTGATCGAGCCCCTGACGCGCTCCGATCTCGAAGCGGCGCTTCAAATCGCTCCGCAGCCGCCCCTCGAAGACGACACACCGGCGGTTCCGTCCGTCGAGGAGGTCGTGCAGCTCAGCGACGTGCTCAAGCACCTGGGCGAGGGTCCGGCGGCCACGCTGGTCCGCCTGGCGGGCCTCGTGCAATCCGCGTTTGACGCCGAGAGCGTCGCCGTGCAAATCGACGACTACTCCGCCACGGCCGGTCAACCGGACCAGCCCGTGCTGCGCGAGCCGATTCGGCGCGCTGAGGCGGTTGTCGGCCGCCTCGCGCTGGGCCGCCGGCGCGGGGGCACGTACGCGGCGGACGACGCCCGGCGACTGGAGGATTACGCACGCCTGATTGAGGCCGTCGTGGCCCAGGCCCGCGAGCAGCAGCACTGGCAGGAGCTCGCGTGGCACGACGATCTCAGCGGGTTGCGCAATCGCCGTTACTTCGAAACCAAGCTGGACGAGTTGCTGACGCACGCCACGGCCGAGCGGCAGCGCCTGACGGTCTTGCTCTTCGACATCGACGGCTTCAAGGGCTACAACGATCACTACGGTCACGACACCGGCGACGCTTTGATCCGCGAGGTCGCCGCGCTGCTCACGCGTTGCTCGCGTGAGCAGGACGTGGTCGCCCGCTACGGCGGGGACGAGTTCGCCGTCATCCTGTGGGACGCCGAGAAACCGCGCGTGCCGGGTTCGCAGCACCCGCACGATCCGATCGCGCTGGCGGACCGCTTCCGCGACGCGATCGGCAAGCACGAGTTCAAGTGCCTCGGGCCGGACGCGCCGGGCCCGGTGACGATCAGCGGCGGCTTGGCCTGCTTCCCCTGGGACGGTAAGACGCGGGCGGAAGTCATGCGGGCCGCGGACGACGGCTTGCTCGCCGCCAAACGCACCGGCAAGAACCGGATCGCCCTGGCCAACGGCGGATCGGCGACGCCCGAAGTTCCACCCCCCACCGCGGAGTAATCCACGCTGCGCGCTGCAACGAGCCTCCGTCCGCCGGTCCTCAATCCCCCACACGCCGGCCGATCACGTCCGCCATGCGCGGAAAAGCTGTCATCAACCCCGCCGCCAGGCGTGTGGTAAAGCTAGTCCAAACCTCCGGCCGCGGCCGGCGCAAGCAGCGCACGATCGCCTCCGCAACCCGCTCCGGTGGCTGCGTGAACCACGCCGGCGCGCGTCCGAACGGCAGCGCCGGTTCCGTCGGCTGCCCCACGTACTCGTCGGCGCGGCGAAAGAACCCGGTGCGCGTCGTGATCGGGTGGACCGACGAGACCTCGATGCCGTGGGGATGCAATTCGAGCCGCAGCGCCCGGCAAACGTGGTTCTGCGCGGCCTTCGTCGCGGAATAGGCGCCAAAATTGACGAGCGTGAACTTCGCGACCGCGCTCGAGGTCATCAGCAAATGTCCGCGCCGCCCCACCGCGATCAGGCGCCGCGCGGCTTCGCACAGCAGCGCGCTGGCAGCGAAGAAATTGACCTCGAAGATCCGCCGCAGCTCGGCCTCGCCGGTCTCGTGCATCGGCCGCTTGAAGCCGTAGCCCGCGTTGGCCAGCACCACGTCGAAGCGCCCGAACCGCGCCGCTGCCGTGTCCAGCAGTCGGGTGTTGAGGCCCGCATCGGTAATGTCACCGGCGACGGTCTCGGCTCCCCGGCCGGTCGCGCGCACCTGCCGGGCCACGTCGTCGAGCCGAGCGGCATCGCGACCGCTGAGCACCATGTCCATACCGGCCCGCGCGCACGCCACGGCCGTCGCCGCCCCGATGCCGGAGCTGGCGCCGGTGATGACGACGACCTGGTCCGTCAAATCCCGCGCCATAGGCTTGCCGCGCCGCCGCCGGGCTCAGTGCTTGTCGGCCGGCTGGCTCTGGGCCGATTTGGCCGCCTGCCGCAGCGCCTCCTCGATCTGGCCGAGTTGTGCCGCGTCGAGGCGCTTTCCGTTCTTTTTCAGCATCCCGCTGAAGAAGGTGATCTCCTCCGGCTCCGAGGGAAAGCCGATGTTGCCCTTTGGGCCGTCCGACGTCGCCAGCACTTTGCCCTGCGCGTCGAGGACCGCGAACCACGGGATGCCGCCTTTCTCCGCGAGACGAAAACGCTTCGCCACCTCCGGCCCCTTCGTCATGCGGTCCACGTCGATCTTCAGGTCGACGAAGTCGCGCGCCAGCAGCTCCGCGACCTCTCGCTGCGCAAGGAAGGCGTCCAGCTTGCGGCACCACGGGCACCACGGTGCCCCCAGGTGCAGGAAGACGCGCTTGTCGGCAGCCGCCGCCTGGCGCAACGCCTCGGCCACGACCTTCTCCGCGTCCCGCGGCTCGGCCTTCCACCTGTTAAGGAACGCCAGCACTTTCTCTGGGTCGTGATGGTCCCCGTCCTCCAGCGCCCCGCTGTCCTGGTTGGCCACCAGTTTTCCTTCGGCATCCAGCACGGTGAGGAACGGTACGCCGGCCCGCTTCAGGGCAATGTCGTACTTCGCCGGGATGTCCATCTGCTTGTCAAACCGGCCAATGTCGACCAGGACCAGGTCGTATTCGTACAGGAGCGCTTTTGCGATCTGCTTGTTATCCCTGAACAAAGCGTGCAGCCGCTGACACCATCCGCACCAGTTCCCGCCGAACATGACCAGCACGCGGCGGTTCTCGCGCTTGGCGCTCTCCAGCGCCGCGGCGATCTGCTTCTTGCCGTCCGCGGCGGGGTCGTAGATGACGGGCCGCGTCGCCGCGGTCGTCGGCTGCGACGCCGGTTGCGAGGCCGGTTGCGTCTGGCCGAACACGGGGGCGACCAGTGCCCCGATCAAGACGAGCAGGGCGGGTCGCATATGAAAGCCATGAATTGATCGCTCACGAAGCATTCCCAGCACACCTCCAGATCACAGGCGTATGTCCGTCGCCCGCTGGGGCGTCCGTCACGGCCAGTCGCGCGGACCACACGATAGCAGCAGGCCGTCACCGCTGAGCGGGCAGCGTTCCAGGTGGCGCGCGATCGTCTGCACGCTGACGGCCTCCACCGCCGCCAGCCGCGCGTCCGCGGTCCGCACGTATCCGCGCGTCTCGACGTCGTCCACGAGCTGCATCAGCCGCGTGCGCGGATTCTCGGCCTCCAGACACAAATGGGTGCGGCGCTGGTTCTTGACGCGTTGCACCTCGTCGGCGCGGAACCCCGCCGCTATCACTTCGCGCGCCTGCCCGCGCAGCGCTTCGAGCATCTGCTCGCACCGGTCCGGTTCGCCGTCGGCGTACAGGATCAGCACGCCGCAATCGCGGTAGGCGACCCACGCGGCCCCGGCCTGCGTGCAAATGCCCTTCTGCACGATGTTCCAGTAGCAGCGCGAGTTGGCCCCGCCGAACAGGCTGGTGAAAGCCTCGAGCGACTCCTCGTCCGGGTCGCTGTGCGGCACGGACGGGTACACCAGCAACAGCGATTGGCGCTTGAAGCGGTCCAATTGTCGTTTCCGCACGCCGCTGGGCAGCCCCGGCGGAGGGTCGGCGGACGTACCCGCCGCCGCGCCGCGCCGCCACTCTCCGCAGCACCGACCCGCCGCCGCGAAGACGACCTCCGGCTCGACCGCGCCGGCCACCACGAGGCGCATGTTGTCCGGGGCATAGCGCCGCCGGTGGTAGTCGACCAGCGTCGCGTGCGGCAGCGCCTGGATCGTCGCCTTCTCGCCGAGGATTTCGTGTCCGAGCGGGTGCGTGCCGTACACAACCTCGTGGGCAAAGTTCCAGACCAGGCGGTCAAAGCTGTCGTCGTTCATCGCAATCTCTTCGAGAATGACGTTCCGCTCGGTCTCGAACTCCGCCGGCGGCAGGCTGGGCCGCATCAGGTCGGCCAGCAGCTCGAGCTGGGCCACGATGCGGTCGCCCGGCACCCAGCCATAGTAGGCGGTGTACTCCTTGCCGGTGAAGGCGTTGTAGATGCTGCCCAGCTCGTCGAAGCGGACGTTAATGTCGTGCCAGGTCCGGGACGGCGTGCCCTTGAAGCACATGTGCTCGAGGAAGTGGCTCACCCCGTGCATCGCCGGCGCTTCGTCGCGCGCGCCCGTGCGCGCCAGAAAGCCGACGGCGGCGGAGCGCACGCCGGGTACGACTTCGCAGATGATGCGCAGCCCGTTGGGCAGCTCGTGGGTCACGAATTGCGATTGCATGGATAGACTCCACGCGGGCCGGCGCGCCGGCTCCTTTTCCGGAGGCCCCCGCTCAAACCGTTGGTGCGGGTCTGCCGCCCACGGCCTGCCGATGGTCCTCGGGTCTCGCCTGCATACCCCCAAGGATAGCACAGATGTGTCGCGCTTTCAGCAGCGCGCGACGCGCACTCCGGCCAGTCCAGCCCAAGACTGCGCCCCCCGCCGCCGCCTCACCAGCAGCAGTCGCCCCACCAGCAGCCGCGGCAGCCATCGTCCACGACCACGACGTTGTCGGACCACCCGTCATCGACCACCTGGATGAGCCCGTCGAGGTAGCTCGGATCGCACGAGATCACCACCGGCAGCCACGCCCCGAATAGCAGCGCGAGCAGGGCTCGTTTATAGGCCGGCTTCATGGCTTGCTCTCCAATTGTCGCAACACGCCAGCCACAGTGGACACGCCCCACCGGCGGAAGTTAGGGCCGCCCGCCGCGGCGGCGCCAGGACGACTTGGTTCGAGAACCCGAACACGCCCTTGTACCCCACCGGGGACTTCGCATAACCTACGGGTACGCGTGTACATGCGCGGCGGGCGCGCGCCCACCGCGCGCCCCGCCCGCGGACATGACCCGCGGACCGCGTCCTCGGCTCGTAGGCCGTTCCAGGTGCAATCGCAGGATGGACCAACACTCGCTCGAATGCCTGGACTTCTTTCGCATCCGTGACCTGCTGGCCGACTACGCCATGACGGGCCTGGGCCGGTCCCTCGCCGTCGGCATTCACCCCGTGACCCGCGTCGGACTCGTCCAACGCTGGCTCGCCCAGGTCGGCGAGCTGCAACGGATGATCGAGGAGCGCGGCGTCCCGCCTTTTGGCGGCATCAGCGACATTCGGGAGGTCGTGCAGCGCTGTGCACCGCCGCTGCGGGTGACGGTGGATGAAGTGGCCCGCGTCGGGACGACGCTGCTGGGCACGCACGCCATGACCCAGTATTTGCGGGAGTTGCCCGAGAGCTACCCGGAGCTGCGCCACCTCGCCGAGCGCATCGGGGATTTCCGCACGATCGCCGAGCGCATCGGAGCCGTGATCGACGAGCGCGGCCAGGTGCGCGACACGGCCAGCCCGAAGCTGCAGCGCGTGCGGGCGGAGATCGCGGAGGCCACGCGCCAGATCGACCAGGTCGTGGCGCGCATTCTCCGCGAGCCGGACGTGCGGCGTCTGCTGCAGTACCCCAACCACACGTTCCACGGCGACCGGATCGTCGTGCCGCTGCGGACGGAATACCGCGGCCGGCTGCCGGGCATCGTGCACCGCGCGTCGGACAGCGGGGCCACGCTGTACGTCGAGCCGGGGGAGGTCGTCGAGCTGAACAACCGCATCAGCAACCTGCGCAGCGAGGAGCAGGAAGAGGTCGGGCGGCTGCTGTGGGACCTCGCGCACGAGATCCACCTCAACGGGCGGGAGATACACAAGACGCTCGAAACCCTGGCCGTGCTCGACCTGATCATGGCCAAGGTGCGCTTCGCCAAGATCTTCGACGCCCGCTGCCCGCAAATCAACGACGAGGGCTCGTTGAGCGTCCGCGGCGGCCGGCATCCTCTGCTGCTGGAGCTGGTCCGCCAGAAGCGCGCGGCCGGCGAGACAGCCGAAGACATCGTGCCGATCGACTACCGCCTGGGCGTCGATTTCAACCTGCTGATCGTCACGGGGCCGAACACCGGCGGAAAGACCGTCACGCTCAAGACGGTCGGGCTGCTGTGCCTGATGGTTCAGGCCGGCGTGCCGATCCCCGTGGACGCCGGCTCCGAGCTGGGCATCTTCAGCAATGTGCTGATCGACGTGGGCGACGAGCAGAACATGCAGCAGTCGCTGAGCACGTTCAGCGGGCACATCACGCGCGTGATGGACATGCTCCGGCACGCCGGGCCGCGCGCCCTGCTGCTGATCGACGAGTTGGGCGCGGGGACGGACCCCGACGAGGGGGCCGCGATCGGCCGGGCGATTCTGGACGAGCTATTGCGCCTGCACTGCCGTTGCATCGTGACCACGCACCTGGGCGCGCTGAAGGGCTTCGCGATGACGCGCCCGCGGGCCGAGAACGCGTGCGTCGAGTTCGACGTACAGACGCTCCGCCCGACGTACCACCTGTGCCTGGGCGAGCCCGGCAGCAGCAACGCGATCGAGATTTCCGCGCGGCTCGGCATGCCCCGCCGCCTCGTCAGCGCCGCCCAGCGCAACCTGTCGCGCAAGGCCCGCGCCCTGCAGGCCGCCATCGACGGCANNCAGCAGCACGCCGATTTCAACACCTGGGTGCAACGCGTCGTGCACCTGCAGCCCGGCGATCCGGTGCGCGTGCGCGACTTCGACCGCGACGGCCGCATCGTCCGCCTCCGCCTCGATCAGCACCGGGCCGAGGTGGACGTCGGAGCCTTTACGGTCGAGGTGCCCCTCGGCGAGGTGCTGCCCCCGCAGACGCCGGCCCCGCCGCCGAAGCCGCGACCCGCGCCGCCAGCCCC
>PMMM01000198.1 GCA_003162245.1 Phycisphaerales bacterium
TAAACAGGATGCGTATCAGTTCTCAGCTATCAGCAAGAGCGGCGGGGGATCACGCGGAGATGACGGCGTAGACACGCTCTCCGAGGCGGCGCGCCGACGTGTACACGTCGATTGGCGAAAGGTGCTTGCCCTGGCTCGTCCCCCAGGCGCCCAGATGTTCCGCGGCCCCCTGCTCGGTGCCCGTACGGAAGGCCTCATTGATGGGGCTGCCTGCCGGCACCCGCATGTTCGGGATGAGCATCAGCCCGGCGGCGGTAGCCCGCTTGCTGTACGCTTGGGGCTTAATTCGCAGCGCGCGATCAGCGTCGGGAGAATGGGTACGACCGCCGTATTCGGCCGTGAGAAGTGCAGCCGGAGCGGGCCAGTGCTTGACGACCGCGTTGGCGGCGGACAAGAGGCTCGCCGAGGGAGCATAGTCCTGACGAATGGCATCGATTACGTTGAAATCGAGTCTCGCATGCCGCATGCGCTGCCGTTTGATCAGCGGAAGAAAGGCGGGGCCATAGAAGGCAATCTCGGCCGCCACGGAGTCGATCAGCGCCTCGACCGGGTTCGTTGCCTCGAATCGGTGGCGCCGGAACGGCAGAATCCCCTGGGGCGGCTCAGCGATTCGGTGCGAGATTTCATGGAAACGATTCCAGTACGCGCGCGCACGCGAGCCCTGCAGATTCAGGACGGCGACCCAATGGTCAGGTTCATCGTGGGTGGCGTACATTCGTTCGAACAGGAGCGCATCAACTTCCGGTCGCAGTTCGGCTCTTAGCTGCGCGAAGCCGATCTCCCTTTTGCCTCGGAGGTAGCGTTCTTCGATCTGCTCAACGTCATCCGCATCGTGCACTTCCTCGAACGTCACGCACAGGTGCTTACCGAGGGCGAGGCCGATCTGTTCGCCGGTACACGGAAACAAGTTGTCGATGATCGGAGCGATGCGGGTTAGGCAGGCGGCGGTCACGTCGGCGTTGAAGCTGGAGTCTGGATATCGCGCTCGGACCTTAAGGTGCTTTGCAATCGCATCGAGGCGCATCAGGTCCTGATCGGTGGGTTTTCGACATCGCGCCATGCGACTGCTCCTAGCTGTCCGGCAGGTAGTCCTGTACCTGCTTGTAGAACTTGATCCACTCTTCCACGCCCCATTCGGCAGGCTCCTCCGGTGATCGACGCGCCGTCAACGACTGCCTGCCATGAAGCAGCGTGAGCGTCGCGCGGTGTGAGAGGTTCAGTTGCTCCGCCGCTGCGGACAGGGCCGCGGGGATCTCTACGACGGCTTGGGCGGCGGTGTCGGCATCCTCAGCCAGCAACGCATCGACCGCGATGCCCAGCCCTTCGGCAATCTGAGACATCTTGTCGACGGAAACGGCAGAAAGGCCGCGCTCGACTTCCGAGAGATAGCCGGGGCTGATCTGGGCCCGTCTCGCAAGTTCTTGCACGGTCATGCGTTGCGCGAGTCGGAGCCGCTTGATCCGCCTACCGATCTCGCCCCGGTCATACCTGTCTGCGGGCACGGGCCTTCCTCTCACTTTTTCCTGAGGCGCACTTGGCGCAATCGCCAGGACGAATATAATCGCCACGGCGAATATCGAAATCGCCGTGGCAACGTAGCCACTCGGTAGCGAATTTACCGTCGGCCTCGGGGCTTGTCCAGAGGCCAGCAGGAGAATCGAAATGGAAATCGTTGAGCAGCAGAAAGACATGGTGATGTCGCACGACGCCGAGGCGAAGTGGGCGGTGGTCGTGGAAGATCGGCTCGCGCCGATGCCGCGGCGGCTCGTGAAAGCGCGGGACATTCTGCATCAGGCGGCCGCTCCTCCGGGCATGCGCTTGGTGCGGGACCTCAATAGCCCAAACGACGTGGCCTTCGATCCGGAGGAGGTCGTGGATCTGGCTGCCGGGAATGTATTCCGCTTAGTCGCGGCGTGCGCGACGAGCCAAGCGGGTTCCCGTGACGCACCGCCAAAGCTGGCCTTCGTCGTGGATGACCGATGGGAGGTCACCGTCCAGCCGCGGCAGACCGGCCAAACCCTGCGCGCCCTGCTAGCGGTGCCTGACGACGTCGCGCTGTTCCGCGATTTCGAGTCCCCTCGCGATGAACGGATTGAAGACCACGAGCGAGTCGAGTTCGCCGATGGGCCGGTGTTTGTCACGCGCGCCGCAGCGCCGCCGAGGTTCACGATCATCGTGCAGGGCACTCCGCATGAGTGGTCCAAGCGCCGGATCACGTACACGGAAGTCGTGACGCTGTTCGACCCGCAATACCCGCAGCACCCCGAGATCACGTATTCGGTGACGTACAAGAACGGGCCGGCACAAAACCCAGAAGGGATTCTGGCGCCAGGCGCCTCGGTGAAGGTCAAGGACAGAATGGTGTTCAATGTTTCATCAACTAGTCAATCATAACGACGACATTCGGCGGCTGGTTGAGAAGGGCTACGCGGTCGCGTTTGATGATCTCAATTACCTGCTCATCCGCGACGTTCCGTATCTGGATCACGAGCGCAAGCTCCAGATGGGCGCGATCGTCACGAAATTTATCGATCGCGGAAACAACCAAATCGCCCAGGATGACCATCAGATCTTCTTCGCCGGTTCCGTTCCGCATGATCTGGATGGTCGCCCCATTCCCAACCTGGGAGGCGGTCCGGCGACGCTGCCGTTGAGCGAGGCTAGCCAGGACGTGACGGTACAGCGCTCATTCTCAAACAAACCCAAAGCCGCCGGGAAATTCCGGGACTTCTTCGAGAAGATCGAGAGCTACGTCACCATCATTTCAGGGCCGGCTATCGAATTGCACCAAGCCAATCCGCTGACGTTTCGCGTCGCGGACGAGAACAAGTCCACATCGCCGTTCAAGGTGCGCGACACGCTCACGAGCAGAGCGGAAATCGGCGATCTGGCGGCGAGGTTTGAGGACGACGTCGTGGCCGTGATCGGTCTCGGCGGCACTGGCGCATACTTGCTGGACTTCCTGGTGAGGACGCCTGTACGGGAGATCAGGGCATTCGATTCGGATCGATACTACGTGCATAACGCCTTTCGGTCGCCGGGAGCGCTCGATCTGGCGGAGCTCGGTCAACCCAAGGCCGAAGTATACCGGTCGCGTTACGACAACTTCCGGGCCGGCCTCAGTGTGACTCGGAAGTTCATCGACGCCTCGAGCGCTGAGGAACTTGCGGGCGTGACCTTCGCGTTCGTCTGCGTCGATAAAGGGTCGTCGCGGGCGGGCATCTTCGAGCTGCTCCTCGCGACGGGAATCCCGTTCATCGATGTCGGCATGGGCCTCAACCGCAAGCAGGGCGCCCTCGGTGGAATGCTGCGCGCTACATACTACTCCGTGGAACATGGTCGTGAGACGCGCGACAAGCGGCTTGCGGAGCTTGCCGACACGTCGGATGACCTGTACAGGACGAACATCCAAGTCGGCGAGCTCAACGCACTCAACGCCTGCCTCGCGATCATCAAGTTCAAGCAGTTGCGGGGTTTCTACTTCGAAGAGGTACCGTATTACCATCTCCTGTTCGGGGTCGGCGACCTGAAGGTTCAGGGCGATGCAGAGACTGGACAGAATTGAGCTCGTTCGGGCTCGGTACATCCCGAAGCAGTTGAAACCTGGCGTACTCTACGTCTCAGAGGAATACGGCGCCGCCGTGCATCTCTGCGCCTGTGGCTGCGGGGCGAAGGTCAGCACGCCTCTGGGCCCAACCGAATGGGCGCTGGAAGTGACTGCCAGTGGTCCGAGTTTGACGCCATCGGTCGGAAGCTGGCAGCTTACTTGCCAGTCGCACTACTGGATACGCGAGGGAAAGGTCCTCTGGGCAGGAGAATGGTCCACCGCCCAGGTCGAAGCTGGACGGCACGCAGAAGACGAGCGGCGACGCGCCTATTACGCCGCCCTTGGCCGTGAGCGCGCTGGATTCCTGAAACGGTTCTGGCGCTGGGTCAAGATGCTATTCGAATGATGTTCGCGGCGCGTCACGGTGAGTAACCGTGCAGTTACGTTCAGGTGCGCCAAGCGCGCGCTCGCCCGAGCCGCGATTTTGACCCCGCCAGCCGATCCCGGCGCGCCGGGATGCCCGAGCCTGGGGTAGCGCGCGGTAGTGAGTTTGGGCACCTTCGGGTGGCGCCCCGGAAACGCCCATCATCCCGCCCGCCCCCCGCTGCCCAATCTAAAATCCAATCCCGGCGCGCCGGGACAAAATCCAAAATGGATGAGCGGACCGAGAGTCGCCTCCCGGCCCCGGTCGTCCATGGGCCACTCGCGCGGAACCCCCGAGAAGCTACTTCAGCTCGACGTTCCAGTACGCGAAGTCCAGGAACTGCTTCCAGCTCGCGTACCGCGAATCCGACAGCTTGATCGTCAGCACCGGCGACCGCCGCGGCCGCTTCGGCAGCGAGATCAGCTTCATGTGCGCCTGCTCCGGCGTCCGCCCACCCTTCTTGACGTTGCAGCGCACGCACGCGCACACGATGTTGTCCCACGCGTTCGTCCCGCCCTGCGACCGCGGAATCACGTGGTCCAGGCTCAGCTCCGTCGTCGGACGGCGCCGCCCGCAATACTGGCACCGATTCTGGTCCCGCGCAAACAGGTTCCGCCGGTTCAGCTTCACCGTCGTGGCCGGCACCTTTTCGTACACGAGCATCCGGATGATCTTCGGCACCGCGATCTGGAAGCGCACCGTGCGGATCCAGTCGTGCTGCTCCGGCTCGAAGCGCCGCTTGGCCTGGCTGACTTCCACCCAGCCGTCGAAGTCGTACGACAGGTACTGGCCGTCGTCGCACGCGACCACCTCGGCCAGCTCGCGGTACAGCAGCGTCAGCGCCCGGCGCGCACTCACCACCCGCACCGCCATGTACAGGCGGTTGAGCAGCAGCACGCTGGCCGAGAGCGCCGGGGCACCGTCCATCTACAACTTCCTCCGAATCTCCAAGATCGCTCTTCCTCGATCATATCAGAATCCGCTGCCCAAAGTCCATACCGCCGTGCGCCCCACCGACGTACCAGGCGCGGAACACACCCGACGCAGGTGCCCCGGTCCGGTGTCACCGCGCACCCTCGTTCCGCGCCAACCCGGTTATCGCGACGCTGGACCGCCCGCGAACCGATTCCGTCACGCTCTTCCGCACCGATCGCGTTCCGCCCGCGCCGGCCGCGCGGTAGACTACCCCTATGTGGCCGGTCGCGGCCCGACGGGGACGCAGCGCGCCACCCCAGACCCGCGGGACCGGTCAGCGGAGAAAGTGAAGGCGGACATGACCCGTGTCATACCGTTACTGCTCGTGGCCACGCTCTTCGCCGCTCTGCCCGCGGCCCGCGGCCAGGACAAGCCTGCCTCCGCCCCATCCGGCGGCAAGCCCGCCGCGCTCCAGGACTTCCACAACCTCGAACGCACCATCGAGAAGCAATTCAAAAAGTGCGACGTCTGCAAAGGCAAGGGCAAGGTTTCCGACGCGGTGTGTTCAGAGTGCGGCGGCGACCGCATCGTGTTCGCGGCCACCCAGGACGCCGCTTACCAGACCCACATCGACGGCTACATCGCCTATTGCGAGCTGATCGACAAGTACGCCGGCTTGCTCGACACCGACCAGAGCATGAAGGACCGTGTCCTGGCCAATCGCGCGGTCTATCTGCATCCCATCGAGAGCCAGATCGGCGCCCACGCTCCGCTCGAGCGCGTGAAAGTCGACCATGCCACCGCCCAGTACCGTGGGGGCGAGGCCGCCGGCGGCGTCTACACCAAGCTCGCCTGCGACCTGGTCGTGGCCGCCCGCCGGAAGTCGCTCGGGCACGGCATCGCGTTCGACGGCACCGTGACCCGCGTGTACGACGGGAAAGAGCGGCCGCTCGCCGAGGTGCGCCTCAACGGCCCGGCCGGCGAAGTGCGCAGTTGCCTCGTGCTCGCGCCCCCTGACGCCAAGTGGGCCGAGAAGACCAAGATCCGCGTCATCGGCAAGATCATCGACGGCGCGGCCGAGCGGAAAGCCTGCGGTCTGAAGGACGACACCGCGGTCGTGTCGCCCCGCCACGGAACCCAATAGGCGTCCTGCCTCCGTGCTCGCCAGCCGACGTGTTTCCGGCCGCCGCCGGCGCCGCTACAATCCCCCATCAGTCGTGCGAGCGTTTGGATTCCTTTGCGAGGGTCTTACGATGAACTGGCGACAGCGTAGAGCGGTGCGGTACTCCGTACCGGCGGTGTGCGTGCTGATCGGGCTCTGCGGCCGCCCGGGCCTGGCCGCGGACGAGCATCCGCTCCTGCCGATCATGCAAAGCGAGCTCCAGCTCTCCATGGAGAAACTCGTCGGTCCCGACGGCACCAAATCCTACTTCATCCAGTACGCCGTCACGGACGAAGATGAGGTTAACGTCGCCGCCACGCTCGGCGCGCTCACGCAGAACACCGTGACCCACGTCCGCTACCTGGACGTCGACGTACGCTGCGGCGATTACGCGCTGGACAGCACGCGGCAAATCCGCGGCGGCTACTATGGCGGGCGTGAGTACGGCGGGGGCGGCGCGGCCCTGCCGCTGGACGACAACCCGCTCGCAACCCGTCATTCGCTCTGGCTGGCAACCGACACCAAGTTCAAGGCCGCGATGAGACGGCTCGCCCAGGTCAAGGCCAACCTCAAGGTGAAGGTCGAGGAGGAAGACCCCTCCGACGACTTCTCGCGCGAAGAGCCCAGCACGCACATCGGCCCCTGGCTGACCTACAAGGTCGACCGCGACCAACTCGCCCAACGCGTCAAGAAGCTCTCCGAACGCTTCCGCACCCATCCCCAGATTTACAGCTCCAGCGTCACGCTCTCCGGCGACACCACCAACCGGCTCGCCGTCAACTCCGAGGGCTCCCGCCTGCAATTCGGACGCGCCATGTGGCGGATCGCCATCGCCGGCTCCACCGTCGCCGACGACGGCATGGAGCTCTGGCAGTACAAGTCCCTCGACGCCGCCACCCTCGACGCGCTCCCCGGCGACGCCGACGTGGTCAAGGTCGTCGATCAGGTGATCGACGAGCTCCTCGCGCTCCGCAACGCGCCCCTCGTCGAGCCCTACACCGGGCCGGCGATCCTGATGAACCGCGCCAGCGGCGTCTTCTTCCACGAGATCTTCGGCCACCGCATCGAAGGCCATCGCCAAAAGGACGTCGAGGAGGGCCAGACCTTCGCCAAGAAGCTCGGCCAGGAAATCCTCCCCACCTTCATCAGCATCGTCGACGACCCCACCCAACGGCAGTTCCAGGGGCACGACCTGAACGGCTTCTACGAGTTCGACGAGGAGTGCATCCCCGGCCAGCCCGCCCGCATCGTCGAAGACGGCGTGCTGAAGACCTTCCTGATGTCGCGCAGCCCCACCCGCGGCGTCACCAAGTCCAACGGCCACGGCCGCCGGCAGCCCGGCCTCCAGATCGTGGCCCGCCAGGGCAACCTGACCGTCCAGTCGTCCAAGCAGGTCCCCTTCGACCAGTTGCATACGCTGCTTTTGGACGAATGCAAACGCCAGGGCAAGGAGTACGGCCTGCTCTTCGCCGATATCTCCGGCGGATTCACGATGACCGAACGGTACATGCCCCAGGCCTTCAAGGTCATCCCCATCCTCGTCTATCGCGTCTACGCCGACGGCCGGCCCGATGAGCTGGTCCGCGGCGTGGACATCGTCGGCACGCCGCTGACCTGTTTCTCGAAGATTCTGTGCACGGCAAACGACGCCGACGTGTTCAACGGCTTTTGCGGGGCCGAATCGGGTTCCGTGCCCGTCTCGGCCATCTCGCCGAGCATCCTCGTGCAGCAGATCGAAGTCGAAAAGAAACAGAAGGCCCAGGATCGCCCCCCGATCCTGCCGGCACCGATCGCCGAGGAGCAGAAGTAATGCACGCGCCCGGCGCCATATCCGGGCCGCGCGCGGTAGCAAGCGCCCCCGGCGTTCAACGTCATGCACTCCGACCAGGAGATAGCTCCATGAAACGAATCGTGCTCGTCCTGTTTGTCGTCTGTGCCGGCCCCGTGCTGGCCCGGGCCGATGACGCGCTCCAGCAGGAAATCAAGAAGGACGTCGTGCTCCGCGCCCTCGTCGACGAGCTGGAACGCAGCCGCTCCGGCCTCAAGCTCACAGGCTTCGAGAGCCCGTACCTCATCCAATACTCCCTCAGCGACCGGAGCTGGGCCTACGTCTCCGCCGACCTCGGCTCCGTCACCGGCCGCAACCAGGGCCGCGGACGCGCGCTCGGCTCCGACGTGCGCGTCGGCTCGTACACCCTCGACAACAGCAACTTCGGCGGCGGCAACTACAGCGGCGGAATGTTCAACACCGAGGTGCCGATCGAGGACGACTACAACGCCATCCGCCAGGCCATCTGGTGGATGACCGACCGCGACTACAAGGGCGTCGTCGAGCAACTCGCCCGCAAGAGGGCTTTCATGGAGAGCAAGCTCATCAAGGACAAGCCCGACGACCTCTACCCCATGCCCCCGACTATCCACTGCGCGGACCGCATCGACGTCGCCCTGGATCTCGCGCCGCTTGAAGACCTCGCCGTCGCCCTCTCCGCCGTCTTCCGCGACTTCCCCGACGTCCAGAGTTCCGGCGCATCCGTCAGCGCTTCCGCCGGCAACGAATACCTCGTCAATACCGAGGGCACGCGCCTGCGCTCCGCCGGCCGGCAGTTCGCCCTCGCCGTCCGCGCCACCGTTCAGGCCGACGACGGCATGAAGCTCTCGGACTCCTTCACCGCCTGCGGCCGCAAATTCGAGGAGCTTCCGCCCCGCGCCGAGTTGCTTGCCCGTTGCCGCAAGATGGCCGAGCAGCTCATCGCCCTGAAGGACGCGCCCCTGCTGACCTCGTACACCGGACCGGTCCTGCTCGAGGCCGACCCCGCCTCCCAAATCTTCGCCCAGACCTTCGGCGGCTCCTTCGGCGGCGGCCAGCGCTCCGTCGGCAGCGCCGCCGACCCCGAGGACTTCGCCAACAAGCTCGGCAAACGCATCCTCCCGCGCTTCCTCAACGTCCGCGACGACCCCGCCCCGCGGGAAATCGCCGGCGTCCCCGCCATGGGCCACTACGCCTATGACGACCAGGGCGTAGCAGCCCAGACGGTCTCGCTCGTCGAGGGCGGCCGCCTCAAAACCCTCCTCATGTCCCGCAACCCCTCCAAGGAGTCCAAGGAATCCAACGGTCACGGCCGCGAGTCGCTCGCGGCCACGCGCGGCTCCGTCGGCTCCCNNCCCTGATCGTCACCGCCGACTCCGCCGCGCTCGACACCGACAAGCTACGCCAGGAGCTGCTCGAAGCCTGTGCCGACGAGACCCTCGAATACGGCATCCGCATCGCCTCCCTCGGCAGCGTCGGCGGCGGCGGGCGGTTCTACGGCCAGGGCGGCGGCGCCAACCCCCTGCTCACCTACAAGGTCTATCCCGACGGACACGAGGAACTCGTGCGCGGCGCGGAAATCGCCCACGTCGACCTCAAGGCGTTCAAGCACGTCCTCGCCGCCGGCGACAAGCCCTATGTCCGTAACAGCGTGAGCGGTCTGGATGGCACCACCGTCGTGACCCCGGCCCTGCTATTCGAGGAGCTGGACCTGGCCAAGGTCGACCGCGACTTCGATAAGCCCCCGCTCCTCCCGACGCCCCTCGCCCGCGAGCCCAAATGACTCAACATAGAGACACGGAGGTACGGAGCCGGTGACAACGCGGAAAAACCTGCCGCCGCGTGTATCAGCTTATTACCTCTTCTTCGTGTCTCCTTGCCTCCGTGGTGAAAACCCCCGCGGAGCAGGTTGACCGGCATGGCCGAGACGAACCCGAAGCCCGCCGTCCCCGCCGAAGTCGTCGCCCACGTCGCTGACGTGCTGGACGCCCTGCAATGCGGCGCCCTGCTGCTCGACCGCGCCGGGCACATCGTCCACGCCAACCCGCGCCTGTGCGAAATGCTCGCGCGCCCGGTCCAGACGCTGCTCGGGCACACGCTGCCTGAGTTCTACCCCGCCGCCGGCGAAGCCACCCAGCAGTTCATCTACGACTTCAGCGCCGTGCGCGAAACCGAGTACTTCCTGCCCCTGCCGGACGGCCGCCGGCGCCCCGTGCTCATCGCCGGCCGTCCGCCGCGCTCCGACTCCCTGCTCGCCGACTACCGCGTCGTCACCGTCATCGACATCACCAAGCTGAAGGACGTCGAGCAGAGTTGCCTCGAGCAATACCGGCAGATCGCCAATCTCAGCGACACGGTGTTGCAGCAGGCCCTCGATCTTGAGCACCATTCGAAGTTTCTCGAAAAACGCGTCCGGCAGCGCACGCGCGAGCTGGCCGAGGCGAACATGGAGGCGATCTACATGCTCGCCGTCGCCTGCGAGGCCAAGGACATGGACACCGGCGCCCACGTCCTGCGGATCCGGGCGTATTCGACGGCACTGGCCCGGGCCATCGGCCTGCCGGAAGAGGAAGCCGAACGCATCGGCTACTCCGCCATCCTGCACGACGTCGGCAAGATGCAGGTCCCCGACCGCATCCTCAAGAAGCCCGGCCCGCTCACGCCCGAGGAGCGCCGCGAGATGGAGATCCATACCGTCGTCGGCGAGCACATCCTCTCGCGCAAGCCCTTCTTCGACGTCGCCCGCCAGATCGCCCGCAGCCACCAGGAGAACTGGGACGGCACCGGCTACCCCGACCACCTCGTCGGCGACGCCATCCCCCTGCCCGCCCGGATTGTCCGGCTCGCCGACGTTTTCGACGCCCTCGCGAGCCAGCGCGTCTACAAGCCGCCGTGGCCGCCCGCCGAGGCGGTGCAGGCGATCAAGGACGGCGCGCGCCAGCTCTTCGACCCCCAACTCGTCGCCGTGTTCCTGCGCCTCGTCGACTCCGGCGAATGGTCCGCCATCCGCGGCCAGCACGAAGACGACGACGACGCGCCGTCAACAGTTGCATGATGCGCTGATCGCAGGTCGCCAACTGCATGACGGCCCCCAGCCTCCGAAAGCTCCCCGCAGTCGCCGCACCGCCGGCCCCGCGGCGCGTGAAACCGGGCGGGCAGCGCACCTCGGTGCGCTACCCGCCCGTCTTGATCCCGTACTCATCGTTCAGCGCGCCGAAGCGCGGCGCATCATCGTCCGAACCGCAGGAACGCTAAGCCCAGCATGGTCATCAGCAGCGCCTCGACGACTCCGAATCCGCACAGCCCTGAGAGAAACGGCAGGCCGGCCAGCGTGGCAGGCGTTACGGCATTGGACGGCATTGACGACTGGCTTGTCCCAATCGCATTTGTCGCCGTCACCGTGAACGTATAGGTCGTGCCGTCGGCCAGCCCCGTCACCGTGATCGGGCTCTCGGCCCCGGTGGCGCCTATGCCTTCCGGGCCGGAGGTCACCGCGTACGACGTGATTTCGCTGCCACCCGATGCGGGTGCCACGAAGCTCACGGTCGCCCGCCCGCTCCCCGCGACCGCCGTCACTGTGATCGGCGCATTGGACGCGGTCGGAGCCGTGATCCTCTGTGGCGGACCCTCGTTTCCGGCATTGTCCGTGGCGAAGTAGGTGATGGTCGTGGCGGCCTTGCTCGAGATAACCACGCCGGCGGCACTGCCGGGCACCGTCGTGCGCGCCCGGGTCGTAGCACCGGACGCGCTGTACGTAATCGACGCGACGCCCGTGCCGCCCAGGTTATCCACGGCGCCGATGGTGACGGTCACGTCGTTCGCGTCGGGAGCCGACGAGACAAACGCCGTCGCGGTCGGCGGCGTCGTGTCCGCGGGTACCGTCTCAGGCGTCAGCACCATGGGACGCATCATGTCCATCTCTTCATGGCTCAGGAGGTGGCAGTGCCAGACATACTCCCAGCCGAAGTTCGTCACCACGTTGGCAACGGGTACCGGCTTGCCCGTGTTCGGGTCTATGCCGGAAAAGCCCATCGTCGAGCCCAGCGGCATCGCCGGGTCGAGCGGGCGCACGCTCTCGGGAATGTCAAAGGGGAGCGTGGGCGCGACCGGCGTCAGGGCCACGATCGCGTCTTCCAATGGGTTCATCCGGACGGTCTCTTTCCAGCCCAACTCGTTGAGGTCGGGTGGTTTCACCGTCCCGTCCCAGCCGACCCGGTTAATCAACTGCACGTTGAACAAGTGAAAGTGAATGGCATGAGTGTCTACGCCGTTGTGCGTGACCTTCCAGACTTGAGTTACGCCGTTTCTCAGTATTTCCGTGGGCGGGTCGATGTAGCCATAGGGGATCGTCGTCTGCGTGTTGAAGTTGGTCAACGGCAGCTCGACGCCCAGGGTGGCATTCATCCGTCCGTAGTCCAGCTCAAAAAGCTCCTGTATGGCCTTGGGCTGCATGGCGATCGTCGTCGGCGCCGCCGACCCGAACGCATTGAAGCTCAACGAACTGTCCGCGATTGCCGAATACACGTCGCCGAAAGTCGCCCCGAAGGCAGGCCCATAAGCCGCTTCCGGCACATTCGGTGGGGGCTGGGATGCGGCGTACGCGGCGGGCCACACCCGATTCAACTCGGCCAGGTCGAACGGCGGGCTGCTGGGTCCCGCGACCTGGAACTGCATGATCGTCCGCGTGTTGGGCCCGTAGCCGGCCCGCGTCGATGGCGCACCGCCGGTCGAGGTCAGATCTGGGTCGCCCGTATAGTAGTCGTAGCGCGGGTCGAGCGCCGGAACAGGCGCCGGCGAGTCGTTGTAGAGAATGAGCTTGGAACCGTCCGGGACGCCGGAAAAGTCGACAATAACGTCCGCTCGCTCCGCGGGCCCAAGAAAGAGCGTGTGGTTCAGGACATTCAGGACCGTTATGGACCGGCGGTTGTAGTCGTAGCCGATCGGCGTATTGGGCAAGATCACTGGGGCCAGCAGGAAGCCGCCTTCGGTGCCGATCTGGATCATTGCCGGGCCCACCATCGCCGGATCCGGCACACCGCCATCCCTTCCATCCGTCGGCCAAGTTGCGGGCCAAGTCACGTCCGCCAACGCGGACGGCACCGCCGGGACCATCTTGACCTCCGTCGGGTTGGCCGGGTCAACGTAGTACAACTGCAAATTGAGGGTACGGTCATCGCACGCATTCAATATCCGGAAGCGGTAGGCTTTGCGTTCCACCGGCAGGACGGGGTACGCCGCGCCATTGACCACCGGCGTGTCCATGAAGGCCTCCATCACCATCGAGGAGTTCGGAAGCCCCGGAGTCTCCGGTCCACCGGGCGTGGCGCTCGGAATCGGCGGATGCAACAAGCCTGACGCCGTTGTCAGCGGCGGCCAAAACCACGGACCGTAGTCCCACCGCCCCATGGCGTTGATGCCCGCCGGATCACTCGGATTCTGGTTCGGCATGTACACATGGGGAAACCACAGATCGCCGGTGTGTGGCGTCGGCGGCGTCGTTCCCCAATTCCAGGTGGGGTCCTGAACGGCAATCGTCGTGGCATCCACAAACGTCTTGTCCTGAATGATCAGCGGAATCCCATATCGATACTCTTCGCCCAGATTGGGGAGTTTGCCGGCGTCGATCAGGGCCTCCTCGACCCCGTCCGTCAACAGATACCCAGCGGCCGCGCCCGCATAGACGTTCAGGCGCGTCATTCCATACGCGTGGTCGTGATAGAACATCAGCCGGCTGCTCTGTTGATTGGTGTAATAATGCGTCGCCGATCCCGGGCCGGGATCCGGCATGTCGGGCACGTTCTGCTGACTGACGCCTTTGGGGTAGGTCGTGGTTTCGCCCGCCGGCGTAATCCACTGATGCGGCGTTCCATCGCTGATCCACGACGTGATGCCGCCGTGGAGATGGATGACCGCGCGGTTCTGTGTATAAAGTTCGGCGGCGTGATTTGGATCGGGCCCCATTCCCGCCCCCATGACGCTGGTGTCCACCGGCAGAAACAGGTTGCCCGCGGAACCCAACCCGAGCATGTTGGTGAACTTGACGCGCACCGGCCTGCCGCTATGGGCCACGATCAGGGGTCCCATATAGTGCGCCTGGGGATCAGCCTCAGAGGCGAGGTCCTTGTAACCGCGTAATTGCGTGAGCGGCAAATCCGAGTGCATCCGCTCGGTGTAATCGACCAACCCAATTCGGTAATAGTCGGACCCCGGGTATGTCGTCGTGTCCGCGATGGCAATTGGGATGTACTGCCCGAGGTTGTTCGCGTGGGCCGGCCCCAGCCCCGGCAGTGTGTCGACGAACTTCCTCATTCCGCCCACCAGCGTCCCGGTGTTCGGATCAACCCTCGGGAGCGGGCTGTTGGCGTAATTGGGTGTACTAAAGTAGTCCGGTGTCCCGCCGGGCACGGCGACGACGGATTGCCCCCCCTGCTCGCCTGCTGTGCCTTGGCGAGCCGCCGCGGCACGCAGCGCCGCGGCTTCGCGCTGGGCGGGTGTCACGCTCCTCATTCCGCTCTGAGGGACGGCGATTGTGCCGTCGCCGCTCGGCGATTGCTCGGTTGCCGGCGCTTGTGCGCCCTCGGGCTCAAGGCCCAGGAGAGCACCGCCCGGGCCGGAGTATTGGTAGCACGACAACGTGGTTACCGCCAAGCTCACGACAATCACGAGTCCTCGCCTGTTCATGTTCGTCTCCTGTCTCGTTGCGCTGCCGGGACCTCCGAGCCCCGGCTACTCGTCCGTCGCCGCCCACCAGGCCTTCCGCGTCAGCTCGATGTCGGGCCACAGGAATGCCTCCACGGCATGCAGCAGCCCGAGGAAGATCAGTCCGATCTCGTCCACTTTCAGCGTCCCGTGTATGCGCCCCGCGATGAACTGATCGCGCTTTTCGAGCACCAGCTTGTCCCGAGTCTGTTGTTTCGGCGCGTCGCCATCCGTCGTCGCTCGCCGCCAGCCCGAAGGCCGGCCGGCCGAGACCGATCCGATTCTTCGCCATATCGCGCGGCGCATAGCCACGGCCGGTGGGCGGCCAAGCAAGAGCCGACCGTGCTCACACACTATCGAATGCCGGCCAGTCCCGGGGCGATGGGCAAAAGCACCCTATTGCCAACCCGCCCGGTCGACCGATTACCGCCACCGCGCACTGGGATTGCACACCCGCGGCGGGCTGCAACGATTAATGGCGTGTAGGGTTTCGCCGCGCGACGTGATCCGCAGGCGGCGGCAGCATCCGCATGAAGGGCGCGTGGTGGACGCGATTGCGCCGACCATGCCCCGTGGCCCGCCGGCCGCCGGACCGGCGGCTGCGTAAGCGGTCGCGGGCTGGCCCGGCGGGGTGGGAACCGGTCGCCGAGCAAACTCTCGGGCCAGCCGCTGGAGAATCACTCCGGCGGGGACGAGCCGGTCGGGCAGTGGCCCCAACGACGGCGTGACGCGATTAAGGCAA
This sequence comes from Phycisphaerales bacterium, assembly GCA_003162245.1. Lineage (GTDB taxonomy): Bacteria > Planctomycetota > Phycisphaerae > UBA1845 > Fen-1342 > Fen-1342. The sequence goes on from PMMM01000198.1 coordinate 15,297, forward strand.
CAGAAGTACTCGCATGGCCACGCCGCGGGGCCCTCCGCCGCGCTTGGCTCGGCCGCCCGCAGACCGAGCCCGCGGCGCTACGCGGTGAACGAGCGGATTCTACCGGGACTTCGGCATTGAAAAGTTGCGTCAGAACCAATCCGGAGACACTCCGGAAGTCAGTTCCTGGTCAGTCCGGAATCAGTGCGCAAGTGGTTGCCGTGCCGAGCGTTAGTGCTTATCTGGCAAGTGGTTAGGATCGGATTCTGGGGGATTCCCAAGCTGGCGGTCATCCAGCGGTCAAGACGGTTGACGGCCTCGTACCCGCCCTCCAACGTCGTAGACCTGACCATTTGTACGCCGGCAAGGAACTCGAAACGTCGGCCAGGACTCTACTTGGTCGTCGCGTGTTCGCATCGCCCTTCGGCCGCTTTGGTCCAAGTCGCGAACGCCGCGATGCTCCGGTTTGCGGGCATCATCCCGAGAAAGAACATTCTGGGGTGCTTGTATAACATGCGATGGAGAAACGACTTGCGGTCGATCTTGGACCAAGAGTGAGCCGCGAATCCTCTGTCAAGCCAGCGCTCGGGCGTCGGAGCCGCCGGGCAACGTGCCGGTGGAGTAAATCAACAAACGGAATAGCAGGCAGCTTGTGGAGGGACCCGCCCGAGCGTTGAGTTGGCCGTGACGGCCAGAGACGATGCATGCCTCCGCGGTCGTTGCGACAACCGAGCCAGCGAGCTAGCGCGGGTTGCGCACCTTGCACTCGCGGAGGGCCGGTGCTCTTCACCCGCCCGGTGATCACCCGTTCATTGCGGATGGGAAGTTGGCGCAGGGAGAGCTTCAGCTGTGGCGGCTGTTGTTCATCGAAAAATCGCCCTCTGGTATGCTGTGAATCGAGGTGGTCGCGGTATACTGCGCGACATGCTGGCTTAAGTAGAGTTGATTGCTCTACTTAAGCTCGGCTCGTTGTTTGTCGTAATTCATTTAGTAGTAATAACATGCGGGCGTAGCTCAATTGGTAGAGCATCAGCCTTCCAAGCTGATTGTTGCCGGTTCGAGCCCGGTCGCCCGCTGTTGAGCGCACGCGTGCAGCGCGGCGCTAAATCGCGCGGGCTTCCGCGCTTGTGAGTCGGGACACACCTCGTCGGGCGCCGGCTCGCCGAGTCGGGGCAAGGCCCGGACGCCTCGGGCAGCGTCCGTGATTCTCAGATCCCCGTGCAGTGGGCCAATGGCGTCTTGGTGTCCGCGTGACGCAATACTCTCTTGTGGATCTGGGACGCCGCGCCGAGACGGGCCAGGCGTCGACATCGGACACGTTGACGAACTCGCGCAGGTCGTTCAGACTCCCACCGGCGACGGGCTCTGGGAGCGCCAACATTCCGCGCGGCCGGAGAAAGACGACAGGCGGATTGTCGACCACCTCCCAACCCGATGCATGGACGCACACGGCGCGTCAACGCGAGTCCGCCAGATCGAGCCAGATGTCGCCCTCGCTCCCCCCCACGCGCACAAACACTGCCCGCTCGTCGCCGCCGTACAGGGCTCCGGCTTCGAACAAGCCCAGTGCCTCGGTTAATCCAGTTTGCCCGGGGGGCTGGCGCCGCACGACCGGCACGCCGTTCGGACGGCGTTGCGGGCCACGCGCGGCCAGCCCGGACCGCTGCTGCTCGTCGTGCTCGCGCTGTCCTCCCTGCTGGCGTCCCGCGAGCAGCGGCGGCGCGACGGCCCCGCGACGACCCAGCAGGTCATCCAGACGGTCAGGACGGCGTCGGCGGTGGGAACAGCAAGCAGGTTTTCCCCCAGATCCGACTGGGAGGGTGCGCCGCGCGGCGAGCCCGTTCTGGCGGTGCCGACGCGTCCCCCATCCGTCACCAGGCGGGTGAGAGCAGAGCCGACCTGCACAGGGGACAACAGAAAGGGAACGGCCGCCGCCGGCGCCGATCCGTCCACGGTGGCCGCACGAAGTTGAGGTGCTCTAGGTGTACCAGCGCTGGGCGGGCTGCGAATTGAACGCCGGCGGGAACGGGCTGTGGGAAACGTCACACGTTACGCGCCGGGTGCTGGGGCCCCCGGATCGGCGATTCGTTGCGCTCGCGCCCCCGGCTGGCCAAGGCGCTGCACCTTTCACCCGCCTTGGCCGGCTTGGCCGAGAGGACGCCTATTGTGTCGCCTCGTGCGGAATTGGAGCATAGATGACGCGTGCAGGCTGGTTCGGTGCGTAGGCGTTGCGGCGCGGTATCTTGTGCCGATCGAACGGCTGATAGTCTTCGATGCGGCCCACTCGGGCCAGATGCACGGAATCGCGGAGGATCCCCTTGCCATCATTGCAGTCGCTGAACTTGCCGGTCCCGTAGCCCACACCGTGTGTGCCCGAGAGGTTGGACGAGAAGTACTTCATGCCACAGATCCGACCTTGTTCGTCGCGCACCCAGTCGATGAAGATGACCGAGTGTCCGCCCGGCGGCGTCGTGCTGTAATCCGCGAAATCACCCGGGCGAGCATCCTCGAAGTCGTTGATCGCCCGGCCCAGACCATAGGAGACGATGCCGAGCTGCGGACTGTCCCCGTCGCCCTCGATGTACCAGAGTTGGAGCAGATTGAACAGATCGTGAAACGTCATGCCATTGAATTCGTCTGGGTCCAGCCCGTGCTGCACGTTGCGCAGCTTCATGGCTCGCACGAGGACCTCGAACGTGAAGCCGCAGCAGTAGCTGCACCGCGAGCCATCGGGATAGGCCTTGGCGACTACCAGGCCCTGGTACCACAGGTCCTGCGTCACACCGTTGTAAATGTCGTACTCTCGGGGCTTCCAACTGCAGTGGTATGGGTAGGAACCATCGAGCGGATAGGCCGCAGCCACCTTGAGCACGTACGGGTTGAGCGAACCGTCGCCGGGCACGATCTCTTCGCAGGCAAAGGCCTTCGCCAACGCCTTGTCCACCGGCGAGAAACCGCGCTCGTCCAGGGGATAGGGCCGAGGCGTGTACGTGTCACGCTTGGCCATACCCGCGTTCGTTGGCCGGGTGGTCACGCTCGTCCCCGGCTCAGCCGGCCGATCACGGGCCTCTCGGTCCCGCTGGGCCTGACATCCGGTTTCCACCAGCAATGCGACGGCGAGCAAGGTGATCCGCCTCCGAATCAACGGCTGCATGGTCATGTCTCCTGGGCTGCGGTGGGCAGTATACGCCCAATCACGTCGGCGGTGCACCGCGCTAAGACGGAGTTCAGGCTTACGCTCTCGGAAGCGGGCGCCCCCGGCTGCGCCTCAGTTCGGGATCTGTGAGGCGACACCGTAGCGGATCGGCTCGCGGAACGAGAAACGCGCAAGCTCCTGTGCCGCAACGCGGACAGGATTCCGGCACAGGGTCAGATTCACCTTCGTTTTCCGTCGAGGCGCGGTACAATCGCTAAGCAGCGTCCGGCCGCAGAGTCGGCCAAGGTCACCTGGGAAATGTCGGAGATTCGCATTTCCGGCTTGGATCGAAATCAGGGCACAAGGCAATCGAGATGCTGGTCCACTATCGCTTCGCTCGGCTGCTCGCGGTCACCATGTTGCTGACGGTTCCTTGCTTCGCGGTGACGGTCGCCCGCGGCCCCTTTCTGCAGTTGCAGACGCCCGCTTCGATCCACGTCGTGTGGTGGGTTGACAGCGCCGCCACGGGTGAGGTCGAATGGGGACTCACGAATGGCTACGGCCAAGTCGCGTATTCGCCCGATCCTCTGATTCGCCACGAGGTCGAGATCGCGGGTCTTGCTCCGGACACGCCTTATCACTACCGCGTGCGGAACGAGGGCACGCCCCTGACCGCGGACGCCACGTTCCGCACGGCCCCGGCGGCCGACGCCTCGGCCGTCTCGTTCGCCTTCGTCGGCGACTCGTGCAGCGAGCCCGCCAACGCCACCGCCACTTACAACGCCATGCTGCCCCAATCCGCCAACGGCTTCTGCGTCACGCTCGGCGATCTGGCCGGCCGCGGCGAGGACAATGTCACCGACTACTGGCAATCGCATTTCTTCACGCCCGCCGCCAGCTTCATCAAGCAAATCTGCATGTACCCGTGCCTCGGGAACCACGAGCTCTACGACGAGGTCTCCTACCCCGACTTCGTCTACCCGACGAAATACCTCGCCAGCTGGTCCCTCCCGACCGCCGGCTCCGGCACCGAGTTCTACTATTCGTTCGACAAGGGCCCCGTGCACTTCGTCGCCCTCGATAGCTGGTACTCCGGCTACACCGCCGGCTCCGCGCAGTACAACTGGCTCGCCGCCGACCTCGCCGCCACCACCCAGCCCTGGAAGATCGTCTACGGCCACCTCGGCCCCTACATCAGCCAGCTCGGCATCTCCGACGGCAGCACCGGCATCCGCTCCGACCTCGTCCCCCTCTTCGAGCAGTACGACGTCGATCTCAACCTCTTCGGCCACTACCACGACTACCAGCGCAACGAGCTCAACGGCGTTATGTACATCCTCCAAGGCACCGGCGGCCAGGAGCTCATGAATCAAGTCGATGACAGCCAGTCCTACGTCCAGGCCTACGCCGCCAACATCTTCTGCTTCACCCGCCTCGACATCGACGGCCCCCGGCTCCTCGGCCGCTGCCTCAAAACATCCGACGGCACCATCCTCGACGCCTGGCAGCTCGACAAGCCGCGCATCGGCCTGCCCTGGCAGGACACGTTCCCGCCCGCCGGCCCGCAGCTCAACTGGTCGGCCCCCTGGCACTTCACCACGCAGTGCGGTTCGGTCGCCACGCCGGGCAACCCGAGCGGCGACGGCTACGCGTTCGCCATCGGCGACACCGCTGGCCACCAATTCGCCTATCCCATGCTCGCGCCGGAGTCGCTGACGAACTACAGCATTCAAGCCCAGGTCTTCTACGACAGCTCCAGCGCGGCGAAGACGCGTTGGGGCATCGGCCTCCGCGGCCGCGTGTTCTTCGCCTCCGACCTGCGCAGCTACTACACCCTGTGCTTCGTCCGCAACGACCCCCTCGCCGCCAACGGCTCCTGCCTCCTCATCCGTCAGAGCGCCGCCACCGAGACCGTCCTCGCCACGTGGCCCGCCGCCGACATCACTGGCTGGCACAAGCTGCGGCTCGCCGCGTCCGGCACCGAGCTGTCCGTCTGGATCGACGACCAGCTCAAGACCACCGCCCCCCTCATCGACGCCACGCTCGCCAAAGGCCGCCCCTTCATCTACAACTACCGGGCCAGCACCGCCGGCACCCGCACCTACGCCGACGACGTCCTCATCCAGGAAGTCCGCGGCGCCACCGTCCTCACCGGCTTCGAAGGCTACTCCCCCGACACCAACGTCAAGGTCGCCTTCCGCGAACCGCGTTACTCCGGCTCCACCAGCGGCGACCTCGCCACGTCGCCCAACGTCGCCCAGGTCACCGACAACGTCCCGGCGTTCACCGGCACGAACTGCTACGAATTCCAGTGGCAATGGATCGACACCGACCCCCAGCGCTGGGTCCGCCTCACCACCAGCAACACCCCCAACCTGCCCAACCCCGCCGTCGACTTCCGCCGCCCCATCCGCTTCCGCCTCCGCCTCGACGCCGGCACCCTCCGCGTCTGCCTCGGCCTCCGCGAAACCGGCACCACCGCCCCCATCGGCGCCGACGGCGGCAAGACCGGCGACATCGAATACCTCGGCGTCACCTCGCTCATCAACGGCGCCCCGCAGGGCCGCCTCGTTACCGCCCAGCCCGGCGTCTGGCAGAACATCACCTTCGACCCGAAGACCGACCCCGTCTGCGCCTTCGTCGGTAACGGGATCCTGTCCTCGCCGAACCAGCGCGGCGCGATCGAGCACCTCGGCTTCTCGATCGTCGACTCCGCCGGCCCCTACCACGTCTACATCGACCAGCTCGAACAGCTCCCCGCCCCCGGCGACTACGACAACGACGGCGACCTCGACGCGCTCGACTTCGCCGAATTCGCCGCCTCCCTCAGCGGCCCCGCCGGCGGCCTGATCCACGCTGGCGCCGACATCTTCGATTTCGACGCCGACGCCGACGTGGACATGCACGACTTCGCCGAGTTCCAGCGTCGGTTCGACGGCGGCTGATCCGGCGCACAAGGACCGGCGTCCTCGCATGGACGGCGTGCACCGCCGTGGCCGGCATCCTCTTTCAGCGAGGCGTTCGAATGGCCACGCCCTCACAGGAAGAACGCGTAACCTCCGCGCTGGGAACGGTGATGCACCCAACCACTGCGCGAATGAGCACCTGAAGGCGGCGCAGGGCGTCGCAGTAGTCCCCACTCATCCGGCAAGACCCCCGGGGGCGGATTGGTGATGCGCTGGTTGGCGGTTCACCCGAAGCCTATCATGGTCAGCCGAAGCGATGCCCAGGAGGACCGGTAACACGGTGACCGGTGACCGGCTCAAGCCGTACCTGCTACACGAAGATCGACACGCACGCGCCGCTGCCGCCAACTACTTCTACGAGGGCTGGTCGCGGGACACCGACCTCGTGCCCAAAGTCCTGGCCGGCGGCGAACGCTTCGGTTTCGCCGAAAACGTCTCCGCTCTGTCCTGCGGCTGGCGCTTTCCGTTGACGGAATCCGCTTTCAAGCACGTGCTTGGCCTGCTGAGGGAATCATACGCATCCTGTTTATTTC
>PMMM01000215.1 GCA_003162245.1 Phycisphaerales bacterium
AGCCCACCAGCGGCCTCGACCCCGTCGGCGCCAAGCTCGTCAAGGACATCATCCTGCGCCTCGGCCGCGTCTACAAAAAGACCATCCTGCTGTCCAGCCACCTGCTCGCCGACGTCGAAGAGGTCTGCGACCGCGTCATGATCCTCTACGGCGGCCGCGTCCAGGAGACTGGCAGCCTGGAAGACGTCTTGAGCCAGCGCGATCGCGTGCAGATCATCTGCGAGCGCCTGACGCCCGAGACGCTCACCGAGGTCGAAACCGTCATCNNCCGCAGCATCCCCCGCGGTGCCCGCGCCCGCCGCGCCTGCCACGGTGGACGAAGCGGTGCTCGGCGGTCTGACCGAGCGACCGCCCGAACCGACGACGGCCAGCGCACCGCCCGCCGTTCACGGGGCGGGTGCGGATCGCGGCGCGCCCACGACCAAGCCTCCGCCCCCGCCGGCCGACGTGGATCGCGGCGTGCTCGACGCGCTCCTCGACGACGCAGCGGCTGAGCCCCGTGTCGGCCGCGGGACGCCGGACGACCTTCCGCGGGACGGCGGGAGTCAGAAGGGCCGCGCATGAAACGCGTCCTGGCCATCGCCCGCCTGACGTTCTGGGAAGGCATTCGGATGCGGGTGGTCCTCGTCTGCCTGATCGTGCTGGTGATCCTGGTGCTGCGGATGCCCTTCGCCCTCCGCGGCGATGAAACCCTGGCCGGCCGCCTCCAGAACTTTCTCGCCTACTCGCTCGGAGCGCTGGGCCTCCTGCTCAGCCTGACGACGGCGTTCTTCTCCTGCGCGACGCTCTCGGGGGAGTTCAAGTCGCGCTCGCTGCACCTGGTCGTCACCAAGCCCGTCTCCCGCTTCGAGATCCTCTTCGGCAAATGGCTCGGCGTGAACCTGCTCAACATTCTGATCCTCGCCCTGTGCGGCGCGGCGATCTACGGCCTGGCGTGCTTCATCCGCTCGCGCCCCGAGCAGTTCGTGCGCGACCGCTACAAGATCCGCGACGTCGTCTGGACCGCGCGCCATGCCGCCCGCCCCGTCGTTCCGGAGAAGGAGATCGCCGAGACGGCCGCGGCCCGCGTAAACAACCTGATCCAGCAGGGCGAGCTCGACAAGACCCGCCGGCTCCCCGCGCTGGCCGAGGAAATCTCCGCGGGCATCAAGCGCTGGCGCGTCGTGCAGCCGGGCTACGTGGCAGACTACCGTTTTGAGAACCTCACGCCGCCCGAGCAGCCCGACACCGTCATCCAGGTGCGTTTCAAGGTCGTCGCCCAGCCGGTGCCGATGGACGAGATGGTCACGATCGGGTGGGTGTTCTGCGATCCCAACAGCGGCGCTCCGCTTAGCCCTCCGACCTGGACCCGCGAGCGCAGCAGCGCCGTCCACCAGTTCCTGGTCCGCGCGGCCCCCGTCATCCGCAACGGGCAGGCCCTCCTGCAAGTGCTCAACGACCCGGCCCGCGGCCCGACCACCTTCGTCTTCGACGGCGCGGACAGCCTGGAGATTCTCTACAAGGTCGGCGGATTCGAGCTCAACTTCGTGCGCGCCCTCCTGATCATCCTGCTGCGGCTCACGCTGCTCAGCGCCTTGGGCGTGTTCTTCAGCGTGTTCGTGTCCTTCCCGGTGGCCTGCCTTTGCACGCTATCCTTCTACGTCATCTGCCTCGGTCAGCCCTTCTGGCTCGAGGCCATGGGCGCCGGCAACGAAGGCGCGGCCCCGCAGTTCGACCCCTTCGGCGTGTTCGGCTCCGCCATCCGCACGCTGCTCGTGCCGCTCGTGAGGCTGGGCTTCCCAGACTTCAGCTACTACGACGGCGTCGATCGCCTGATCGACGGGGTTTACATCCCCAATGGCCTCGTGGTCGGCGGCCTGATTCACACGCTGCTGTACGGGACGGTGCTGCTATTCGGACCTGGCTGGCTGATCTTCCGTAGCCGTGAAGTAGCGGAGGTCCAGGTGTAGCCGGACGCGAGACGTCTCGGTGGACGTAATCATGCGGAAAGCGCGTGCGATACAATTTCTGGCCCTCGTGTGCTGCGTCGGGCTGCTCGCCGCGGCCGCGACCCGCATGGGCGCGATCAACGCCGGCCGTCAGAAGCTCAACACGATGGGCGCGACGTCGCCGCTCGAGAACGCGCCGCCGCAGTACGCTTTCTTCATCCAGGCCTTGGGCGCCTTCCGCGGTCTGATCGTCGACCTCGCCTTCATCCGCGCCGAGGAATACAAGGAGGCGGGGCGTTTCTTCGACGCGATGCAACTGGCCAGGTGGATTTGCACGCTCCAACCCCACTTCCCCACCGTGTGGGAATTTGCCGCCTGGAACCTCGCGTGGAACATCTCCGTCACCACGTACACGCCAGAGGAGCGGTGGAACTGGGTCTACAACGGCGTCAAGCTGCTGCGGGACCAGGGCATCCCCTTCAATCCCCAGGCCGTTAACCTCTATAAGGAGCTCGCCTGGATCTTTAACAACAAGATGGGCGAGGTGACCGACGACTTTCACTATACCTACAAGTGCAATTGGGCCTGGCGTATGCACGTGCTCCTGGGGTCGCCGCCCATCCCGCAGGCCGAGCTGGACCCGAATGCGCTCGCCCGCGAGACGAGCACCGAGGCGGTGACCGACCTGCTCGGCCCGGCCGCCCGGAAAGCTTTCGTCCAGAACGAGGAGAAACGCCGCGCAGAGGCGGAGAAGAGGGGTGAGAAGTACACAATCCGGTCGCTCGAAGAGGTCACGAAGGCCGGCGCCGCCCCCGTTCTCGAAGTTACCACCTATGAGGTTACCAAACGCGCCGCGCTCGAGCGCGTCCGCCGCCTGGACGAGGCCCCAGCGCGGCTTGCCGACCTATACCGCCAGTATCCCGACGCCCGCCGCATGGTGACCGCGCTACAGGACCTGGACATCGACCTGAACGACGACCCGCTGACCGAAGACGACTACTGGTGCGACGGCGGCCTCGCCTTCACGTTCTTCGTCCCGTACCGCAAGGTCGTGGACCCCGTCTCCATGTTCGCCCTCGTCACCCACGAAGACCCCAACGCCGACGCCGAGCGCGTCCGCGGCCAAAAGCTCGACGCGATCCTGGGCGTGCGCGCCGGGAACCCCGCCGGCGAGGCGCTCGTGCATTGGCTCCAGAAGAAGGTGCTCAAGGAAGTCTACAAGCTCGATACCCAGTATATGCTGCAGGTCGTCGAGAACTTCGGCCCCGTCGATTGGCGCTCCGTGGACGCCCACAGCCTGTACTGGGTCGTCCGGGGTCTCGTCGCCGGCGGCGAAACCGTCAGCGGCTTCTTCAACGACAAGGTCAACACCGCCCGCATCATGTTCTTCAGCCTGCGCAACCTCTTCCTGCGCAACCGCATGATCTTCGAGCCCTACCCGCCCAAGATCTACCTTTCGTACCTCAACGTCGGCCGCGACCTCAACTTCATCGAGCCGATGCACGAAGCCTACGTCAAGTTCGGCCCGCTCTTTGACCCGCGCGGCGGCACAGGCGCCGGCGAGCTGTACCGCATCGGGCACTTGAACTTCCTGTCCGAAGCGATCCGCCTCCTGTACATCTCCGGCCGCGAAGCGGAGGCCGACCACTACTACAAGTACCTCCAGCAAACCTACCCCACGAACGAGCAGGGGCAGCTCAGCCCGGCCCTCTCCAAGACCCTTCGCGACTACGTGATGGGCAGCTTCATCGAGAGCATTCAGACCGGCGGCGTACGCGAGTTCCGCCTCGCGCTCGACGGCCTGCTGACCCGCGCCTACAACGATCTCGCCGCCGGCGACTCCGGTCAGTACGTCCGCATCGTCCAGCGCTGCCGCGAGCTGTACGAGCAGTACATGAAGGACAAACGCAGCGCGATCATGGCGAGCAAGGCCCTGTTTTCATTTACCGACATCCAGACCGACACGTTCTACGCCTGGCTCGCCCAGCCCGTCCCCACGCCGATGGCCTCGCTCCACAAGGTGCGCCTCTGGCGGGCCGCTCCGCTCTTCTTGCGCCAGGGCGTTTATGACGAGCTCCGCCCACTCTTCGAGGCCGAGTGCACCGACTGGGGCTTCGATATTGCTGAAGCATTCCCCGAGCCGCCCGGCATGGCGGACTATAGGCACCTGCACCCCGACCGCCGCCGGCCGGAGCGGCCCGACGAGGTCGAAACGCTCCCGATGAAGATCGGGGACTAGCGGGCGGCTCACGTTACGTCCAACACCGCCGTCCCGCTGATCCGGTCCGCCTTCAAGTCCAGAAGCGCCTGGTTGGCGTCCGCCAGCCCGTAACGCACCACGTGCGCCCGGATGGGAATCTGCGCCGCCTCCGCCAGCAGCTCCCGTGCGTCTTCGCGTGTGTTCGCCGTCACCGAACGAATCTCGCGCTCATAGAACAAATGCCGCGTGTAGTCCAGCGGCGGCGTCGGCGACATGTGGATCCCTGCCAGCGCCAGTGTGCCGCCCTTCTCCAGATGCTCGAGCGCCGGCGGGATCAGCTCGCCCGCCGGCGCGAAGATGATCGCGCTGTCGGCCCGCACCGGCATGTCGGCGGCGTCCGTTCCGGCCCACCGCGCCCCCAGCGCACGCGCCAACTCCACATGCTGTGGCGCGCGGCTCACCACGTATACGTCGCACCCGCGCTGCAGGGCAATCTGCAGGACGATGTGCGCCGACGACCCGAAGCCATACAGCGCCAGCCGCCCGCCCGGCCGCAGGTTGCTCCGCCGTAGCGCGCGGTATCCGATCAGCCCCGCACACAGCAGCGGTGCCGCCTGCACGGCCTCGAAACCCGCCGGAATCTCGTACACGAATTCCTCCGGCCCCACCGCGTATTGCGCGTACCCACCGTCGGCGTCGTAGCCGGTGTACAGCGATTGCTCGCAGAGATTCTCCCGCCCCGCGCGGCAGAATGGGCACACGCCGCACGTGTGCCGCAGCCACGCCACGCCGACGCGTTGCCCGACGCGCAAGCGCCGGCATCCGTCGCCGAGCCGGTCCACCAGGCCGACGATCTGGTGTCCGGGGATGATCGGCCGCTTGTGCTGCGGCAAATCACCCTCGATCACGTGCAAATCCGTACGGCAGACCCCGCAGCACTCGACGCGCAGGCGCACTTCGCCCGGCCCCGGCTGCGGATCGGGCCATTCCTCCCGCCGCAGCGGCGCACGCTCGATCGGACCGCTCTCGTTCAGCACCATCGCGTCCATGTGTGCCACCGGCGCGCCCGCATTTGCCCGTTGCGGCCGCGAGACGTTACTATACTCTACGGCCGTGCGGCTGAAGGACAACGCCATGTCTATCGGCATTCCATCGTGCGCCCGCGTGTGGCTCGTGGCCGGCATCGCGGCCGTCGCGCTCGGTGCCGGAACCGGATGCAGTTCGTCGGCCGGTGCCGCCCCGCCTTCTTCCCAGCCCGGCACGTCCCAGCCCACCACAGGAGCCGCAACCATGAAACTGACAGTTCGCAGTCCGGCGTTCAAAGCGGGCGAGCCGATCCCGAAGACGCACACCGGCGAAGCCGAGGATTTGTCGCCCGAGCTGACTTGGTCCGAAGTGCCGTCCGGCGCCGAAGAGCTGGCACTGTACGTTGACGACCCCGACGCCCCCGGCGGCGATTGGGTGCACTGGGTGATCTACAAAATCCCCGTGACCACCAAGAAGCTCAAGGCCGGCATCGCGCGCGAGGCCCGCCTCAACGATCCCATCGGGACGCTCCAGGGCAAGAACTCCTGGGGCACCACTGGCTACCGTGGCCCCATGCCCCCGCCGGGCCACGGCGTGCACCACTACCGCTTCAAGCTCTACGCGCTCAACGCGCCCCTCACGCTCTCGGCCGGCGCGACGAAAGCCCAACTGCTCAGCGCCATGCGTGGGCACATCCTCGCCGACGGCGAGCTCGTCGGCACCTACGCGCGCTAGTTGCGTTTCCGGCAGATGGGCTTGGAGCGCGACTGTAGCGCCGCCCCGTGGGCGATGTAGGCGACCGAACGGCCACGGCCACGCTATCCGCGTGCTGGACGACCGCCCCCCAATAACACAACCGACCTTGCGCCGCTTGCCGGCGGTCGAGCCGCCGCGCAGGCAACGCAAGGTCGGAAATCAGCAAGCGGTCGCTCGCCGTTGTCTTACTTCAAGCGGAACTTGCCGCGCGAGACCTTTCGCGCGCCCGGAAGTTGCGTCAGCGCGATTCCGACGCTCTTGGCCAGCGTCTTGTTCTTCGTCTTGTAGCCTGCCGCGCGGACACCATCCGTTATCGCCGCCACGCTCATCACCCCGCCGCCGGTCATGGCCTTGAGGACGAACTCCTTTAGCGAGCCCGCACGCGGCCCGCGCCCGCGGCCACCCTTCCGCGGACCCCGCGGCGCGGGCGCCGCGACCGCGTGTGGTGCCGGCGCGCCCATGACGCGCAGCGCCTGCTCCACGGCCTGAATCTGCGCGTCGAGCTGGGAGCGCTGGGTCATCAACTCGGCCACGTAGCCCTTCAGGCTGCTCAGTGCCTGGCCCATCCCGGCCCCGTAGTGTCCGACCATCCGCGCCGCCCGCCGGCCTCGGCGCCGGCCATTGGTAGCCTTGGCATAGGGGCCGCGCTTCTTACGTCTTGGCATGTTACGTCTCCAATTTGGAGCAGTAGAAACCAGCGTTGTCGGCAACCGCGTTGCCCNNCCCAACCGACAACGGCTCATTGTGGTTTAGGGGCTACCGTCGCAAAAGTCAAGCGGTCGCCACGCATGTCACGCGTCGTTTCCCGCGCTCAATTCACTTTTCGCTCTTCGCTACTCAGAATTCGCCAGACTCCGCCAAGCCGTGCCAATTCCTCCGCCCCTTCTGTCTTCCGCGCCATTCTTGCGGTGAGTACTCTTCCTGTGGTGATCGTGCCACTGCTCTTCTGGAGTGTTTGGGGCCGCGCGCAGCAGAGTTTGTCAGCGATCTGCTCGATCGGGAAGCGTATGACAGGATGGTCCGCGTTTCCCGGGAGTCCGCCGGCATTAGTAGAAGACCGTGCGCGTGCGATGGTGCTCGCAGCGGACTTCCGGATCGTGCGACCTCTGCCACAGCACGAAGTCGAGTTGCCAGGCCGGAACCGCGCCGCCCAGTGCCCGGCGGATAAGCTCGCCCGCCCAAATCGTGGCGGCCCGCAGTTCGACCTCTTCCGGCGACCCCGGCGGAAGCTCCTCCCGTCGCTCGATCCGCTCGGCGAGCGCCGGCTCAATCGCAATGACACCGACGTGCCGGAGGTACTGCGGCAGCCGGTAGTCGGCAAACACGGTCAGCTCGTCCACGCCGGAAAGCCCGGGGCCGCCACACCGCTGCCAAGCGCGATGCAGGTCCGCAGCGCAGATCTGGGCGCGCTTCAGGAACGCGACGGGTCGGCCGCGATAATCGGCCACGTCTCGAAAGGACGGGAAGCACTCGGCCAGCAAGAAAGCCAGCCGCCGCGCGTGCCCACCCGCCCGTTCGGTGGCCGCCGCAAACTCGCCGCCGAACTGCTCCGCGAGGCACCGACCGGTCTCGTTCAGTACCTCCCGCCGGCGTGCGAGCAGCGGAATTTCGCCTTCGCCCGCAAAAAGCCGGGCGACGGCGGGCTCATCGACTTCCACCCAGCGCCGGGCCGACAGCCACGCCGGGTCCTGCGCGATCGCCCGCAGCACGCCGGCGTACATCGCATACGTGCGAGTCCACCAGCGGCCGCGGTATTCGACGCGCCAGGGCCGCTCGGACCAAAAGCAGAAGTTCAGGCAGTTCAGCAGTAGCCACAGATTCGCACACGCGCGGCGATCGCCGTCAAACTGCAACTCCGGCGGCGTCACGGGAGTCCGGAATTGCCCCATGTCCTGGGCCGCGGCCCATGATTCGGCCGCGTGCTGCTCGGCACGCACGGACGTTGCCCGTTCCATCACGTGCTGCGCCGATTCGAGTACGTCTGGAATGTCGCTCATGGCTGCCAGTGTACTGTGCGACGGGAACTGCGACACCGCGGAAGTGCGGCCGGCGTCCCGGTCTGCCCAAGGCTCGTCTGATCCCGCCGAAAGCGACGCGTCCCTTGCCAAACCCGCGACCCACGGCACAATGGCCCGCTATGAGCAAATCCCATACGACCGGCCGGCTGGAAGTCGTTCACGGGTCGATGTTCGCCGGCAAGACCGAGCACATGATCGCCCGGTTGCGGAGCGAACAGGGCCGCGGCCGGCGCGTGCGGGCCTTTAAGCACGCGATCGACGACCGCTATGCCGCGGATTACCTGGTGACGCATCCGGGCGACCGGTTCGAGGCGACGCGCGTGCGCAACGCGGACGCGATTCTCGCCCACGCCGAGCAGGTGGACGTGATCGCGATCGACGAGGGGCATTTCTTCAAGCTGCCGCTGGTCGCGGTCGTGCAGACGCTGCTGGAGCGCGGCCTCATCGTGCTCGTGGCCGGCATCACGAACGATGCCTGGGGGCGGCCGTTCGACCCGATGCCGCAGCTCATCGCGCTGGCCGACGAAGAGGTCCTTTGCCAGGCACCGTGCCGGGTGTGCGGTCAGCCGTCGCCCTACACGCAGCGCATGACGGCCGTGAGCACGGAGTTCATGGTGGGCGGAGCGGGGGAATACGAGCCGCGCTGCGCGGCGCATTTTGAGCCTTTGCCCGGCCAGCCGGAGACGCGCTGAGCGCGTCGGCACCGAGTGCGCTCAGATGAACAGCCCCGCGATGCTCGCGGTCATCTGGGTCGCCAGGGCCCCGCCCAGCATGGCGCGCAGCGCGAAGCGGGCGAACTCCTTGCGGCGCGTGGGGGCCAGTACGGACAACCCGCCGATCTGGATCGCGATCGAGGCGAAATTCGCGAAGCCGCACAAGGCGTACGTCGTAATCTGCGCCGAGCGCGGCGAGATGGCGGCCACGCCGGCGGCGGTTGGGGCCGCGTGGATCGCATCGGCCAGGTGCAGATAGGCCACGAACTCGGTCAGGACCAGCTTCTCGCCCAACAGGGTCCCCACGAGCCGCGCGTCGTGCCAGGGGATGCCCATCGTCCAAGCGACCGGCGCGAGCACCCACCCCATGATGGTTTGGAGCGAGAGATCCTGAATCCCGTTCGCCGCCAGCCAGCCCTTCAGCGCCGGAAGCTCGCCGAGGCCGTGGAGCGGCCAGTTAATCAACGCCAGGATGGACACGAACGCGATGAGCATCGCCGCGATGTTCGCGACCAGCCGCATACCGGTGGTCGCGCCGCCGGCGATCGCGTCAAAGAGGTTGGTGTGGTCCTCGGCGCTGAGGGCCCGGAGGCTCTGCGGGTCTTCCGCCGGCGGCGTCTCGGTCTCCGGGAGGAGGAGGCGCGCCATGACGAACGACGCAGGGGTGCTGATGACACACGCCGCGATCAAGTGCTTGGCGAAGAGCGTGCGTGCCAGTTCGTCCTGACCGCCGAGCATGATCACGTACGCGCCGAGCACGGACCCGGCGATGTGCGCGAAGCCGCTGACCATGATGAGCATGAGTTGGGCCCCCGTCATGCTCGGGATCAGCGGGCGAATCGTCAGGGGCGCCTCGGTCTGACCGACGAAAATGGCGGCGCCCATGCAGGTCGCCTCGGCCCCGGTGACGCGCAGCGTCTTGCGCAGCGCCCAGGCCAGCGCCGCCACCACGCGCTGCATGAAACCCACGTAGTAAAGGGCGCTCATGAGCGCCGAGAAGAAGATGATGATCGGCAGCACCTTGACGGCGAAGATGAAGCCCCACGGCTTGCTCGCGTCGCGGAGCGCAGCGCTGAACACGAAGTCGATGCCCGCCTCCGACTTCTGAATCACCTGGTTCACGAACCAGCCCAGGTCCTCGAACAGCTCCCGGAGACCCGGCATGCGCAGGATTGCGCCCGCGAGGACGATCTGCACGAGGACCCCCATGGCTACGGAGCCCCACGGCACGCGCGACCGTTTGGTCGAGAGCGCCAAGCCAAGCAGAACCATCACGAGGATGCCCAGCACGCCGGTGAACTGGCCCATGCGCTGTCTCCAGGGCGCCGCGCGAGAGGCCGCGAGCCGCGCAGCAGCGGCCTTAATAACCGTGAGCGCAGGCCCAGTCCAGTGCTGCCGGACTGCGTGTGAGGCGGATGTGACCACGCTTTGTGGCGGATCGTGGGCTGAACGAGGCGGAATACGTGGCGCTGGGGAGCGAAAGCCTGGCGGGTTTGGCGCGCGGCACAGCGAGCAGTCAAAACCTGGACGCGGGGCACGAGCTCCGCGGCAGCCTACGGCCGACACGGGAGTCGGCCGCTACACTCGGTTGCGGGCGCTGGGCCTGGGCGGTTTCGCCTACCAGTCCGTCGCGTCGCCGCCGAGCAACTGGTTCATCCGGCGTTCGACGATCGTGGCGCGTTCGTGTTGACGGGTCTCAAAGTCCTTCTGCATCCTGTCAAATACCTCACGAAGGCGGGTCAGATCGTGCGTGATGCGGTCGAGCTCCGTCTTGCGCAGCTCGGTGCGCACGTCGAACTGCCCGTTGAGCACCTTGCCCAGCTCCTCCCGCAGCCGCGTCTTCTCATCGGCGGACATCTTCTCCGCCTGCGGACCGCGGAGCTGCTCCGCCAACTCACGCACGCGACCCTCCAGGCTGCCCTGCTTCTCTTCCAGGGCGCGCAGATGCTCCCGGACTTCCGGCGACGGCCCGCCGCCCGGCCCCATCCCTGGCGGTCCACCTGGTCCCGCGCCCATCCCCGGCCGTGGCGGTGAGCCAGGGCGCTCCGGAGCGCCCGGCGGCATGGGGGGTCTACCCGCGTGCTCCGGACCGCCGGGCGATTCGGGCAGCTTCTCCAGATCGTCCAGCATCTGATCCAGATGTGGCAGCAACGCGTCGACTAACGCGCCCCGGAACCGCTCGGGCGACCGACGTCGCACTTGCTCCAGCCGGTCGGTCAGCTCTGGCCGGCGCTCGGCGATCAGGCGCAGCAACACCTCATCAGGCGGCGGTCCGGGCGGTCGTTGCATACGCCCGCCCCCACCAGCCAGCGGGGGCTGAGGGCGATCTGGTCCGCCCGGAGGGGGCGGTTGCGGCGGGGTCGGCGGCGGCTCACCTTCCATGCGCCCGGGTCCCCCAGGCGGCGGTGGCGGTGGTGGGTCCTGCTCCGTCGAAACGACCGCGCTCGCTGCGCCGCCCGTCGGCGGCACGGCCGTGTTTCGTTCATCCGCGGCACACCAGGTCGCCAACGGCACGCACGCTACGAGCAGCACAAATGCGAAAACCGGTTTCATCGTGAATCTCCAACCCGCGAATACGGCTCGCCCCCTTGTGGTCAGTCGGCACGTCCCAATCGTCTTCGGGCCCCCAGGGCAACACGCTGTTCGCCGCACGCTGCTTTTCCAGTGCGCCGGCGGCTTTCTCGAGGTCTTTCACGAATGCGTCCACCGAGGACTGGCTGGGGCTGTCCCACGGTTCGTCGGCGCTGGCCGTCGCGACCGCCACCGACTCGGTCCCGGTGGTCTCGGAGATCGGCACCAGTCGCCACGGGATGAGCAGCGCCAGGGCCAGGCACGCCGCCACGGCGCACGGCACAAGCAGCGCGATGACGCGTACGGGGGATCTGGTGGCCGCGCGCGTCGCGAGCCGTGCTTGGATGTCGGCCACAAGCCGGTCCGAAAGCGGTCCGGGCGCCAGCGCGTCCTGTAACGCGTCCACCAGCTCGCGCGACTCCGCGACTGCCGCGCAGCACGTGGGGCAGGCCTGCAAGTGCGCCGCGAGCGCCGCCGACGGCTCGGCGACGTCACCGCACACCAGGCGGACGAGGTCGCCTTGAACCGCTTCGCAGCCGTTGTTTTGTCGTTCAGGAACCATGACCGGGTCCCAACATCTCCCGAAGCCGCTGAATCGCCGCGTGCATCCGCGAAAGCGCGGTGCCGAGCGGGATGTGCAGCAGCTCGGCGATTTCCTCGAACTTGAGGCCGCTGGCGAGGCGCAACACGACGATCTCGCGCAGGCTCTCAGGCAGTTCAGCCACCGCGGCCCGCAGAGCCCGCCGGCGCTCCTCGTCGGCCGCTTGGGCGGGCGCGTCGTCGCCGCCGTGCGGGACCTGTTCCAGCCGTTCGTCGGGCGTCGGCGTCGGCCGCTGACGTCGGAAACCGTCGCGACACAGGTTGCGGACGGTCGTCAGCAGATACAAGTCGCGTCGCGTGCTCGTCCGCAGGGCCGCGATATTGCCGGCGGCGCGGCAGAAGGTCTCGGCGACAATGTCCTCGGCGTCCGGCGTGCTGCCGTACGCGCGGCGGACGTACGCGACGAGGCGCGGGGTCAGCTCGCGCATCAGCCGGTCAAGCAGGTCGCGCTCGCCGGCCGTCAGGGCACTGCGGACTCCCGATCGCACACCCATCGCTTTGCCAATCCAGAAGACGCCGAACGGCGGTGAATATTCGCCCATCCCGAGCGCCGCGCGGAATCCGGCACGTCCGGGCGCGGCGGGGCCGGGTCGCAGGGCCCCGCCCCCGCGGGCGGGTTCCGATATATGGTCTACGCCAGCCCCAGCGGGCCGGCTGCGGCCTGGAGGGCTTTCACGCAGTAGCGAATGTGTTCATCGAGCGGCAGGCCGATCAGTTCCGCCCCGGCGTAGATGTCCGCCCGCGAGACGGCCGCCGCAAACGACGGCGTCTTGAGCTTCTTCAGCACGCTCTTGGGCTCCAGCCCCGCGAGCCGGGTCGGACGGACGAGCGCACACGCGACAAGGAACCCGCACAGCTCGTCGGCCGCGAAAAGGACCTTGCGGAGAAGTTGGTCGCGGGGGTACTGCTCTTCGTTCCACGGCACGTGCGAGAGGATCGCGCCGATCAGCTCCTCATCGACGCCTTTTTCGCGCAGAACCTGCGCTCCCTGTCGTGTGTGGTCCGGAACGCCCGGCCAGCGCTCATAATCGAAGTCGTGCAGCAGTCCGACGAGCCCCCAAGCCTCCTCGTCAGTCCGGAAATGGCGGGCGTAGTAGCGCATGGCCGCCTCGACCGCCAGTCCGTGCTTGCGGAGCGAATCGCTCGGCGAGTACTCGCACAGCAGGTTCCACGCTTCGTCGCGCGTCATGGCCACAGCACCGCGCTCGGAACGTACCCCCGTACCTTGGCCAAAGCCAGCTTCGCGTCCGTGTACGAATCGTAGCGGCCCACCAGGACCACGTAGTAGCCCTGCCCCTTTCGCGTCTCCGGCCGAACGTACGCCGCGAGGCCCCGCTGGCGCAGCTCGGCGACGCGGCTGTCGGCGATCCGTGGTTGCGAGAACACGCCGCACTGGATTGCGAAGTGCTCCGCGTTCAGCTCCAGGCGGCGGCTGGCGTTTTGGGCGTAGGCGCCGCCCGGGAACGAGCTGACGATGCGGCGGTAGGCGATCTGGGCCTCGGCCCAGTGGCCCATGCGTTCCTGGCATAAACCCAGGCGATAAAGCAAGGCGTCCAGAGGGGGGGCGGACGGCATTTTGTCGGCGGCACGGGCCAGGGCCGCCGCCGCGGCCGCCCATTTCTCGTCCTCGAAACACAGGACGCCCAGAACCGCGTCAGCGCGCCAAGCCACGTCCGGGTCTTTCGCGTCGCGCGCCGCCTGCTCCAGGTCCGCGTAGGCCAGTGCCCGCTGTCCGGCCAGAGAATAGGTCATGCCGCGCACGTAGCGTGCGCGGGCTGCCGTCGGGCGGTCCTTGACCTCGTCGATCAGCAATGAAAGGCGCTCGACCGCGACGTTGTAGCGCTTGGCCCGGTAGGCTTCCTCGCCCTCGGTGAGCCATGCCTGCTGGCGCTCATTGAGGCCCGCGCAGCCGCTCAGGGCCGCCAATCCGAGCGCCCACGAAATCAGAAATGTTCCGCGCGTGTACATCGGTGCCAGACTACCGTACGACCCGCGTGCGGGAAACTCCCTCGAGCCCCGATTTCCGTCGTGGCGCAAGCGCTCCCGGACCCGTTAGGGACCCGCGGGAATTGCGCTACGACCCGGAGACGGGTAAGATTACCACTCAAGCGACCCCGTGGTGCGGCCGTATAAGGTAGAACTTGTGCCATGAACGCGACAACGGACATACCAGCTCCGCGCATTGACCGTGGCTGCCTAGCGGCCCTGCCGCCGACGCTCGAGTGGGTCGGCGGGTGCGATGGCCTGCTACGCATTCTGGACCAGACGCAGTTGCCAGCGCGCGTGGAGACACGGACGTGTGCCACGGCCGAGGCCGTGTGGGAGGCGATTCGCAGCTTGCGGGTGCGCGGAGCGCCGGCCATCGGCGTGGCAGCGGCGTACGGCCTGTGCCTGGGTGCGCGGCCGTTTCGCACGCTCGCCCCGGCGGCGTTCCTGGCGAAAGTCGGTGAGGTTGGCACTTACCTTCGTGGTTGCCGGCCGACCGCGGTCAACCTCGCGTGGGCGGTCCGGCGGGTGACGGAGGCCGCTGAGATCCAAGCGACGCATGGTTCCGCAGCGATGTGGGAGGCCATGCTGATCGAAGCACACGCGCTGGCCGAGGAGGACGCCGCGATTTGCCGGCAGATCGGCGAGGCCGGGGCAGACCTGATTCCCGATGGCGGCGGCGTGCTGACGCACTGCAATGCCGGGGCGCTCGCGACCGTGGCGCACGGCACCGCCTTGTCATTGTTGTATGTGGCGCACGAGCGCGGGCGGCGGTTCCGCGTGTTCGTGGACGAGACGCGCCCGTTGCTGCAAGGGGCCCGGCTGACGGCCTTCGAGCTTCTGGCCGCCGGCCTCGATGTAACGGTACTGTGCGACGGGGCGGCGGCGAGCCTGCTGCGCAGCGGGTCGGTCCAGGTCGTTGTGGTGGGGGCCGATCGGATCGCCGCGAACGGGGACACCGCCAACAAGATCGGGACGTACGGCGTGGCGCTGGCGGCCCGGCAGCACGGCGTTCCGTTTTACGTGGCGGCGCCGCGGAGCACGTTCGACCGCACGCTCGATTCCGGAGCGGATATTCCGATCGAGGAGCGTGCGGGAGACGAGGTTGGCGTGGTGTGCGGCACGGCGGTGGCTCCGGCGGGAGTGCGGTGCTACAACCCGGCCTTCGACGTGACGCCGGCGGAGATGATTACCGGGATCGTGACCGAAAAAGGGGTGCTGAAACCGGTCACGGAGGCAGGAATCGCGGAAATTTTCCGGCGGGGGGGTTGAAATGGACGGCGATAGCCCTACACTTCGACTCCTAATTCACGGCGCGGTCGGACTACGGTGGCGCATCTCGGAATGCGTGGTTCCACAGCTCTTGATCCGACCGTTGGTCGAGTAACGTCAGTGTTTGCTCGTGGCGCGCGGCGCGGTGCCGTGCGCGGGTAGTGGATCAAGGCTGTAGGACAGGTTAGAGTTCCTGCAAAGGAGGCTCACGATGAGCAAAAGGCTGTTGTGGTGGAAGGGCGTGATTCTCGTCCTCGCGGCGGGCACCGCTCTGGGACTCGGGTACGGCGGTGGGTGTCTGTCAAACGTGATCCAGCGCATCCTGGTGGACGTAGCGTTTGACTAAACCGGACACGCGGATTGGCAGTCCAAGGCAGAAATGGGAGAAACGCTAATGAAGCTTCGGATCAAAGCAGTGCTGTTCGCGCTGAGCGCCGGAATGATCGCGCTGGCCTCCGGGAATTGCTTCTTCAAATTCCTGGGCGACCAGCTTGGCGATTGGATCTGGCTGCGGACCATCAACTAGACGAAGGGCATGATGCTCCCTGTGTCCGGCCCGGCCCGGTCCGTGCGGACAACGGCATCTTCTGAGGAGACTTGAAAATGACCAAGAAGTTCAAATGGCTTACGCTTGCGTTGCTCGTCAGCAGCACAACGCTATTCGGCGGCTGCCTCGGCGCCTTCTGGGATGGCCTGTGGAATCACACGTGGCCGAACAAGTGGCTTGGCCTGGGCCTCGACATCGTGAACGAGCTGACCTTCAGCTAGGCCGCCCGTCGCATGGGTCGCGATGGCGCGGTCCTTCGGCCCGCGCCGAATGTCTGGGCCACGTTGGCCCGTGAAGTCGTCACGGTCGTGAACAGACGAGTGAAGGCCGACGGCCTCGTGCCGGTCGCTTCACACCAAGAACCTGAATTCATCGGAGAGTGACCATGCTAAAGCGCAAAACCTTGTGGCTGCTGCTGGCGAGCGGCATCGTGTTGCAGTTCTCCTGCAATTTGCAGTTGCCCAGCCTGTTTAGCGGGACCGGTCTGACGACCCTCCTCACCACGCTGGACAGCTACCTCCCGGCGAGCCTGCAAACGTATGTTAATGCCCTGATCAAGCTCCTTCCGACAGGTTGATCGCCGGGCGAACGTCGGAGTGCACCCGCGGCGGGCATTCGGGCCCGCCGCTGACTGCTTCGAGCAACGGGGCGCCATCCCCCACGGATGCACCCCGTTTTTCTTTGCGCGCTGCCGCCCGGCCCTCTTGCTGGCCACGTGGGATGCCGCCTATACTACCGTTGGTTGAGCTTTCATCCGGAACGCCGTACCCTGGAGCCATGCCGATGTGGAGCCTTCGCAGGAAGCGCGCGTGGGCGGCAGTTTTGATCTGTGGAGCGGGGACCGCGTTCGCAGTTCTGCCGCGCGGCTGCCTGGACTATGCGCTCGTGTCGGCCGTCCAATCCTTCAACGTCTGCTCCGTGCTCAACTGCAACGGCGGGACGTACTTCACCTTCTGCCCGCCGAGCGGAGGCGGACTCCTCGCGGATTGCCCGCAGACTACGACCACCACCGGCACGACAACTGGGACAACGGGAACCACCACCACCGGACCCTGAGAAACGACGAGGTCAGTCATGCGTAGTCGTCACAGCCGTTATCTCGGCATCGCCGCCCTCGCGACCGTGCTCGCCGGCACGTGTTTCCAGGTGAGCGGCTGCTTAAACCTCGGGGGAATCGGGCACTACATTGCCAACTTCAACCCCTGCGGCACGATCCTGAGCTGTGATCCCGTCCAGTACAACTTCATCCGCTCGGGGTATACCGGCCCCGGGGCCAATCCG
Organism: Phycisphaerales bacterium; assembly: GCA_003162245.1. Lineage (GTDB taxonomy): Bacteria > Planctomycetota > Phycisphaerae > UBA1845 > Fen-1342 > Fen-1342. Next base: position 16,899 of record PMMM01000215.1, read on the forward strand.
AACGTTGATATGGCGTGCACGTACCCGCCGTTCTGTGGCAGCAACGACCCATTTACGTCTAGTGCAGGCTACGCGAGCGTGACGCAGGGCGGCAGTGGCCAGACACAGGCGGCTACCGCGGCGCCCGCGGCATCGACGTCATCAACGTCGACGAGCAGCTCGTCCACCGGCCAGCCTTAGCTGCCCGCCGCTACGGACCACGAGGTCCTCGGCACGTCACACCTCGCCAGCCAGGCGTTGTGCGCCCGTCATAACCACTCTGCCGTGCTGTTTTTCTTGCTCGCCGAGCGTGCAGCGCGCCTAATAGTGCTCCGATGGACGTGGCCTTGTTCATCACGTGCCTGTCGGACACCTTCTACCCGCGCGCCGGCGACGCGATCGTCCGCGTGCTGCGCCACTTCGGCTGTCGCGTGCACTTTCCCGCGGGCCAGACCTGTTGCGGGCAGCCGGCTTTCAACAGCGGGTTTCACCGCGCGGCCGCCGTCTTGATCCGACGCATGGCGACGGTGTTCGAGCCGTTTACGCACGTCGTCACGCCGTCGGCGTCCTGCGCCGCGATGGTCAAGCAGCACGGCCCGCCGTTGCTGGCCGACGATCCGGGGGCGCACGCGGCATCCGTGCGGCTGGCGGAAAAGACCTGGGAATTCTGCACGTTCCTGCGCGACCGGTTGAACGTGGACATCGCCGCCCACCTGCAGGCCCGCGAGCCGGTGACCTTTCACTATCCGTGCCACGCCCGCTCGATCTACGGTCTGGATGACCTGCGGGCCTGGCTGTCCCGCCTGGACGTCCGTCCGCCGGCCCGCACGGACCTGTGCTGCGGCTTCGGCGGCTTGTTCGCGGTGGAGTTTCCGGAGCTCAGCGCGGCCATGCTGGGCGACAAGCTGGATGAGCTGGCGGCCACGGGCGCCAGGCTCGTGATCTGCAACGAGTCGGCTTGCACGCTCCAAATGGCCGGGGGCGCGCATCGCCGGGGGCTGCCGCTCCGTTTCAAGCACCTCGCCGAGCTCCTGGCCGAATCGCTCGGCCTGATGGAGGCCGCGGCATGAGCCGCACCGGGGACCTGCGCGCACGCATCGCGGCCGCCACCACGGACCGCCGGGTCGTCAACGCCGTGCACCTTGCGGCGTGGCGGAAGGTCGATGCGCGGGCCGAGTCGTTTGCGAAGCTCCCGCATGTGGAGGCGCTGCGGGACAAGGCCGCGCAGATCCGCCAGCACGTGATCGAGAACCTGCCGCGGTATCTGGAGTGCTTCGTCGAGCGGGCCACGGCCCTCGGCGCCCAGGTGCACTTTGCGCCGGACGGCGCGGCGGCGTGCCGGACCATCGCGCAGATTGCCGCCGCACGTGGCCTGTCGCTCGCGGTCAAGGGCAAGAGCATGACCAGCGAGGAGATCGGGCTTAACGTGGCCCTGGAGGCGACCGGCGTCCGCGTCGTGGAGACGGACCTCGGCGAATTCATCGTCCAGATCGACCACGACCGGCCCAGCCACATCATCACGCCCATCATCCACAAGGACCGCCGCCAGGTCGCCCGCGCCATGGCGCGCGAGTTCGGCTGCCCGTACACCGAGGACCCCGCGGAGCTGACCAAGATCGCCCGGCGACACCTGCGCGACATCTTCCGCCGCTGCGACCTCGGCATCACCGGCGTGAACCTCGGCGTCGCCGAGACGGGCACGCTCTGCCTGATTACGAACGAGGGCAACGGCCGCATGACCATCACGCGGCCGCGCGTGCACGTGGCGCTCCTCGGGATCGACAAGATCGTTCCGCGGCTGACCGATCTGCCGATTTTCCTGAAATTGCTGGCCCGTTCGAGCACCGGTCAGCCGATGGGCGCGTACACGACGCTGATCAACGGCCCCAAACGCCCGGATGATCCGGACGGGCCCGGGGAGCTGCACGTCGTGCTGCTCGACAACGGCCGCAGCGACATTCTGACCGGCCCGCTGCGCGAGGTGTTGCGCTGTGTGCGGTGCGGGGCGTGTCTCAACGCCTGCCCGGCCTATCGCAACATCGGCGGGCACGCCTACAGCAGCGTCTACCCGGGCCCGATCGGCAGCCTGCTCTCGCCGCTGCTCTACGGGCACGCCTACGACGACCTGGCGCGCGTCTCCAGCCTTTGCGGGGCGTGCCGGCTCGCCTGCCCTGTGCAGATCGACATCCCGGAGCTGCTGGTGCGATTGCGGGCGCTCGCTTGCACGCGGCAGCCGCGCGCCAAACGCGTGCTGCTGCGCCTCTGGCAATGGGCCATGCAGACCCCCTGGGCCTATCGCCTCGGACAGCGGCTCATGCGGTTCCTGCCGGACGACGGCGGCGGCTGGACGCGGCACGGCCCCGGCCTGCTGAGAGCCTGGACGGACACCCGCGATCTGCCCTGCCCAGCCGTGCGGAGCTTCCGCAGCATCTGGGAGAACGAGCTACGCGATGAGCACTGACCCGCAACCTCCTTTGACGGCAGCGGAGACCCCGGGCGGCACCGGCCCGCTCGACGCGTTCCTGCACGCGTTGCGCCGGCGCACCGAAGCCGCCCCGCACCCGACGCCGCTGCCGGATCGGTCCAACGCAGCGCTGCGCGCGGTTCGGCCCGCTGAGGAGCTGGCCGCGCGATTCGCGGCGGAGGCGACCGCGGCGGGCTGCGTGGTACACCGCGTGACCGAGGCGAACTGGCTCGCAGCGGCGAAGGACATCGTGGGTAGCCTGTCCGCCAGGCTGGTGCTGGTGCAGCCGCAGCCCGGTACCGCACTGACGGCGGAGCGCGCGGCGGCGCTCGCGGACGCCCTGGCGACCGCGGGCCGTTCGGCGGTCAGCAAGTGGGACGACGACACGCTGTTCAACTGCGACGCGGCCGTGACGGGCGTCGTCGCGGCGATCGCCGAGACTGGCACTTTGGTCTGCGTCTCGGGGCCGGCGGCGGCCCGCGGCGCGTCGCTGATCCCGCCCGTGCACATCGCCCTGCTCGACCGGACGCAGATCGTCGGCGACCTGTTCGACTACTTCGACCGGCTGGCGAACACCGGGTCGCCGGCGAACATCAACCTGATCACCGGCCCCAGCAAAACCGCCGACATCGAGGGCATCCTGATCACCGGCGTCCACGGCCCCGGCGTCGTCCACGTCCTGCTGCTCGAATAGCGGCCTGAAGAAGTAGCGTCGGCCCTCGCGGCGCGCCGTGGACGGACGCGGACAGTAGCGTCGGCCCCCAGTGGCCGACGTAGAGCGACAGGGAATCTCCGCCGCGCGCGAAGATCCCGAATCATCGCAGTACGGGGGGCGGCCGCGACCCTCAGCGCGACCGCATCTATGAACCGACGTGCAGCCGCCGCAGCACGCTCAGCCGGCGTTGGGCCTTTTCGTACGCGAGCCGCGTATCGGGTTCGACACCCTGGTGCTCTTGGACCGCGCGTTCGGCGGTGGCAATGGTCTCGGCGTTAATGTTTTCCGCGGGCAGAGCCTGCGTGGTCAGGACGGTGACGTGATTGTCGAGGACCTGCGCGAAGCCGCCGTCGATGAACATCCGCCAGGTCTGCCCCCCGTGCGTGTAGCGGCATTGGCCGATGCCGAGCTCGCACAGCAGCGGCGCCCGGCCGCTAAGCACGCCCAGCTCGCCGTCGTGCATCGGGATGACGACCTCGTCGGCGGCGGTCTCGAGCACCTTGCGCTCGGGCGTGATCACGACCAGCTCAATCGGTTTCGCGGTGGCCATACGAACGTCTTCTATGTCGCTGCCGCGGTCTCGTCAAGCGCGCAGCGGTGCGGGCACGCCGGCACCGCCCACCGCGGGGAAGCCCGTGCCGCGTCCGGGGCAGGGGGGCTCCGGCAGGCCGGCCAGGTTGTAGCCGCAGCGCACGCACTGTCCGCGTTCGCGGCGGCGCCGGCGGCAGAGCGGACCGCGCACCACCGCGGCCGCCGGCCAGAGGGCCAGGACGAGGGCGTTTTTCCACCGTCCCGGGGGTCGCGCCGTTGCCGGTAGTGCTCGTTTGCGTGACCGTGGCGGAGCGGCAGCAGCGCGGGCAGGATCTCAGCATGGGGGCGGGGGCACCCTCGTTATGACCTTCACGTCAACATCGCGCCCGACGAGGCTACGCGCCTCCTCCACCGCGCGGCGCGGCTCCGGAGACAGGATGCGAATTAGTTTCCAGTCCGGGGGCGTCCCGGGTCGGTCAAAGCCATAGTTTGCGAAGCGTTTGAGTCCGTACGTGATGCCCCCGTCCGCCCCGCGCCCCTTAATCACGCGGTCGGACTCGCCAACCTGACAAACAACCGCGCCGATCTTCTCCGCCTGCCCCATGTAATGCGCCTGCGGATTTTCAATTTCGGTCACCTCGAAACCGGCTGCTCGCTCGTCTGCGGTCACGTCGATCGGAAACATCGGATTGCTCGACATAATGGACCCCTTTGTCTGTTTCTCTGCCCCCGTCTCCGTTGCGGGGACCGCGGCGCATCGTACCGCGCGCTGGGGGCGGCCTCCCCGGGGGCAAAGTCCGGTGGGCGCACCGCGACGGAGAACACGCAAGGGGCTCGTGCGGCTCTGTCAGATTCGCCGCCCCCGATGGCAGGGCGGTTCCCGCGTTTAGACCCGTCGTGGAGGTGGAGCGTGCGCAGTCATGATCTGGTGGCCTGCCCCCCAGGGCCTGGCGCCCTCGCGCGCAGCCGCGGAATGAGAACGGAGGCGGCGGGAATCGAAACACCACCCTGTTTCGGAAGTCGTTATTTGGCAAGAGTTTATGAGCGACGAAATCTCAGGTTTTACAGCGGATATTACAAGGGCCGCCCCTACGGCTTCCGTCGCTGTCGTGGTGGTCGCGGCGGTTGCGGTGGACCAATTGCGTCCGCGACGCTGCGAAAGCTCATCGCGTCTCGGACAATCGCGTTGAAATCCCGCCGCTTCTCGGCAGGCAGCAACGCCTTGTGGCGGAGCGATTGCAGCAGACTATTGAGGTCGGTTTCGGTGAACCGCTCGCGTTGGACCTTGCGGACGATAGCCAACAACGCGGTCCTTTTCTTCGCTTCGTCTGTGGTAAGGTCGCCCAGGGCCTTCAGTAGCTCGACCTCGAAATCCATACGACGCTCCCTTAGTCGCCTGCCAGGATACCCCGCCGACCACTCGCACGCCACGGCCCTGAAGCCGACAGCGCCTCGCCTTACCGTGGGGCCTACGGCGAGCAAGAAACAAACCATCTTCCGCAAGGCAGGGTCCATCGGCGTGAAGTGGCCCAGCGGGATACCTAACGAGTGGGCGGGCTTGGCCTTCACTCACCGCGATGGCTCCGAATGTGGCTTCCCCGTCAGGCGAGCGGAAGTCCGTAAACTCGCCGACGCCCTGACCGAAACCGCTGACGAACTCGAAGGGACCACGACTGCGAAGCCCGCGTCAGCGCGATTAGAGCCTCGCCACGCGATTTTTAGGGCGCGGGCTGGCGTCAGGGACGGGTCGGAATGGCGGACGGCCCTCGCGCGGGTCGGACGGTGGGCGTAGGATACGGCTCAGGAGGATACGCTATGCCAGTGAGTTGGAACGCAAATCAGGCAGGGGCGGATTTGGCGGGTCTGAAGACTGCGGCTTTGGCTTGGCAGTTTCAGCCGTCGACCCCCGTTGATTCCGTGAGTTTTTCAAACGTGGTCCTAACGATCATTGCCGAAATCGAGGCCCTGGAGCAGCGAATGGGGCAGCACATAGACCAGCGGCTCCAGGCCCACGCCAAGGGATTCCATGTGGTCCCTTAGCCGCCGAAGTATTCGCGGCCGATGACCTGGACGAGCGGCAGCAGGTAGTCGTCTTTCGCCACGCCCCGATAGAAGACGTTGGTTCCGCTCGCGTCCCTGGAATGGCGGAGCCACGCCGTCGCCACGGCTTCGGCCAAGCCGTGGTCCCGCTGCAAAGTCACCCCGCCGTTTCTTACGTGGCGAACGTGCCACCGTCGCTTAGGCGCCGCGTCGCGGACGGTCCCTGTTGCGGGTCGGGGGGGGCCGCTAATCTGGAGCGGCAGGCCTGGCTACCGCCGACGAGACGCAACCAGCCCACTGAGCACCAGCAGCCACACGCTGGCGGGTTCAGGAGTCACGGCGATGCCCCACGGAACGTCTGTGCCCGACACAATCGCCTCCACTCCCGAGCCATCAAGGTTCGCACGCTGGATCATGTTGTTCAGCCCGCCATCCCACGCGTTGGTCCAGTACATCTTGCGGGCGGCCAAGTCCAAGTTGATGGTCGTGGGCGTTTCGAGGCCGGTTACCAAGGTGTCGGTGTCGGAGCCGTCAAGATTCGCACATGAGATCGAATGGGTGGCGATGTCGGTCCAGTACATCTTCCCAGCGACGGGATCTAGGGCAAGCCCATTCGCTTCATCGATCCCCGTAAGGAGGGTCTGGACGTTCGACCCGTCGAAATTGGCTCGTCGGATCTCTCCTGTGCCGTCATAATTGCCTTCGAGATCCGTCCAGTACATCTTGCCATGCAGCGTGTCCAGTGCGATGCCCACGGGGCGCACCAATCCCACGGTCAGCAACTCCTGGGAGCTTGATCCGTCAAGATTGGCTCGGCGTATCTTCGCGCCCACGCCGCCCCAAGGCGTAGTCCAGTCGGTCCAGTACATCTTGCCACCGACCGTATCCAGCGCGACTTCCGATGTCCCATTTTGCGCGTCAGAAATGACCGTCTCGACGTTCGATCCATCGAGATTGGCTCGTCGGATTGCCAGCCGCCCTGGCTCAGTCCAGTACATCTCGCCGCCGTCAACGTCGAGAGCCATGCCACGGGGGTGGCTCAGGCCCGTCACGAGTGTTTCCATGCCAGATCCGTCTGCGTTCGCCCGCTTGAGACTGCCGCTGCCAGATGACGCAGGCGTTATGTTTGTCCAGTAGATCTGGGTCTCGCCTACAGCCACCGATGCTGTAAGAAGGGCCAAGATCCAGACTGACGTGAGTTGTCGCATTCTCCGTCCTCCGTTAGAGCAATTTCACTTTTCC
>PMMM01000258.1 GCA_003162245.1 Phycisphaerales bacterium
ATAGTATTACTCAGGAATGGAGAGAAGCAAGGCGATGGGGCGATGGTGTTGGCGGCTGGCGGAGTTTGGCGGCGGGCGGGGACTCGCCGCGAAGGATCGAAGGACGCGAAGGACCCCGAAGGTTGTCAGCGGTCGGCTATCAGCCCTCACTGAGGGGCGGGAGCGGGAACGTTGACGGCGGGGGCGGGCGGCGGTAGGGTGCGGGGGTGTGAGAAAACGGTGGCCGCCGAGGGCATTTTGGCGGCAGGAGGGCGGGATGGGCCACAGGGCAAATGCGAGTCGCGTGAATGTCGAGCGGGCTGCTCGGCCGGGACGGTGAGATGCTCGGCCTCCATGGCGGAGACGTCAGAATGCGCGGCTTGTCGAGTACGCAGTCGCGAATGCTCGCAGAGTTCATCGCTGCGATTCGTACAGGTCGCACGGCGACTGAGGCCGCGGGCCGCCGTGAGGCCCTGGCCCGGTACTACCTCAAACGCGCTACCGGGATGACAGTACGAGAACTGCGCGCCTCATGGGTTCCCCAGAGGCAAGACGTGCCGGTTGCGCTCGTTGCACGTGACGGTGCCGCGACGCCAGCATCCCCGGACGCCGTTCACACGCCGGTGCTGCCCGGACCAAGAGGCAAACGTGGTCGCCCGCGCCGGACGTATGAGCGCGTGTGCCCGGCGTGCGGACAGGCGTTTACAACCAAGAAGCTAAGGCAGGTACATTGCTCGCATAGGTGCGCCAGCATGCAGCCGCGGCGACTGGCAGCCCATAACTCTCGATCCTGGCGTAGAGGAATCTGCGATCACTGCGGGAAGCTCTTTCGGACGGCCCGCGCTGAACAGCGTTACTGCTCCGACCGGTGCAGGATTCGCTGCATTTCCGTGAATAAGACGCGGCTTGGCACGATCGCATGTCCCGTCTGCGGCGATTCCTTCCGTCCGAGGCAGAGCCGCACGCGCTTCTGCTCCCGCAGGTGCGGCGTGCTCGGCAGGCGGAGCCCCACGTTCGTGCGGGGACAATTCACCCTCTCGCGCGGGCGCCGAATCCCGTTCGAATCATCCTACGAGTTCGCGTTTCTGCTCTACGCCAACGACCACGCTCGGGAGTTCCGTGAGGTGCGGCGCTGCGATTTCACGGTCCCGTATGCTCACGGACGGCGGAATTATCATCCTGACTTCGTCGTTGTGACCGCGGGTGGTCCAGGCCTCGTCGAGATCAAGTCGGCATGCATTGCGGCGCGCGATCCCCGCCTGCGCGCAAAACTGCGTGCGGCCCGGCGATGGTGCGCCCAGGCCGGATGGACATTCACCTATCTGACCGACACCACCTCGCGTTTTCGAGACATGTGCAGCTACGTTGCCGCACATCACAAACTGGCGCTGCAGCAGCACTCCTGGGACAGTTACCAGCGCCGATCACTGGCGAAAAACTGTGCTACATGTGGGCGCCCCATTCCTCGCCGGGGACGCGGGCTCGCGGAGTACAGGCGGCGCCGGTATTGCTCACGGGCGTGCATATCAAGGCCAAGCGCCAGGCAGGAGCAGGTGTGTCCGTCGTGCAAGGCGACGTTCCCTGCAGTCGGTGGGCGCACGTACTGCTCGAGGCGGTGCTATTTCACAGCGATGCGTACTCTCGTGCCTCGTACTTGCCCAGTTTGCGGGCTATGTTTCCGTCCATGGTATTCATCGCGGGCGACCTGTTCTATCGCGTGTGGCATCATCTACAGGTCGGCACGCCGTGCAGGCCGGAGTGTCTCCGATCAGCAGGAGCTTCTTCGCGTCAGGCGTGAGCTCGCCCTGGTCCCTCGGAGGACTGCGATTACAGAGAACTGGACGCACGAAGCGATCTTGACGCGCCTCAAGGCAATTAGGGAATACCTCGGAGGCGCGGTTCCCAGCTATTCGCAGCTGTATCGAAACGCTGACCTCCGGCGGCGCTTTAATTCCTGTGCGCTTGCCGGTGCGATCTTCCGCTCTGACCAAAAAAACGGCGTCACGTCGTATGGGGAGTTCGTGCTTCGACACCTGAAGTGGACCGTCCCAACTCGCCTGACGAGGGAGACTGCCGCTGCCCACCTTGGCGCGATCGTCGAGCGATTCGGCGGGGTGCCAACCGGCATCCGGCGCATGAGCGACGTTCTGGGCGTTAAGGGCAGCTACTACTGCGAGGCGTTCCGGAGGCTAACCGGCATGAGCGTCAGGAAGTACTGTAGAGGGCATGGTATACCGCGTGTGAGAGCACGTGCGCCGGCGCTGCCCTCTGAGTGAGGAGGTCGAACGAGCGCGCATACGGTCCGCTGTGTAGCGGCGCTGGCCGACGCTGCCAGCGGCACCGTGTCGGACTGGTGGGTGAAGCCCTGGGGGCATTGGAGCATGTCGCGACCTTTGTAGGATGCGGGTATGCAGAGTTATTACCTCGACGCCAACATCATCAGGAACCTCGCTGAAGCGAGCAGCCCTTGGCGCAAAAACGCGCGGGCCCTCCGGAGCCTTGTCGGTGTCGGCGCGTGGGCGATTTTAGGATCGCTCGAGCTACTGGAGGAATTGACCTCCCTCGCATGCAGCGACGCCGAGCGGTACGGGCAGGCCGTGGCGCTCTTCTGGTCCATCGTAGGTGACAGGGTGCTTCGGCCAACGGGAAAGCTCATGGAGATTGAGCTTCGTACGGGCGCCGCCGCCGCGCGCGCCGAGGCCTACCTTGATTCCGCGACCATTGCCAACATGCGCGCATTATCGTCAGACCGCTCCGGGATGGCATCCTTGCGGGAAGACGTTCGGCGACTCAAGAGCGAGGACGAAAAGTTGTGGAACGATATTGGCGACGGGGTCGAGAGGGAGCTGACCGCTCGCGCGCGGGGCGGGCAGGCGCCGTCGGGTGATGCTGGGCCCTTTTTCTGCGAGAAATCTGTTCAGTCCTGGTTCCTGACGCTGGCGCGGAGTCAAGGAAAGCGTCTCGGCCTGTCAGCAAACCACACCGACCAGCTGCGCGTTAGCCGCCTGCCTTGCTCGCGAGCCTCCGTGTCGTTTTGCATGGCCCAGATTCTTCGACGGCACCGGTCCGGAACCGAGCAGCGCTTCAGAGCAAACGACTTCTATGACCGTCGCCACTACACGCTTGCTGCGATGGCCGGCTGCTTCGTGACGGAAGACAGGGCGCTGCGGCGGACCGTCGGGGAGATCGGGTATGAACCGCTGCCGGTGATGACAGGAGAGGAGTTTTCGCGGCGATTGGTGAACGATGTCGAGGCTGGCGGGGCGGCGCTGCGCGGGTGAGCCCGACCGGCCCATCACTGGGCCGGCTCGGTTAGACGCAGCTCGGATGGTCTACGCGGCGCGCTTGCTTGCGCTGCGCGTTCGGACGCCGCGGCGAAAGGAGTTGGCGTTATGGAATCGTCGGAATTTCCGGCGTTTGTGCGGGGGCTGCCGGAAGCGGACCTGCCTTTCGACGGCCTGCGGGGCTGGCTGCTGCAAAGCGACGCGGGGCAAGTGTCGTTCAACGAAGCGGATGTCGAGGTGGCCGTCCCCGAACACTCGCACGGCGATCAGTGGGGCGTGGTCATTGACGGCAAGATCGACCTGACCATCGGCGGCCACACGCGGACATACACGCGCGGCGAGACGTATTTCATTCCGGCCGGTACGCCGCATCGGGCGCGAATCCACCCCGGCTTTCGAGCGGTGGACTATTTTGCGGATCGCGAGCGGTATCGGGTGCGGGCGCGGGGGGCGTGAGGGGCGGAAAGCGGTTTGCTTGGGTGTACCGCAAAGCTGTGGCGGTCGGCGCGCCGCCCCGCAATGCGGCGTGGGACCCGGCCAGCAGAGCCCGAAGCGCCAGCGCGGGGTTGCCCGGGGGGGCGTCGCGTTTCCGGTTAGCGTGCGTTGGCCGGGAACCCGTCGCTTGCGCTCTGGGCTCTGATCCTCGCCGCCCGCCAACATCCGGCGATCCGCCCGTTTGCTCGTCCGCGGTCCCGCGGTGCTTGTCAATCCCAGCCTCTTCTAGTACCTTCGACGGGCGGGCAGGGACGCCGGCCCCACTGGGTTGGGACGCTCGCGTTCTGCTCCACGAGACACCGAAGACGGAGGACTTATGCCTCGCCCCGTGCGCGTGCTCATCGCCAAGATCGGACTCGACGGCCACGACCGCGGCGTCAAGCTGATCGTCCGCAACCTGCGTGACGCCGGGATGGAGGTCATTTACACCGGCCTGTGGCAGACGCCGGGCACGACCGTTCAGGCCGCCGTTCAGGAGGACGTGGATGTCGTCGGCGTCAGCCTGCTGTCGGCGGCACACCTGACGATCATGCCCGAGCTGCGGCGGCGCTGCATCGAAGCCGGCCTCCCCGACATGCCGCTCATCGTCGGCGGGATTATCCCCGAGGAGGACCACGCCCCCTTACGCGCCGCCGGGATTGACGGCATCTTCACCCCCGGGACGCCGATGCAGGCGATTGTTGACGCCGTGCGCGGCTTGGCTGAGCGGCGGCGTGCGAAGCTGGAGCAGCCCGGAATCGCTCCCGATCTGAACACGCCGGTCGGTCTTTCGCGAGCGCTGACGCTGCTCAGCGAGGGCCGCAAGGACAAGTTGGGGAGAGCATCCGATCGTTCGCAAGCATTTGTGACTATTGGAATTACGGGCTCACCTGGGGTTGGCAAGAGCACTTTCATCGGTAAGCTCGCCCAGCACTTGCGAGCCCGTGGGCACCGTGTCGCGGTTGTCGCGGTGGATCCGACGAGTCCGATAACTGGCGGATCGGTGCTTGGCGATCGCCTGCGAATGATACCCGCCGAGCCCGACGAAGGACTCTTCGTCCGCAGCCTGTCCTCAGCCGGTCAGGCGGGCGGCCTGGCGCCGCACTGCGCCGAGATCGCACGCCTGCTCGGGTCCGTCGGGCACCGCGTCGTGCTCGTGGAGACGGTTGGAGCCGGGCAGAACGACACCGACGTGCGCACGCTGGCGGACGAAGTGCTGTTGCTGGTCATGCCCGGCGCCGGCGACGCGATCCAGTTCGTCAAGGCCGGCGTCTTCGAGATTGCGACCGGCTTCGTGGTCAACAAGGCCGACCTGCCGGGTGCCGACATCACGGTACGCCAACTGCGCGAGTCGCTCGACACGCCGCGCCCGGTGTGGCCGGTGAGCGCGCTGCGGAACGAGGGTCTCGACCCGCTGTGCGACTGGGTGGAGGAGCGGCTTCAGCGTTCTCTACGGCCGACACGGGGGTCGGCCGCTACATGAGGGCGTCTCGTGTTTCGCCCCTCGGGATTCAAGCCGGATGTGCCGCTGCTGGCCGACGTGCGCCTGCACCGCGTCGTCGTTCCGGCTCTGCTTCTGTTCACCGCCTTCCGAGCGGTCACGTCGCTGCGCTCCGACAGCGTCACGTTCGACGAGCCGTTCCACCTGGTGGCGGGCGTCAACGCCTGGCGGAACGCCGACTATCGGCTCTCGCCCGATCACCCGCCGCTGGCGCGTATGTGGGCGGCGCTGCCCGTGCTATTCATGGGGTACCGCTGGCCGGAGGCGGATAACCGCGCGTGGGTGGACGCGGACAGCGCGACGTTCGCCGTCGATTGGCTGTTCGGGCTCAACGATGGGCAGCGCCTGGTGGTCGCCGGGCGCTGCATGATGGTGGTGCTGCTGTTGGCCACGTGCGCGACCGTCTATGCACTCGCCCGGACGCTCTTCGGCCCGGCCGCGGGGTTGCTCGCGCTCGTCTTGGCGGCGCTGTCGCCGACGCTGCTGGCGCACGGTCGCCTGATTACGACCGATCTGCCGGTTGCGCTCGGGATCACGCTGACACTGCTGACATTCGGGCTGCTGCTGCGGCGGGCGACCTGGCCGCGGTTGATCGCGGCGGCCGCGACTCTGGCGGGCACGAGCCTCACCAAGTTCTCGTGGTTGCTGGTTCTGCCGGCTCTAAGCGTGATGGTGGTCTGGGCGATCATGGGTCGGCGACCGATCGAGGTCCCCGGCGGACCTGGCGCGGCCGAAACAGGCGCCACCGCCAGCGTGCGACCACTAACGCGGCGGCGCGAACGGCTGGCGGTGATAGCGGGTGCGTGCATTTTCATCGCATTGGCGGTTTGGATCGGCATCTGGACGGGGTATCGCTGGCAGGTGACCATCTTCACCGCACCGCCCGGCACCGGCCCCGAGGCCGAAGCACAAGTCGAGCGGACGAAGCAGGTCATGACCGTCGCCTGGGCCGCGGCGCTGCGCGACACGGATGGCAACGTGCGCCCCGGGTTGCCGACCCTGCTCCACTGGGCGGCCAACGCCGGCATCCTCCCGGAAGGCTACTTGTTCGGCCTGGCCCGCACCTTGTTCTTCACCGGCCAACGCCGCGCGTACCTGATGGGCGAATACTCCGACATCGGGTGGCGGAGCTACTTCCCGATCGCGTTCGCCCTCAAGACGCCGATCGCGGTGCAGCTCCTGCTGGCGGCGGGCATCGTGACGCTCCTCCTGCGCCGTGCGCGGGCCGCCGATCAGGTACTGCTCGCCGGGGTGGTCACGTTTGCCGTGTTGTACGCCGGCTACGTGATCAACGCGCGGGTCAACATCGGTCATCGACATCTGCTGCCGCTCTATCCGGCGTTTTTTGTGCTGGCGAGCGCATGTTGCGTGTGGCTGACGCATCGTGTCGGACGTTGGCTGGTCGCGGGGGCGGTGGTCTGGCTGCTTGGGGCACACGTATGGATTCACCCGCATTACCTGGCGTACTTCAATGAGCTTGTGGGGGGGCCCCGGCACGGATACGAGTACTTCGTCGACAGCAACATAGACTGGGGACAGGACCTGCTGCGGCTGGCCGCGTACGCGCGGGCGCACCCGGCCGAACCGATCAAACTGGCCTATTTCGGCAGCGCGCCGCCGACGAAGTACCTCGACTGCACGGCCCTGCCGAGCTTCTTCGGCTTCGAGCCGAGCGCCGCGCTGACCGCCGGTACCTATGTGACGAGCGTGACGCAGCTCGTCGGCGTGTACGATGTGGAGGTGCGGCCCGACTTCTGGTCGGTCCGGGCGCGACAGACGTTCGGGCAGTTCGCGGAGATTGCGGCCCAGCCACCGCCGCCGGACGAGACACCCGACCGGCGCACGCAGCGGGAGCAGATCGTTGAGGAGTACGACGCCCTGCGTCCCAAGCGTCTGATAGCCCGGCTGCGCGACCGCCCGCCGGATGACCGGGTGGGGTATTCAATGCTGGTCTATCGGCTGACCGACGCGGATGTCGAGGAACTGACGCGGCCGTGAGCACACGCGGGCGCTGCGCCGTCGGGGAGCAGGTAGGGGGCCACGTACTTGCGGTTCCAGAAGTACCCCAAAATGCTGGCGTGGTTGCCCAAGTGACCCGCCCAGATCATGTTCGCCGTCCAGCCATGTTGCACGACCTTGGCGCGCAGCGTTTCGTCCGCGGCGGCGCGCGGCAGATCAAACCCGATCTTGCCCGCGGACTCCGTGTGCGCGCGATCGACCGTGCCGAAGGTGTTCGTGCCCCAGCCCAGCACGAACCAGTCCAGCGGCGAGTAGAGGTTGACCAGGTGGCCGTCCACGCGCCGCAGTAGCGCGTCCAGGTCGTACTTCGGACTGACGGCGGACTGCACGAGCACGATGTTGCGCAAATGAATGTCCTCGGGCAGTGCCTCCGCCACCATGACCGCGATCCCGCCGCCCGCGGAGTACCCCACGAGGTCGATCGGTGGCTTCGGCTCACGCTGCCGGTACGCGACAATCTGCTGGGCGATGCGTGCGGCGTGCGTGCGATTGGCCTCGTAGTCCTGCAAGTGCTTCATCGCGGTGTAGAAGGGTGTGGGCCACTCGGGGATCACGATCGCGGAGTCCACGCCCGCGTCGCGATACGCCTGGTAGACCTGATTCAGGTACCACGCTCCGCCGCCGATGCCAGGGAAGACGCAGACCAGTCCGCGTTCCTCCTGTCGAAGGGTCGGCTCCGGGCACTTGAAACAACCCGTCAGGCCGATCCCCGTTGCGAGCAGTACGATCCAGAATTGTGTTTTGCGCATAGATCTCAGTGTCCCGTGTGTCCGAACCCGCCGGTCCCGCGCCGGCTGTCGGCTAATCCTTCGACCTCAACCACCTCGACGTGCGCGACCGGAGCGATGACAAGCTGGGCGAAACGCATCCCGCGCTCGATCGTATAGGGCGCGCGCGCGCAGTTCGCCACGATGACCTGGAGCTCCCCCCGGTAGTCGGCGTCGATCGTCCCGGGCGCGTTCGGGAGCATCAACCCGTGCCGCAGAGCCAGCCCGCTCCGAGCCCGCACCTGTCCCTCGTATCCCGGCGGAATCTCCACGTACAGCCCGGTCGGAATCAGCCGGATTTCGCCGGGCGCAACCGTGATCGGTTCGTCGTTGGCGGCGAGCAGGTCCAGACCCGCCGCGTGCTCACTCATGTACCGTGGCAGGGGCAAGTCTTCCAGCCCTGGCCGCCGACGGACTCTCAGGGTTGCGTTCATCACCGCGTTCCAAATGGAGCCTTGATTTTGCTTGACCGGCCGGGCCGATCGGGTGCAATATACACGGATGGGCTGCATCCGCCGAATCCTGGCCCAGTAGGTGGCGCTCTTGGAGAGACTTACGTCGAACCCGCTTCCCGCCGCGCTGCCCGACCTGACGCCGCTTGCCTTGCAGCGTGAGGGCCACGAGTTGGAGTTCACCCTCCGCTCGCAGCAGGACATCCTCGCGCAATTGCCGGACGAATATGAGCGGCTCCTGGCCGAACGGCTGGCCGGCACTCTCGCCGAGGAGGCTCCGCTCACGGCCCGCATCAACCTCGAGAATCTCTCGGCTATCAGCAGCCGCCAACTCGGTTCGCTCATCGCGCTCGGCAAGGTGCTCCGCCCGCGATTCGGCCGGGTGCTCGTCATCGGCGTGAGCCCGGGGATCCGGCACCTGCTTCAGATGACCCGCACGGATCAGTTCTTCACCGTGGCGTGCTAGAGCGTCCTGCCCCTGCCCGACCTTTTGGGGCGGAAACCGCGCGCACGGCGGCCAGCGTGTCCCGCCAGTTGGTGAACCGGATGGCGCGGTCGTCGATCCAAATATCCGCCACTGGCTTGCCCATGTGCAGCCCGTCGTATGCGAAGCCGTGGTCGTCCAGCCATTGCCGGGTGACGCGGTACTCGCCCCAGCTCCGGGCGGTATAGATGACGACGGTGTACCCCGCGGCCCGCAGGCGGCGCAGCCCCGCGCGGGCGCCGGCGATCGGCTGGGCCAGGGGCCGCTCGGGGAACGTCTCCTCCGTGCAAATCACGCCGTCCAGATCCACCAGGATCGTCTTCGCCCGGGCCATCGTGGCTCTCCTCTACGGCCGGCTGCGCCGCAGACGTACCCGCCCGCGACGCGGACCCGTATAATCGCGGGTCGTCGCCAGGAGAGCAATCAGGCCGCACGGGAACACGAACGGTGATTATCACGATTGACGGACCGGCCGGATCGGGCAAAAGCACCGCGGCGCGTAAGCTGGCCGCGAAGCTGGGCATTCCGTATCTCGACACGGGCGCCATGTACCGCGTTGTCACGCTGGCCGCGCTCGAGACGGGCATCGACCTGCACGACGAGGCGGCCCTGACGCGCGTCGCGGAGCAGGGCCAGTACGCGCTCGACCCCGGGCCGACACACATCCGCGTCACGCTGGACGGGCGCGACGTGACCGAGGAGATTCGCTCGATGCGGGTGAACGACCACACGCGCTTCATCGCGGGCTCGCCGGGCGTGCGGCGCGCGCTGATCCAGAAGCAGCGCGAGATCGTGGGCCGCATGGGCGACGTGGTCACGGAGGGGCGGGACCAGGGGACGGCGGCCTTTCCCGACGCCGACGTCAAGTTCTTTTTGGATGCAGCCCCGACGAAGCGGGTCGAGCGCCGTTACCACGAGCTGCTGGCCGATGGCGAGGAGGTGACCTTCGACCAGGTGCTCGCCAACGTGCTGGAACGCGACCGCACCGACAGCCAGCGGCCCGTCGCGCCGCTGCGCATGCCCCCGGGCGCGATCCAGATCGACACGACCCACCTGTCGATCGCCGAGGTGCTCGACGCCATGCTCGCGCACTTGCGGGATGCGGGCTGGCTGAGTCAGGTCACCGGGAGCATCCCAGACTGAGGGTTCAGGGTTCGGGGTTCAGGGTGCAGGGGGCGGAGTTGCCGTACCGGCCAGGTACTCCATGAGCGAGCGTCAGATGGACCCACGCCTCGAGACGGGGCCGCCGCCGACCATGCGGTGCGGCTACCGCTTCGCACGTTACTTGTCGCAGATGGTCTGCACCTTCGCGTTTCGCGGACGCGTCTTCGGGTTGCGGCACGTGCCGGCGCGCGGCGGCGTGCTGCTCGTGAGCAACCACCAGAGCTTCCTCGACCCCATCCTCGCGGCACACGCCATCCCGCGCGAGTGCCACTACATGGCCCGCGACACCCTCTTCCATCATCCGCTCTTCCGCCGGCTGATCGGGTACCTCAACGCGTTTCCCGTGAAACGCGGCACCGCGGACATGGGGGCGATCAAAGAGACCCTGCGGCGGCTCAAGGCCGGCAAGATCGTGCTGACATTCCCCGAAGGCACGCGTACGCGCGACGGGAGCATCGGTCCGATGCGGGCGGGCGTCGTTTTGCTCGCGCGCAAGACCCGCGTCCCAGTGGTGCCCGCCGTCATTCTGGGGGCTTTCGAATCATGGCCGCGGACCTCGCCGCTGCCCAAGCCGCACCCGATCCTGGTGGCGTACGGCGAGGCGCTGTATCCGCACGAGCATCCGGAGTGGGACGACGAGGAGTGTGTCGCGGTCGTGCGCGAGCGCATCATCGGCTTGCAGGAGCAATTCAGCTCGCACTCGTACCGGCTGACGGTTGGTGCCGCGCGGGGCCGGAAGAAGCTCTGAGATGCGTTCGTGAGCGCCACATGAGCGAGATCGCAGATTTGAAGGCGATGGGCGCGCGACTTCCCGAGCTGCTCGCTCCCGCCGGCGACTGGGAGGCCGTTCGCGCCGCGGTCGCAAACGGTGCCGACGCGGTCTACTTCGGGCTGGAGAGCTTCAACGCCCGCCGGCGGGCGACGAACTTCACGTGTGCCGAGCTGCCGACCGTCATCGGCTACCTCCATGACCGCAACGTCAAGGGGTACGTGGCCTTCAACACGCTGGTTTTCTCCGAAGAGCTGCCGCAGGCCGCCGAATACGCGGTCGCGCTGGCCGAGACCGGCGCGGACGCCGCGATCGTACAGGACCTGGGGCTGGCGCGGCTGATTCGCCGGCTCGCGCCCAGCCTGCCGCTGCATGCCTCGACGCAGATGACGCAGACCGAGGCGGGCGGAATCGAGTGGCTCCGCGAGTTGGGCATCCGGCGGGTGATTGTGGCGCGCGAGCTGTCGCTGGCGGAGTTGGCGCAGCTCGCCCAAGCCACGCCGATGGAGCTGGAGGTCTTCGTGCACGGGGCCCTGTGCCTTTCGTACAGCGGGCAATGCCTGGCGAGCGAGGCGTGGTGGGGCCGCAGCGCCAACCGCGGGCTGTGCGGCCAGGCGTGCCGGCTGCCGTATCAGCTCGTGGTGGACGGCCAGACGCGCCCGCTGCCGAGCCGCGACTACTTGCTGAGTCCCCAGGACCTGGCCGCGTACGACCGCGTGCGTGAGCTTGTCGCGCTCGGCATCGCCGGCTTCAAGATCGAGGGCCGCCTCAAGAGCGCCCAGTACGTGGCCGCGGCGACAAAGGTCTATCGCGCCGCTATCGACGCGGCCGTGGCGGCCAGGGAGTTCTCACTGTCCAATGAGCAGCAGGCCGGCCTCGCGCAGAGCTTCTCACGCGGGTTCACGCACGGCTTCCTGGACGGGATCGACCATCAGCGGCTGGTGCAGGGGCGGTTCCCGAAAAGCCGCGGGCTCCATGTCGGGCACGTCGTCGCGCAGGCCGGCGACGGCGTGATCGTCGAGCTGGTCGAGGCGGGCGGAGCGGCGGAACTGCTCAAACCGGGTGACGGCGTCGTGTTCGACGAGGGCCACCCGGAGCGCGACGAGCAGGGCGGCCGCGTTTTCACCGTTGAACCGGCCGTTCACGCTCCAAGCGCTCGCGCGGGGCGACATGGCGCGCACGCGCGAACGGCATCTGCGCGACGGGTCAAGCTCACCTTTGGTCGCGACGATGTGAACCTCGCCGCCATCGCCGTCGGGTGCCAGGTCTGGAAGACGGACGATCCCGCCCTGCGCCGCCGCTTGACCGGCAGTTACGGCCGCGACATCGTAGCGCGACGTGTCCCCGTGCACGTTCGCGCGGTCGTGGACGCGGACGGCCGCCTATGCGTTCAACTTCGCGACGACGACGGACACGAGGCGCGCGTGGCTCCCGACGATGCCCTCCATGCGGCGCAGAAGCACCCGCTGACCGTGGACCTGCTCCGCGAGCAACTTGCGCGGCTCGGCGGCACGCCGTTCGAGTTGGCGACGATCGAGCTGCTCGGTCCCGACGGCCCGGCGACGTCGCTGCCGTGGATGGCGCCCAAGAGCGTACTCAACGACCTGCGGCGGCGCGCCGTGCAGACGCTGCTCGAGCAACGTCGGGCCCACGCTCGGCACGAGGTCGTCGAGGCGGACGCGCTGGACCGCCTCCGTAGCGGAATCCTCGCAGACAGGAGCGGCCCCCAGCCCGCACGGTTGCACGTCCTGGTTCGCACGCCGGAGCAGCTCGCCGCCGCGCTCGGCTGGTCGCCGCCGGACGGTTCGGTTCCGCTCGCGACGGTGTATTGCGATTACCGGGATATCGGTGAATACGACGCCGCGGTCCGGCAGGCTCGGGTAGCCGGGCGCGCGATCGGTCTCGCGACGCCGCGCGTCCTGATGCCCGGGGAGCAGGGCCTGCTCGACCACATCGCCGGGCTGCGGCCGGATGTCGTGCTCGTGCGCAACCTGGGCGGGCTGTGCCACCTGCGGCAGCACGCACCGGACGTCGCCCTGGTCGGCGATTACTCCCTCAACGTCACCAATGAGATCACCGCCACAGTGCTGTCGGAACACGGCCTGACGCGCCTGATGGCGAGCTACGACCTCAACTGGCCGCAACTGCAACAACTGCTGACGGGCGTGCCGGCCGCTCGCCTGGAGGTCGTGCTGCACCAGCACATCCCGCTTCTTCACACGCGCCACTGCCTCTTTGCCGCCAACCTGTCCAGCGGCACGCGGTGCGGCGATTGCGGCTGGCCGTGCCGCAGCCACGACGTGCAACTGCGCGACCGCAACGGGGCCCTGCACACCGTGCTGCCGGACGCGGGCGGTCGCAACACGGTGTTCAACGCCGCGGTGCAGTCCGCCGCGGAGCTGATGCCGGCGATGCAAGTGGCCGGGTTGTGCCACTTCCGCGTCGAGCTGCTGCGGGAGACGCCGGCGCAGGTTGGCGAGCTGCTTGATCTTCACGCGCAACTCCTGGCTCAGCCCGATCAGTCGCCAGCCCTGGTCCGGCGGTTGGGCGCGCTTCACACAGCCGGCGTCACGCGCGGCACGTGGGCCCACGACGAATAGCCGGTGCGCTTGGTGCGTCTCGCGCCAGACGCTACGATCCTGACGTGAAAACCTGCACGATCCTCGGGCTTGAGACATCCTGCGACGAGACCGCCGCCGCGGTCGTGGTGAACGGCCGCGACGTGCGCTCCAATCTGGTCAGCTCGCAAGTGAAGCTGCACGCGAAGTACGGCGGCGTGGTGCCGGAGATCGCGGCCCGGGCGCACATCGAGCAGGTCGCACCGCTGGTCGAGGCGGCGCTGGCCGAGGCGGGCATCGGGTATCGTGACCTGGACGCGCTCGCTGTGACCGCCGGCCCCGGGCTGGTCTCGTCGCTGCTGATCGGCGTGACGGCCGCGCGGACGCTCGCGCTCACGTGCGATCTCCCGCTCGTTCCGGTCGATCACATCGAGGCCCACGCGACCAGCGCCGCTCTCGCGCACGATCCGCCGCCTTGGCCGGCCGTCGCGCTGGTCGTCAGCGGCGGGCACACGTCGCTGTACCTCGTCCGCGACTACTGCGACATCGCGCTGCTCGGCCAGACCGTCGACGATGCCGCGGGCGAAGCGTTCGACAAGGTGGCGGCGATCCTGGAGCTCGGCTACCCCGGCGGCCCGGTGATCGACCGCGTGGCCCGCGAAGGCAACCCGCGCGCGGTTCGCTTCCCGCGCACCTGGATCGACACGCCGCACTTCAACTTCTCGTTCAGCGGGCTGAAGACGGCCGTGCTGTACCACGTGTACGGGGCCGGGCAGAAGTACGGCTCCGTGGCGCACCTGACCCCGCGCCAGGTGGCCGACGTCGCCGCCAGCTTCCAAGCTGCGCTCGTCGAGACGCTGGTTGCCAAGACGGTGGCCGCCGCGCGGCACGCGGGCCTCACAAACGTGGTGGTCGGCGGCGGCGTGGCGGCCAATTCGGCCTTGCGGTCCGACCTGCAATCCGCCTGCGACGCGGCTGGGCTCCGCCTGCACCTGACCCCGCTGGAGTATTGCACCGACAACGCCGCCATGATCGCCGCCGTTGGCTACCAGCGCTTCCTGCGTGGCGAAACGGCCGACCTGCGGCTGGAGCCGCACGCCGGGCTGCTGCGGCCGCGGCGGAAGGGTGACAAGGTGGCAAAGTAACAACGTAGCAAAGCGTACCGCGTCGCGCGGTTGGCCGCCCGCGGTTGCCTTGTTACTTTGTTACCTTGTTGCTCGGCCCTCAACCCGGACGCCCCACATGGCAACCTTCTTCCTCGGCATCGATGTTGGCACCAGCGGCACGAAGGCCCTGCTTGTCGATGCCGGCGGGCAGATCCGAGCCACCGCGACGGCCGGCCACCCGAGCTTTTTTCCCAAGCCGGGCTGGTCCGAGCAACGGCCGGAAGATTGGTGGACGTCGACGTGTGCCGCTGCCCGGACGGCGCTGCGCAAGGGCAAAATCAGCGGCCGCGACGTGGGCGCCGTCGGGTTGTCGGGCCAGATGCACGGCAGCGTGTTCCTCGACGGCCGCCAGCGTGTGCTGCGCAACGCCCTGCTCTGGAACGACCAACGAACCGGAGCCGAGTGTGCGGAGATCGAGCAGCGGGCCGGCGGGCGGGCGGAATTGATTCGCCTGGTGCGCAACGTCGCGCTGACCGGCTACACCGCCCCGAAAGTCCTTTGGCTGCGCAACCACCAGCCCAGGCTCTATCGACGCGTCCGGACGGTGTTGCTGCCGAAGGACTACATCAACTTCCGCCTCACCGGCATCCTGCATAGCGACGTCGCGGATGCGTCGGGGACGCTGCTGTTCGACGTCGCGAACCGGCAGTGGTCGGTGGAACTGATGCGGCGGCTCGATCTGGACCCAGCTTGGTTCCCGCCGGTGACCGAGTCGTGCCATGTGATCGGCGGGGTGACGAAGCACGCGGCCCGCGCCATCGGTCTGAAGCCAGGGGCGCTGGTCGTCGCCGGGGCCGGGGATCAGGCCGCCGCCGCGGTCGGTACGGGTGTCGTGCGGACGGGCGTGGTCTCGGCCACGATGGGGACGAGCGGGGTCGTCTTTGCGTACAGCGAGCAGCCGGTGCCGAACGAAGACGGCCTGCTCCAGTCGTTCTGTCACGCCATCCCCGGCGCGTGGTGCGTGTTCGGCTGCATGTTGTCCGCGGGTGGGAGCCTGCAATGGGCGCGCGAGGTCTTGTACGCGGAGGCCCTGGCGAAGGCGCGTAGTGCCGCCGCCTGCGACGCGCTCTATACCGCGATGATCCGCGCTGCGGCCGCGGCGCCGGACGACGACGCGCTGCTGTTCCATCCGTACCTGACCGGCGAGCGCTGCCCCTATCCGCATCCGCACGCGCGCGGCGCGTTCATTGGCCTGACCCGCGCACACACCCGCGGCGCGCTCGTCCGTGCGGTGCTGGAAGGCGTCACGCTGGGCATGAACCGCCAACTCGACCTGATCCGCGCGCTGGACATCCCCATCCGCGAAGTCCGCCTCGCGGGCGGCGGAGCCCGCGACCCCTGGTGGCGGCAGCTCCAGGCCGACATCTATGGCGTGAAGTGCGTGTCGATGCGCTCGGAGGAAGGCTCCGCCCTGGGGGCCGCCTTGCTGGCCGCTGTCGGCGAAGGTGCGTTTAAGACCGTCGCGGCCGCGAGCGCCGCCGCGGCAAGAGTGTCGCACACGTACCGGCCGGTGGCGGCACGCCAGAAGCGCTACCAGACGCTGGCGGCCCGGCTGCGCGCGACGTACGAATTGCTGGAACCGCTGTACCGCGGCCCGGCCTGAGCCTGTTTGGTACCGCCATGACTGTTCAACAGCCTCTGACCGCTGCCGACCTGCTGCCGGCCGGTCCGCTGCGCCGCCTCGGCCGGCAGGTCTTCGTGCACGATACGCTGGAAAGCACGAACGCGTTTCTGCTCGCGCGGGCCGGCGAACTGGCGGACGGAGCGGTCGCGTGGGCCGAGTTTCAGACGACCGGACGCGGGCGCCTGGGACGGCGCTGGGAGGCCCCGCGCGGCTCCGCCGTCCTGCTGAGCGTGCTGCTGATCGAGCCTCCGGGCTCGCCTGTCTTGAGCTTTGGTGCCCTGCTCGGCTCGTTGGCGGCGTGCGAGGCCGTCGAGGCGGCGACCGACTGCTCCCCGGCCGTACGCTGGCCGAACGACATCGCGCTCGGCGGCCGTAAGCTCGGGGGCGTGTTGGCCGAGTCACAATCAATCCGCGATCGCCGCGCGATCGTCATCGGGGTCGGGCTCAATTGCCTTCAACACCTGGGCCACTTCGTCGGCGAGTTGGCCGACAAAGCGGTATCGCTCGACAACATCTCGACGCGACCCGTGAGCCGCGCCGCCGTCGCGGCCGGTCTGCTCGCGCGCCTCGATCACTGGCTGGGCGTCACCGCAGTAGGGCCGGAGGGCTGGGGGTCGTTCCGGGCGACGTGGCGGGCGCGCTGCGACGACATCGGCCGTTGTGTTACGCTGGAGCACGACGGCCGGGTGTTCACCGGCACGGCGGTGGACATCTCCGCTGAGGCGGACATCATCGTCGAGTTGAGCCACGGGGGAAGGAGGAGCTTTGCCGCCGCCAACACCACGCGCGTCTGGTAGCCGCGGCGCACCGCCGGCGGCCGGCCTAACTCCGTCGCGGCGGGCGGCATGGCCGGTCTACGGCTGCGCGGCGTTGTGCGCGTGGGGGGCGTCGGCAGGTTTGCTGTGTGTCCTCGGCGAAGCCGACGCCCAGCTACCCTCGGCGCGTCATGCCCTGCGCGTCGTGGGCGTGCCCCTGGCGGCGGGAGTCATCCTCGGATTGTGGCTCCCGCGGCGAGTCATCCGGCGGCATCTGGAGGGCGGCAGCGCTGCGACGGCGAGCCAGGACACGGAGCGCGAGCCGCCGGCCGACCGCGGCGCGCGGGGGCGCGCCGCCAAGGGGGTCGAATACGACTTCGCCGCTGCGTTCACGGGCGCTGTGGTCTTCGTCCTGGGCCTGGCGTGGGTCCTTGTGGCGGTGTTGGCCGCGACGCTGGAGGACTACCGCGGCGTGCTGACGCATCGGTTCGTGCTGGGGCCGGGGCTGACGCGCGTGGCGCTCCTGGCGCCACTGCATGTGACCCTACTGGCGCTCGGGATGATCGGCGCGACCGCACTGGTGGCATTGCACGGCTGGCACCGCCTGGTCACGCAGCCGGCGACCGGCATCGCCCGTCTGTGGCTGGTCATGCTGGTGGCTGCGGGATTCGGCGCGGCGGTGCTCACGGGGGCCACGCCGCGCACCACGGTGTGCCTGGCCGCGCCGCTGGCCACATTCCTGGCGGGCATTGTGGCCGTGGGCCGGCGGCCCGTCGGCGCGGCCCCGNNCCCCGACACAAACCGAGCCTGACGTGCGGATGAGCCCGGCGAGACTATGGCGGCCACTGCTGGCCGTTGGCGTGAGCGCGGCGCTGGCTGCGGCGGTGCTCGTGGCGGCGACGCCGGTCACGGGCGCGACCGCCGGCGCAGGTCCGCGCGGCTTGGCCACCCTGTGCGGTGCGTTGGCCGTCGGTGTCCTGCTGGCGTGCGCCGCGCAGCGGATGTCGTCGCGAGCCGCCGGGCTGGCGCCGGTCTGCTTTCTGCTGGCGGCGGTCGCATGCCTCTGGCCGGAATCGGCGACCCATGACGGCGGGTTCCTGGACGCCGGCTGGCGCGTCGGGCTCGCCGGAATGGCGACGGCGGCGTGCGTCGTTTTCGCGGGCCGGTCCGCGTCGATTCAGCTCGGCCGGACGCAACGGGCGCTGGCGTGGGTCGGCGCCGTGGTCGCCGCCGGCAGCGGTCTCGCGTTCGCAGTCGCGCCGGGCCAGGCCGGGACTACATCCAGGCCGATGACAAGCCGCGGCGACGCGGTCGTAGTCGGTCGCACGCTGCTTGAGACATCTGGTTTGAGCAGCGTGCGGGTTTTGCTGGCGCGCGGCGGACCTCGCGCCGAAATGCCGTCGGCCTGGGACCTCGATCTGGGCGGAAACCGCTGGGATGTCGTGATCCTGAGCGGCGATCAGCCGCCCGGTCAGGCGCTGCCCCGGAGCGCGGACGACGCCCGGCGACTGCTGCGCCGCTGCGAGACCGCCCTGCGCCCCGGCGGGCGGCTCGTGATCGAGCTACCGGCGGACGAGCTCGTGCATGCCGCGCTCGCCACGCACGAGTCCGGGGCCTACGTGCTGCGCATCGTGGGCCGCGAGGCGCGATACGCGGCATTGATCCTTGGCCCCGATGTGCCGGCATGGCTGGCTCCACAGTCGGCCCCGTCCGGGTACGATATGTGGCTCTATGTGGTGCGGTGCCCGGATGACGTGGACGACTCGACTGAGCCGCCCGCGGCGCGGGCGCCCGCAGAGGAGAGTTGATGTCCCTGCTCGTCACCGGCTCGATCGGCATCGATGACGTGGAAACCCCGTTGGGACGCGTGGAGAACGTGCTCGGCGGGTCGAGCATCTATTTCGCGCTCGCCGCGTCGCTTTTTTCTCCCGTCCGCCTCCTCGGCGCGGTCGGCGAGGACTTTGACCTCCAGCGCCTTCGCCCCCTCACTGACAAGGGTGTCGACATCCGCGGCGTCGAGGTACGCCGCGGCAGCCGCACGTTCCGCTGGCACGGCCGGTACATCGGCACGATGAACGAGGCCGAGACGGTGGGCGTCGAGCTCAACGTGCTGGCCGAGCGCGGCGCGCCGATTCCGCCCGAGTTTGCCGACAGCCGCTTCGTATTTCTCGCCAATGCACACCCCGCGTTGCAGCACGATTTTGCCCGCCGGCTGTCGCAGGCCGAGTTGCTCGTCTGCGATACGATGAACATCTGGATCGAGGGCCAGCCGGACAAGCTGCGCGAGCTGCTGGCGGTCGTACACGGGCTCGTGCTGAACGAGGGCGAGGCACGCCTACTGACGCAGCGGACGAACCTGGTGACGGCCGGCCGCGACATCCTCAAGCTGGGCCCGCGGTTCGTCATCATCAAGAAGGGCGAGCACGGCAGCCTGCTCGTCTCGGCGGAGGGCCTCGCGCTGATCCCGCCCTATCCGACCGAGAAGGTCGTCGATCCGACAGGCTGCGGCGACAGCTTCGCGGGGGCGATCATGGGGTATCTCGCGGCGCAGGGGCGGTTCGACGTTCCGGCGCTGCGTTCGGCGATGGCCCGCGGCTCGGTCGTGGCCTCCTTCGTGGTCGAGTCGTTCTCGATCGACGCGCTGTGCCGGGTCACGCCCGCGGACGTGGCAGCGCGGCTGAGCACGCTGCGCGAAATCGCGCGGTTCGAGTAAGAAGATGGCGACGGGCGCCGCGCCGGCCGAGGTCGCGGCGAAACGCCCGACTGGCGTTTGGAGCAACGAGACCGTGCGTACGTTCATTGCCGTCGAGCTGATTGCGGAGCTTCGTCGACCGCTGATCAAGCTGCTCCGCGGCCTGCCGCGCTCCAGCGAGATCAAGTGGTGCACGGAGCACCAGTTGCACATCACGCTGAAATTCCTCGGTGATGTCACCGACGCCCAGCTCGCCAAGGTCTGCGACGCCGCCAAGTCCGCCGGCACCGGCGTCGCGCCCTTTTCACTGCGCGTCAAGGGCCTCGGCTGCTTCCCCGCGCCGCGGAACCCGCGCGTCCTGTGGTGCGGCATCGAGGACCTCACCAACGGCTGCCGGCGATGGGTCGAGCGGGCCGATCCGCTGCTCGAAGAGCTGAATTTCAAGCCGGAAACCCGGGCCTTCACGCCGCACATCACGCTTGGGCGGAGCCGCTCGACGGCCGGGGGCGACGTGCTGCGCCAGGTGCTCGATACCACACCGCCGCCGCAGACGGGCGAAATGCTCGTGCAGCAGATCGTGGTTTTTGAGAGCCGCCTGCTGCCGGGCGGCGCCCAGTATCACCCGCTCGCGACGCTGCCGCTGAGGGGGCAGTCAACGTAGGGTGCGGCCTCGGCGCGCCACTTTGGTGCTGCAGCCGGCCCTTTCCGGGGCTCTATGAACGTCCTTCCAGCCGCGGCATCAGCGCGCGCAGCCGCCGGCCGACCTCCTCGATCGGGTGCTGCGCTTCGCGCGCGGCGAGCGCGGCTGCGTGGGCTCCGCCGGCCGCGTGTTCGGCCAGCCACTCCCGGGCGAACTCACCCGATTGAATCTCGGCGAGCACTTCCTGCATGGCCTGGCGCACGCCCGCGCCGACCACGCGCGGACCGCGCGTCAGGCCGCCATAGGCCGCCGTGCCGCTGATCCGCTCCCTCATGCCGGTCAGGCCGCCTTCGTAAACCAGGTCGGTGATGAGCTTGACCTCGTGCAGGCATTCGAGGTACGCCACCTCGGGCGCGTAGCCGGCTGCGACCAGCGTCTCGAAACCCGCCCGAATCAGCTCCGCCAGCCCGCCGCACAGCACGGTCTGTTCGCTGAACAGGTCGGCCTCGGTCTCCTCGCGAAACGTCGTTTCGAGGATGCCCGCCCGTCCGCACCCGAGCGCGCACGCATAGGCGAGCGCGACCTCCCGCGTGTTGCCCGCCGGATCCTGCTGGACAGCGATCAGCGCCGGCACACCGCCGCCCGCCTGGTAGTGCCGCCGCACCATCGGCCCGACGCCCTTCGGCGCGACGAGGAACACGTTGACACCGGCTGCCGGCACAATCTTGCGGAAGTGAATCGCGAACCCGTGTGCGAAGCCGAGGTACGCCCCGGCCCGCAAATTCGGCTGCACGTCGGCCGCGAAAACCTGCGGCTGAACCTCGTCCGGGATGAGCAGCATGACGACGTCGCCGTGGCGGACGGCTTCCGCCGGCTCGCAGACGGTCAGGCCGGCTTCCGCAGCGCTCGGCCGTCTGGCGCTGTCGCGGCGAAGTCCCACGACGACGTCCAGCCCGCTGTCCCGCAGATTGAGTGCCTGGGCCTGCCCCTGCGACCCGAAACCGATCACCGCGATGCGCTTGGACTGGATGACGCCGGTCCGCACATCGCGTTCGTACAGGACGTTCACGGCGCGATCTCCTACGCTGGCCCCGCCGCGCCCGGGCCGCCAGCCTGGCTCAGAAGGCATCCCGCATCCACGGCGTCGGTCCCGCAAAAGGCGCCGCCGCCGCGGCGAGATCGGGGGCCGGTCCGCTGGCCAATCCGGCGAGAACCAATTCCGCAGGCGTCAGAAAACCCGTGTAGAGCGCCGCGAGCCCGCGTACGTGAACGGCCAACGTCCCGCGCCCGCCCGGATGAACCTCGCCGTGCCCGTCCGCCACGTGCAGCACCCAGCGTCCGTTGTTTTCCGCGAGAACTTCGTCGCGCACGTCCAGGTGCAGCTCCGCGGCGACCCCGGCGGGATAGCCCCGCGCCGCCAGCGCCCGCGGCACATGCACGATGCGGGTCATCCACGGCGTGCGGCCAACGGCGGTAGCCGGCACCTCGGCGAGATGCATGAGCAGCGGGTCGAACGGCCCCGACCGGAAAATCACCTGGTCGCGGATGGTGCGATAGTCCGCAATCAGCGTCAGCACGCGTCGGGCAGCCTCCGGCGTGACCGCCGCCATGTCCAGCACGCGCAGGTTCGCGTGGGCCATATCCACGCTTTGCGACAGCAGGTACGCGTACCCCTCGACCGTCGGCCCGCGGCAGACGACGTACGCCTGGGTCTTCTCGCCGCGCTGTTCGCGCACGCGCCACCAGTTAAATTCGCTCCGATCCAGATTCCCCGCAGTCCGCGCCGCAGCTTGCCGGTAGACGGCGCGAATTTGCGGCTCATCGTCAGGCGTGGCGGCCCGCACGGCCAGCGTCCGGTCGCGCAGGTCGATTGACTTGGCCGTTAGCGTCACTTCACAGGACACGCCCGCCAACTCGTAGCCCGCCCGCCGGTACAACGCCACCGTCGCCGGGTACAGCGTTGAGAGCGAACAGCCGCCGTCGTACAGCTCGCGCAGCACCGCCGACAGCAATTCCGTGGCCACGCCGCCCGCCCGATGCTCCGGCGGGACAGCCACGACGGCGATACCCGCCATCGGCACCGCCTGCCCGCCGAACCACTGCCCCTTCGGCAGGATCGCCAGGCCGCCGACGAGCGCACCGTCCCGGCGCACAAAGCGGAAATTCCCGCGCCCAGCGGCATCGAAGTACGGCCGGAATCTCTCCGGAGCGACGACGAACGCCTCGCTCGCGATCTTCCCGAATTGCTCCAACTCGCGCTCGTCGCGTGGCGGACCGATGTCGAAGGGCGTGGACACGCTGGAGTTCCTCCATCCGCTGTGCGGGAAAACGCCCTCCGTCGCGCCGTGCGGCGGAGGGCCCGGCCATTATACGGCCCGCGCTCCCGTTGCGTCTGCCCCGTCCGCGTGCTACGAATGGGGCCATGCCGCGGCAGAATCGCCAGCCGGACGAGTTGCGCCCCGTCGAGATCGTGCGCGGGTTCACGCGTACGGCGCCGGGTTCGGTGCTCATGCGCACGGGGCAGACGCACGTGCTGTGCACCGCCAGCATCGAGGAGACCGTGCCGGCCTGGCGCGTGGCGAGCGGCGCGGGGTGGGTCACCGCCGAGTACGACATGCTGCCGGGCTCGACGCCCCAGCGCCGCCCGCGCAGCCGCGAGCGCCTGGACGGACGAACGCAGGAGATCCAGCGCCTCATCGGGCGGTCGTTGCGGACGGTCGTGGACCTGCCGAAACTTGGCCCGCGCACCATTTACCTGGACTGCGACGTGCTCCAGGCCGACGGCGGCACCCGGACCGCCGTGATCACCGGGGCCTACGTGGCGCTGTGCGACGCGCTTGCGGTGGGGCGGCGGCGTGGACTGTGGGGCACGGACGTGCTGACCGCCGGCGTCGCCGCGGTGAGCGTCGGCCTCGTCGACGCCGAGCTGCTGCTCGATCTGGACTATCGCGAAGACGTAGCGGCCCAGGTGGACTGCAATCTCGTCCTGACCACGCGCGGCGAGTGGGTCGAGGTGCAGGCCACCGGCGAACACGCAACGTATACCGATGACGATCTGGCCCGGATGATGGC
The DNA here is from genome assembly GCA_003162245.1 of Phycisphaerales bacterium. Taxonomy (GTDB): domain Bacteria; phylum Planctomycetota; class Phycisphaerae; order UBA1845; family Fen-1342; genus Fen-1342. The sequence continues at coordinate 23,401 of PMMM01000258.1, forward strand.
CCTGGGCCGACGGGGCATCGAGCGGCTGTTCGCGCTGCAACGTGCGGTGCTCGCGGACCGGCTGCCGCAGCAGGAGTGAATCATGCCCCGCATCAATGCACGGGCAACGTCGGTCGGCCTCGGCACGCTCTGCACGTTGCTCCTGCTCGCGTCCGGCTGCGAAACGCCGGGCGGCGTGCGACCATTCGGGGCAGCCCCGGACGAGGACATCTGGGCGATCCGCTGTATCGGCTTGCAGGGCCCGGATCGCTTCCAGCGGGCGGAGGGTTACGCCACCGCGATCAAGAAAGTGACCGGCCTGAAGCCTGAACTAGTGCAGGTGGTCTCCGAAGAGGATGAAACGACCGTCTTCTACGGCCGCTACCGCCGGATCGACGCGGGCCTGACGGGTTCGGTGCGGTACGAGCCGGACCCCCGTCGCGACCTGGACACGATTCGCTCGCTCCGCTTCGAAGCCCGCGACGTCTGGCCGTTCATGCTGGCGACGATGGACGTTCTGCCGACCTACCATTCCAGCCACCCCGAGTGGGACCTCAATAACGTCGCCGGCTACTGGTCCTTGCACGTGGCCGTGTTCTACAACACCGACACGATGCACAGCCGGCGGTACGCCACCGAGGAGTACTGCCGGATTCTGCGCGAGCAGGGCGAGGAGGCGTATTTCCATCACGGGCCGGCGCGGAGCTCCGTGTACATCGGCGCGTTCCCCTTCGAAGCCGTCTCCGAAGTCCAGCGCGAGGATCCGCTCGCCGGCCGGATGGTGAAGTCTGTGACCATCGTCGACCCCCGCATGAAAGCCGCCCAAGAACGCTTCCCCGTCAGCCTCGAGAATGGTCACAAGGTGGTGAGTATCACTCGCGACCGCGCCGGCCAGGTGAGCGAACGCGATACGACGCCTTCCTTCCCCGTGATCATGCCCAAAGCACAGCGTCGCATAGATCGCGCCGAGGGGCGGCCGTGAAGCGCGCGCCGGACGTCGTGCTCGCCACTCGCAACGCCGGCAAGTTGCGGGAGCTGCGCGAGCTGGTCGCCGGCTCGCTGCTGACCTGGCACGGCCTGGCCGAGTTTCCGCACGTCCCCGACGCCGAAGAAACCGGCCACACGTTCGCCGAAAACGCCCGCCTCAAAGCGCTGCATTACTGCCGCGCAACGGGCCTGCCGACGCTGGCGGACGATTCAGGCCTCGAAGTGGATGCGCTCCGGGGTGAGCCGGGCGTGTGCTCGGCCCGCTACGCCGGCACGCCGCGCGATGACGCCGCCAACAATCGCAAGCTCATCCTGGCGTTGACCGCGGTGCCGCCGGAGCGCCGCGTGGCCCGCTTTCGCTGCGCGATGGCCTTCGCTGAGGGCGGCGCGGTGCGGCTCGAAACGGAGGGTGTCGTCGAGGGCCTTGTCATTGACCCGCCGCGGGGCCACAACGGCTTCGGGTACGACCCGCATTTCCTGCTGCCGGACCTGGGGCGCACCGTGGCCGAATTGCCCGCGGAGCAGAAGCACGCGCGGAGCCATCGCGGCCAGGCGCTGCGGGCCATGCTGCCGAAGGTCGACGCGCTGCTCCGCGGCCGCGCTGCGCCGGATGCCCCGTCGTGAAACGTCCCGCCTTTCACCGCCTTCCACGCTGGATCGGCGTCGGTGGGCTGTTGCTCGCCGCCGTCGTCGTCAACCAGTCGGCCACGCACTGGCGGGCGAACGTCGTGGACGATCACCTGTTCGCCTACTACGGCTGGTGCGTGTCGCAGGGGGCCCGTCCGTATCTCGACGTGTGGGACAACAAGCCGCCGGCGATCTGGTGGCTCAACGCCGCCGCGTTCCGCCTCTGCGGGCCCGGCGTGGGGGCCGAGCTGCTGATCGGTGCGCTGGCCATGCTGACCACGCTGGCCGCATTCGTCGCGACCGCCGGTCGCACGTACCACCGCTCGCTCGTCATCCCCGCGGCGGCGGTCGCTGCGATCCTGCTGACGCACCACGAATTCGAGTGCGGCGGAAACCGTACCGAGACGTACGTTATGGCCTGCGAGACGCTCGCCGTGCTGGGCTACGTGCGCTGGCTGCACGGTCGCCGCTGGTGCTGGCTGTTGCTCGGTGGGTTGGCGGCCGGCGCGGCGCCGCTGTTCAAGCAATCGGGGCTCGCGGTCAGCATCGCCGTCGTACTCCACCTGGCATGGGTGCAATGCCAAGCCCGGAGCGCGGGCGGGCCACGACGCCGATTCGACTGGCGGCCGTGGGCCGTCGCCGCCGGCGGGTTCGTCATCGCACCGGCGGTCGCGACAGTCGCATTGGCTTCACAAGGCGCGCTGGGCGAAGCTCTGTTTGCCGTCGGACGCTTCAACCGCGCGTACTTCGCCGCCGGACAGGCCACATGGGTCCACGTCACGCAGCCGCTCCGCATTTTCGCGCCGTTCATCGAGGTCTTGACTCCCGCGCTGCTGATCGCCGCGGCCGGACTCCTAAGCGGCTCGTGGAAACGCGTGCGGCACTGGCAAACAAACCATGTGAGCACTCCGCCGCGGCGCGGCGTCGGACTGTTCGCGCTGTGGTTTTTGCTGGCGCTCTACCTGGCGTGCGTCGGCCCCGGGCAGCGCGGCTATCACCTCATGCCGATGCTGCCTGGGCTCGGATTACTGCTGCTCTATCCGCTGCATCAGTTGGCGGCGCGGGCCGGCCTGCGCCAGCGCCTGGCGGCATCCCCCGCGGCCACCGCGTTTGTCGTCGTTTGGGGTTGCGTCTTGTTGACGCTGGCCCGCGGCAGCCTGGCTGAGGCCGCCCGGGCCTGGGACACCAAGCCGCACTGGTATGCGCTCGCGCGCACGCGCCCCGCCGCGTACGAAGCCCAGGCCGTCGAGGTCGCCCGCCTGACGCGTCCGGATGAGACGATCTACGTCTGCGGCTGGAGCCCGGGGACGTATCGTTATGCGTATCGCCGGCCGGCGTCGCGTTTTGCAACCCTCGAGAAGCTCGGGCAAGTCGGCGAATACGCCCGGTTCATGGAGGACGGGGCCCGGGCCGATCTGTACCGTCGGCCGCCCAAAGTGCTGGTCATTTCGACCCGCGAGTACCCGGGGTTGATGACGCCGCCGCTGAGCGAGTTCGCGGCCTGGGTGCAGCGCCATTATGTGCTGCACTGCGATATCCAGGGCATGAACATCCTGATCCGGCGCGAGTGAGCCGGCGCCCGCGCACCCGAGTTGCGGACCAGGCCACAGCGACGTAGCATTTGCTGATCGTGATCTGACGTACGAGAGAACTCGAATCGTAGTGCGTGCCAGCTATGCCTCCGTCTGCCCGCGGTGTCGTCGCCATCTTCCAGGGCTCCTTTGACCCGGTCACGTTCGGGCATCTCGACGTGATTCGCCGCGGCGCCCAGATCTTCAATGAGCTGATCGTGGGCATCGGCCAGAATCCCGAGAAGGAGCAGCTCTTCACGCCCAAGGAGCGGCTGGAGCTGTTGCAGCCGCACATCGCGGACCTGCCGAACGTCCGCGCCGCGACCTATGCCGGCTTGACGATCGACTTCGTCCGCCAGTGCGGCGCCCACGTGCTGCTGCGGGGCATCCGCGACATGGCCGACCTCAGCCACGAGGTCCAGCTTGCCAACCTGAATCGCATGATTGGCGGCGCCGAGACCGTGTTCATGATGACCAGCGATCAGCACGTGCTCACTTCCAGCACGTACATCCGGCAGATCTACGAGATGGGCGGCTGCGACCTGGCGCGCATCGAGCAGCTCGTGCCGCCGAACGTCGCCCAGCGCCTGGCGCAGAAGCTCGCCCCGCTGCGCGCCCGCCGCCCCAACGTGGTGTTGCCGGAATGACGGTCCGCTGTGCACACCGCGACGCTGTAGCGCGCCGCCGGGCCGCGGCCGCGCCGCGCACTATCCTGCTGTGGGTCATCGTCCTCATCGTCGTCGCGCTCGGGATGCACGCCGTGGCGCCGTGGATTCTCCCGGCACGCATCTACGAGGGGCCGCTGGTGCAGATGGCGAGCGAGACTGGTGTCACGCTGATCTGGTACACCACCCGGCCCGCGCCCTGCCGCGTCGTGGTGAGCGCCGGCGGCCAGGACCGCACGTTCCCGGCCGAGGCCGAGGGCCGGCGCAACCGCGTGCGGATCGACGGCCTCGAACCCGGTACGACCTATGCCTATGAGGTCCAGCTCAACCGGGGCAGCCTGACACACGGCCTCACGTTCCAGACCAACCGTAGCGCCGATCAGCGCTACACGTTTCTCGTCCTTGGCGACAGCGGCAAGGCCACCCGCGCCCAGTTTTCCCTGGCGGCGGAGATGGCGGTTACTCAGCCGCCCGCCGACTTCATCCTGCACACGGGGGACCTCGTCTACGGCACGGGCAAACGCGCGGGGTACGAGGACCGCTTCTTCGCGCCGTATCGGCAGCTTCTGGCCCGGGTCAACTTCTGGCCGTGCCTGGGAAACCACGATGTCGAGGAAGACGACGATGTGAGCGTCTACACGGACATCTTCGAGCTGCCCGACAACGGCCCGCCCGGCGTCCCGCCCGAGCGCGACTACTGGTTCGACTACGCCTCGTGCCGAATCGCGGTGTTTGACAGCAACGCCGACGCGGCCACGCTGCGCGACCACGTCGCCCCCTGGCTCCGCACCATCATGAGCGGCAGCGCGGCCCGCTGGAAGTTCGTCGCCTTCCATCATCCGCCGTACACCGCCGGCCGGCATCACGCTGCCCTGGCGATACAGGAGACGATCGTGCCGGTCATCGAGGAGGTCGGCGTCGATCTCGTCTTCAACGGGCACGATCACAACTACCAGCGCACGTACCCGCTGCTCGATGGTCACATCGTCGAGCCGGGCCGCGGCCTTATCTACATCGTGACTGGCGCCGGCGGCGCCGAGTTCTACGACATGAAACCCGCCGACCAGCGCCCCGCCTACCTCGCGGCCTGCAACGATCACCAGCACAGCTTCACGCAGGTCACGATTGCCGGCGACGACCTGACGCTCCGCCAGATCGCCGTCGGCGGCCAGATCCTCGACGAGTTGACGCTGCATAAGCCCGCCGGGGGCAACCCGTCTTCGACCCCCACGACCGCGCCGCCGACTGCTGAACCAACCGTGCCGTAACGCGATGGCCGGCCCCAATGGTCGCCGCCCGCGCTACCCGGGCTGCGAGGTTGCTTGCCCCACCGCGAGCCGGCGACAGGTAGATACAACGTCGTCGCCCGGCACCTCGTAGCCGCCGATTTCGAGCGGCACCAGCACGTCGGGATGCTCCTTTGCCACCGAGAGCAGGAACTTGCGCACCGCGTCCGCCGTCGCGTCATCCAGTCGGGGCGACGCGACGAGCAGGCGGTCCGGCAGCGCCGCCGTACGCCCGATGACACGCAGCTTGTCGCGCGCCGGCTCGTCTCCCGCGCTGTGCTCCGGCAAAGCCTCCCACGCCCCCGCGTCAATGAAGCCCGCCGCCGCACTCCCGTTGATGACGGCCTGGGCGATGGAGCGCATGTCGGGCATGTGTCGCAGCCCACCCGGGATGGGGAGTACTTCCAGAGACAGGTCCGTTTTCTCCACGCCTGCGGCGTGCAGAAGTTGGAGCGCCGCCAGATGCGTCCGGCCGTCGTTCTCCGGCCCGAAGGCCACGACCTTGCCGCGCAAGTCCGGTGCACCTTGCAACTTCGAGCTGGCCGGCACGATCAGCACGGCGGTTTGCGCCGATCGCCCCTCGCGATCGACCGGTACCGCCAGCACCCGGCCGACGTCCTTTGCAGGCAGCCGCGCGAACTCCCCCGGCGTCAGCACCGCCACCGCATACCAGCCGTTACTAAGTCCCTGCGCGGCCTGAAACTCGAAACAGGGATCCACGGCGACCGGGCGTACCAACTGCTTGGACAGCGTATTCTGCAGGGCCAGGTAGCGCGGGAATGGGCTGAGCGCGATCACCGCCGCCGTCGGCTTCGGGTCCATGACGACCGCCACGGCCAGCGGCTTCTTCTCCAGACCCACGAAGCTGAGAAAGAACGAGCCAGCCGTTTGGCAGCCGCCGAGCACGCTCAGCGCCGCCGCCAGGATGCCGACAGGTCCCAACGCGATCCATCGCATGACGAGCTCCTTCTGACCGCACATCGTGCACATTATGTGCCGGGGACCACGGCGTAGTCGAGCAGGTCGTCGCGGTCGAACACGGGGCCGTCCTGACACGCCAGCGCCCAGCGCCAGCCCATTGCCTGGCTCGTGTCACGGACGCGCACGACACACGAGAGACACGTGCCCAGGCCGCAGCCCATCTTGCGCTCGATGCACAACTGGCAGGATAACCCCAGCGCACGCGTCGTCCGCGCCACCGCCTTCAACATCGCTTCCGGCCCGCACGTGAACACGGCGGCCGGGCGATCGCCGCGTCCGTGCCGCGCGTGCCACGCCCGCAGCGCATCGACGGCCGAGCCGCGCCAGCCCACCGAGCCATCGTCGGTGGCCATGATCGCCGGATACGGCGCGCTAGCCGGCAGCTCCACGCAACGCGTCGGCGTTGCGTCACACGCCGGCTCCTGTACAAGCCGCACGGGCAACAGGTCTCGCGTGCGCGCACCGAAACAGACGAGCACGTCGCGCCGCCCCAATTCGTGCAGTCGCCGGGCCAAATAGAGCAGCGGCGGGATGCCCACGCCGCCGCCCAGCAGGAATAACGGTGCGTCGTCCGTGGGGATGCGAAAGCCGCGTCCGAGTGGACCGGTGATGTCGAGCGTGTCGCCCGCCCGCAAGCGTTCGAGCCAACGCGTCCCGGGCCCGACGGCGCGCGAGAGTACGCGCACATGCACGTTCCCGCCTGGCGTGCTCCACTGATCGGCGATACTGAAGGGTCGTCGCAGGAACGGGGCCGAGGCACGTAAGTCCTTGTCGGACAAAGTGGGACGGCACTCGTCGCTCCATTCCACAAGCGCGGAGACTGCCGCCTCGGAATCCCGACAACGCAATTGCAGGAACTGTCCCGGCGCAGAAGGGGGAAACGCATCGACAACGCATTCGATGGCGACGTGCTCCCGACAAACCAGCGTACACGCATCGACGCGCGCTCGCACCGCACACACTGGTTGCGCTGTGGCTTCGTTGCTCATCGACGCCCCGGCTGTTGCGACATGGGTCACACTACGAGCAGCGGCCGATGGTTGTCAAAAAAAACTTCCGGGACCGAACCTGATGGTCGATCCCGGAAGCGCGCCACGGCTAGAACAGCCGCAATTTCGTGTCCAATTCAGGCGAGGTCACGGCCTCGCGTCCATCGGACTATAACAGATCGCAAGTGCCCTGTCTATAAAAAGGACTGGATTTGGCCGCCCCGCAGCACTATATGTAAGTGCTTTGTTGACAATTACTTGAAGCGTACTTTCCTCACAGCCACCCCTGACGCGCCGCAATCCGAGAGCGCTCCCGGTCACGGCCGCGCCGGCCTACTTTCGGTTGCACGTTTCGGGCGGCGAGGCGCGTACAATGCCACGCAACGTCGATGTCGTAACTGCTTCGGATGCTCTGGTGCGCAAACCCACCTTTGAAGTCGCGCTCGCGCTCGTCCTGCACGATGGTCGATGGCTCGTTGCGCGTCGTAAGCCGGATGCGCACCTCGGCGGGTTGTGGGAGTTCCCGGGCGGAAAGCTGGCGACGAACGAGACGCCAGCGGAAGCCGCAATCCGCGAGTTGTCTGAGGAGTGCGCCGTCGAGGCGACGCTGCGGCACGTACTCGATCCCGTCACCTACGAATACGCCGATCGCACTGTGCGGCTGACGCCCGTGATCTGCACTTGGACGAGCGGCGAGCCGCAGCCGCTCTGTGCCGACGTTTGCCGTTGGGTATCGACGGAAGAGTTGGTCCGTCTCGACATGCCGCCGGTCAACGTCACGATTATCCGCGCCGCCCTCGAACGGCTCGCCGCGGACGGGCGCGCACGTTAGGGCTTATCCTCTTTCCAGCTCTCCAGCTCGGCGCGGAGCGCGTCCTTCTCCGGCAGCTCGAGCACCTGGGCGATGTCGAGCGCTTCCTGCAGCGCGGTGACGGCCTCCTTGCGTTGCCCGAGTTGTCTTCGTACGCGCGCCATCTCGCGCAAGCACGTGAACTGGTTCGGCAAGTCGTCGCTCTTGCGGGTCTCTTGATATGCCAGCTCGAATTCCGCCAGCGCTTTCTCCGGTGCGGGCATTGCCTGGTAGAGGGCGCCGAGGGCGATGTGTACGGCCGGCTTCGCAACCTCGTCGGCCAGCTCCAGACACTGCGTCATCGCGTCCAGCGCGTCCGGCCAGCGCTTCTGATTCCGATACCACTGGCCGAGGTACAGCCAGGCGGTCGCCTCGTGTCGGCGGGAACCGAGGGCCTTGGCCATTTCAAGCGTCTTTTGGTGCATCGCCAGGGCGGCGTCGCTCTCGCCGAGCCGTTCGAGAATCAGGGCCAGCTTGCTGGCGACCGGCAACGCTGCGATCTGATCGTTGAGCGCCTCGAGCATGTTCAGCAACGTGCGCTGATACTCGGCCGCCTGCTGCAGGCGGGCCCGTTCCTGGCGCTGCCGTTCGTCCTCGGTCGGCTTCGCGCTGGCCTCCGGCTGCCAGGTCAGGTACACGTCGGCGAGCCAGGCCAGGGTTGCCGCCTGCCCGTAGATGTCGCGCGACTCGGTTGCCAGGTTCAGTGCGGTCTCGGCCCGCGTACGGGCCGCCTCCGAAGCCCCGTCCGACTGGGCAACCAGGCTCAGAGCCAACTCGGCGTTAGCGCGGTCGAGCGGATCGCCGTCCATCCGCGCGAGGTCGCTGATGATCCGCAGCCGGCCGGCCGCCCGGTTCCGTCCTTCGGATCCCAGGTGCAGCTCCAACTGCGCCAGCAGCCCGAGCGCGGAGCGGAAGCGGCGGTCGCTATCCACGGCTTCGTTCGCATAGTGCAGGGCGTCGCGGGTCCGGTTCGCGTGGGCGGCGACCGTCGCGACGGCAAAGTACTCGAGGGCCGAGAGCGACCGCGTGGGCGGCCCATAAACGCGCTTCGCGACCGCCTCGTCGAGGTCGGACACGTTCAGGCGCGCCAGCACCCAACGCGTGGCCTGGTCCAGGACCTCCACGACGCGCCCAGCAGGAATGATCACGCGCTCCGCGCCGGCGTTCGGATCGTCGAGGCGCGTCAGCGTGAGCTGCAGCATGACCGCATCCGACGGACCGTTGCAGTGGCCGCTGAGCAGGTATCCCGCGCCCAGACCGCGCACGACCGTCGGCCACGGCGGCGGCGGCGCGTTAGGGTCCTGAAGCTCCTGCTGCGCCTGGTACAGGCGAATCGTCGGGATCGCAACCAGGGCCGGCACGCGGCGGAGCCGCCACGTCAGCACCTCCTCGAACGCGCTGGCCAGCCAGGCATCCCGCGGGTCGCCCTCTTTGTCCGCTTCAAACCCGACTGCGGCCAGACGCGGACGCGCATCGACTATCGGCTGCGTGCTGGCGGCCGTCGCCGGCGCCGGCGGTTCCGCGCGCACCGCGACGCCGCCCAACACAAGCACCACGCCCAGCGCGGCCGCTACCAGGCCGTTTCGTGCGCTCACGCACCACCCATCGCGGCGTGCAGGATGATCTCCTGCGTCGCCGCGCCTCTCTGGAATTCGGCAATGATCCGCCCGCGGTGCAGCACCAGGATGCGGTCGGACAACGCGAGCAGCTCGGGCAACTCGCTGGTGATCAGCAGAATCGCCAGCCCCGCGGCTGTCAATTCGTTCAACAGGGCGTAAATGTCCGCCTTGGCCGCCACGTCGATCCCCCGCGTCGGCTCATCGAGCAGCAGGATGCTCGGTTCGCTCAGCAAGCCGCGCGCCAGCACGACCTTCTGCTGGTTCCCGCCCGAGAGTGCGGTCACCGGCGCCGTCAGCGCCGGGCCACGGAGGTTCATCTTCTGCACATACGGCCCGCAACGTTCCCGCTCGCGCCGACGGCTTAGCAGACCGCCCCGCCGACAGCGATCCAGCGTCGACAGGCTCAGGTTATGCAGCACGGACATCGGCAGGACGAGCCCGCTGGCCTGGCGGTCGTTCGTCAGCAGCGCCAACCCGCTGTGCAGGGCGGCGCGCGGGCTCACGCGCGTCTGTCGCTGGCCGTTCACGAAGATCGCACCCCGCGGTGGTGCGCCGTAGCGGCCGTAGATCGCACCGAGCAGCTCGCTGGCGCCGGAACCGGTCAGGCCGGCCAGACCGACGATCTCGCCGGCCCGCACGTGCAGGCTCACGTCTTCGAGCAGCCAGCGGCCGGTCCGCGGGTCGGCCAGGCACAGGCCGGCGACGCGCAAGCGTTCGGGGCCCGGAATCGCCGCGTGCTTCGGAAAGAGCTGCTCGATCTCCCGTCCGACCATCCATTGCACGAGGTGCTTCGGCGGCAGGTCCCCGGCGGCAGCCGTGCCGACCAGTTGTCCGTCGCGCAGGACGGTGATGCGGTCCGCCAGGGCGTAAATCTCCTCCAGCTTGTGGCTGATGTATACAATGCCTACGCCGCCGGCGCGCAACTGCCGGATCGCCGCGAACAGCCGGGCGGCCTCCGTTTCGGACAACGCGCTGGTTGGCTCATCCATCACGAGGAGCGTCGCGTGATGGCCGAGCGCCTTGGCGATCTCGATCAGTTGGCGCGTGCCGAGCGGCAGGTCGGCGACCGGGCGCGACACGTCAAGCTGCAAGCCCAAATGCTGCTGCAGAACCGCCGCGGCAGCTCGGTGCATGGCCCGGCGGTCCAGCAGCCCGGTGCGGCCGGTCGGCTCGCGGGCCAGGAAGAGGTTTTCGGCCACCGAGAGATGGGGGATGAGCGCAAGTTCCTGGTGGATGACGGCGATGCCGTGCGCCTCGGCCTCACGCGGGCTACGGAAACGCACCGCGCGCCCGTCCAGCAGAACGTGGCCCCGGTACTCCTGGTGCACGCCCCCGAGGATCTTGATCAGCGTGCTCTTGCCGGCCCCGTTTTCGCCGACCAGGGCGTGCACTTCGCCGCGCTGCACGGTGAAATCCACCGCCCGCAGGACCGCGACGCCCGAGAAGGCCTTGTGGATTTGCAGCATCTGGAGCAGCGGCGGCTGGGCCTGCGGGTTCATGGTGGCGTGCGGTTCCTCGCAGCACCCCGACACACTACCCGCGAGCGCCCCGTGCTGACAAGCGCTGCAAAGCACGCTCGGCGCTTGAGTTCGAGCGTCGGGCGGGTATAAATGACGTGGGCGGTCCCTCCAGGGTGCGTACCCAGCCTGGAGAGCCACCCCTGGCCCGGAGAGATTCCATGAAACCGGTCATTGTGGCGCTGCTGTGTGTGGCGGCCGCCTTCGGTCAGACCAAGCAGGAGCGGGAGGACGGGCTCGAGAAGGGCACGTATGCTCCCGACATCGAGGCCAAGGAGTGGATCAACACGAAGAACGGCGAGCCGCTCTCGCTGACCGAGCTGCGCGGCATGGTGGTCGTGCTGTTCTTTTGGGTGACCTGGCACCCGGGCGGCGAGATGGTCATGCCCGTGATGAACGAGGTCAACTCGGAAGTTGGCCACGCGCAGGGGGTCTTCCTGATTGGGCTGACCGACGCGAACCGCAAGCGCGTCGAGGACATGCTCAAGAAGGAGAAGGCGTTTTTCGCCATCGGCACCGAGTCGAAAGCGTACGAGGAATACAAAATCAAGGCCTTTCCGCGTGCGGTCGTGATCGACGCCAGTGGCAAGGTCTACTGGACCGGCTGGCCCGGGCAGACCAGCGAGCTGTCCAAAGCGATCCTCGACTCGATCGCCGAGAATCCGCCCTCGAAGACGCACCCCGAGGAAGCCCGTCTGGCCGAGGGCAAGCTGCGTGCGGCGCGGCACGCGCTGCGCGAGGACAGCTTTCGCGATGCGTTCAAGGCCGCCCGGGAGGCTGATAACCACGCGCTCACCGGCGACCCCCTCAAGACCCGCTGCCAGGAGCTGCTGGACCTGATCGAAGCGCTCGGACGCGACCAACTGGTCCGCGCCGAGCAGGCCGCCGAGGACAAGGACTGGGAAACCGCGGTCAGCCTGTACCGCGACGTCCGCCGCGATTACCTGGGCCTGGCCGTCGCCACCCGTGCGAAGCGCCGGCTCGATGCCCTGAAGAAGAAATCGCCGGACGTCGCCCGCATCCTCGATCGGGGAAACGAGGCGGCCGAGGCCGAAAACGAGCTCGGCAAAGCGCTGGACCTGGTTCGTGCCCGGCGCTTCGGTGAGGCTTACGTGCAACTCGAGGACATCGTCAGCAAGTACGAAGGGACCGAGGCCGCGACCAAGGCCCAGACCGTGCTCGACCGCATGAAGAGCAACAACGGCATCATGGGGTACGTGCGCGATCACAAGGCCTCCAAGGAGTGCATGAGCCTGCTGTCGCAGGCGCGCTCCTTTGTCGGCGCGCGGCGCGTCGACAAGGCCAAGGAGATTTACCGCCGCGTCATCGACGAGTACCCCGATACGACCTACGCCGAGGAGGCGGTCAAACGCCTCATCCAACTGCCGTGAGCTGCGCGGCTGCGGCCGCGCCCGGCGCAACGGCGCGGTTCGTTGCCCACCATCGTCCAACCTCGTAGAATCTCTGCGCAAGGACACGCCGTCCGCTGGACAGGCATGGCATGGCGAACAAGGATCCGTACGAAATTCTCGGCGTAGCCCAGGGCGCGACGCAGGACGACATCAAGAAGGCCTATCGTCGGCTTGCCAAGCAACACCACCCCGACCGTAATCCGAATGACCGTGCCGGCGCCGAACAGCGCTTCAAGGAGGTCCAGGCGGCCTACGAAGTGCTCGGCGACCCGCAACGTCGCACGGAGTACGACCGCTTCGGGGCCGGCGGGCCGATCCCGGACATCCACACCTGGACGACGGGGCAGGGCGTGCCCTACGAGGACGTGCGCTTCGATTTTGGCTCCCTCGGCGACCTGTCCAGCATCTTCGAGCAGTTCTTCAGCCGTGGCGCTCCCGCGCGCAGCGCGCGGCGCCGCGCCCCCCGCCGCGGCGAGCCGCGCGGTGAGAACATCGAGCACGACGTGGAGCTCGCCCTGGAGGAGGCGGCGCGCGGCACCGAGCGCGAGATCGTGCTCACCGCCACCGCCGGCGACGGCCAACCCGAGCGCATCCGCTTCAAGGTCCCGCCCGGCATCACCGACGGCCAACGCATCCGTATTCGCGGCAAGGGCCAGGATGGTCCCGGCGGGCGCGGCGACCTGATGATCCGCTGCCATCTGCGGGTGCCCCCGCACTTCCGGCTCGAAGGTCGCGACGTGCTGTACGACCTGCGGCTGACCTTTGCCGAGGCCGCCCTGGGCGCGCAGGTCGAGATTCCGACGCTGGATGGCACGACGCTCGTCAAGGTCCCGCCCGGAACGTCGAGCGGCACCAAGCTGCGGCTACGCGAGCGCGGGCTCCGCGACTCGCGCACGGGCGAGGCGGGGGACCTGCACGCGGTCGTGCGGATCGTCGTCCCCAAGGAGCTGTCGCCTCGTGCCCACCAACTTGTGCAGGAGCTCGACCGCGAGCTGAACCAGCACCCGCGGGCTTAGCGTGCGGACGCCCGCTGCGGCAGGCGGCCCGGGAGGCGCACGTGTGAGATTCGACTGATGCCGAGTCCGACTGGAAGGACGTATGGACGTGCCGCCATGCTGGGGGTGTTGCTGGCGCTGCTGTTGACCATCAGCGCCGCGGTGTACGTCTATGTCGCGCGCTACGGAACCGGGAGCCCGCCCGGCTTGCTCGGCGGCGGAGACCCGGCCGCCGAAGCGCAGCACGTACATCGGCTCCCCATCCTCCTGATCATCCTGTTGATCTCGGCCTTGCTGCTCCTGCTGTTTGTCATCGGCTCCTATCTCGTCATCCGGATCGGGCATATCATCCGCACGCCTGTGGGCGGCAAGCCCACGCCGTACGTCGATGCCTGGCAGAGCTACCGCGTGACCGACGAGGAGATCGCGGCGGCGACCGCGGAGGACACGCCCGAGCGACCGTCCGGGGACGATGCGGCGCCGCCGGCCGACGCCGGGCCTGCTGACGGGCCGCGAGAGAGCTAAGACCATGCCTGTGAATCGACCGCTGTCGTCGCCACCGCCTGCGGAGCGTTCGCGCGGTGCGCTGGAGCGCATGTTCGTCTGGGGCGTGATCAGCACCGCCTTGCTCGTGCTCGCCATGGTGGCGGTCGTGGCCTACACACGCGGCGTGTCGCGCCGGCAAGCGGACACGCTCGACGATTTGACGCGACGCGTCGCAGCCCTGGAGAAGACCGTTCACGGCGAGCGTGCCCCGGCTTATGCGCCCGCTGAAACGTCGCCCGGCGCCGAGCCGTTCTCGCGACCGGTGGAGCCGGCCGGAAAAACCCCGCGCGAGACCGGCCAGCCGCCCGCGCCCGTCAAGCCGGCACCGGCGACCGAGCCTGCGCTGCCCGCGCCGGCCGATGCACTCCTCCAGCAGCGACTGGACGCCGTCGTGTCCCGTGAACCGTCGAGTCCGGCCGACATGCAGGATCCCAAGGCAGCGGAGGCTTTGCTCGATCAAGCTGTTTCGGAGGCAGGACACGCCGCCTGGAGCCCGGCCGCCTGGGCCCGGTTGGCCGTGCTGGCACGCCTGCTGGGCCGCGATGCCGTCGCCGAGACGTTCGCCAAACGCGCCGCGGCGGGGGGCGATCCGCTCCTGCAATACACGGAGATCTCCGTCCGGGCCCTCCTGGCCTGCGGCCGGAACCAGGAAGCCCTGGCCTTGGCGCGGACGCTCCGCGGACAGACCGGCGGTGCGCCCGCCGCAACCGTGCTCCTCGCGGCGGCGCTGGTGGCCAGTGGGCAGCCCGGCCCGGCGGATGAACTCCTTGCACACGTCGAAGGACTCGCCGGCCTGGACACGCGGGACCTGCTGCTGCTCGCGCGCCTCCTGACGACCCTGGAGCACTGGGACGCGCTCGCCGCCGTGCTGGCCGAAATCGGCGAGATCCCGGGCGAGTTGGCGCAAGAGTACGACTTCCTGACCGCCGTGTCGTTGGCCCACAGCCGCCGCGCGGTCGAAGCGCTCGCCGCGTTCGACTACCTCGCGGCGCACCCGCCGCTTGCGGAGTCACCCCCGACCGACCGGCCAGCCTGGCCCAGACCCGCCCCCACGCGCTACGAGGTCGAGGTGTGGCGCGGTGTCAGCCTCATGTACGCTTCAAGACCCGATGCCGCTCGCGAGGTTCTCCTCAAGGCGGCCCAACTTCAGCCCGGCCGGGCCGATGCGCCGTACTACCTTGGTCTGCTCGAGGACCGTCTGCAACAGCACGCCCAAGCCCGCGTCCACCTGCAAAACGCGGTGACGTGCGATCCTCATCTGGCACCGGCGTATGAGGCGCTCGCGAAACTGGCCCTGGACGCCGGCGACATGGAGTTCGCGCTCGACCAGTTGAACAAGGCGATCCAGACCAATCCCCACCGCGCGTCGGCGTACTTCCTGCTGGCCCTGGTGCGGGCCCGCCTGTCGCAGCGCGATGCCGCCGCCGCAGCCTTGCAGACGGCGTTTCGGCTCGATGAACGCTATCTCGGCGAGGCCCAACAGGCGGACGTGCTGCTGCGACTGTTCACCTCCCGGGAGCTGGACGACCTGGCCCGGCCCACGCCCGTGACGGCGCCGGCGGCGTCCGAGCCGGCGGCAGGGTCAGATAACGCGCCCCCGTGAAGAGCGCAGATTTGCGCCGGCGCTGGCCCGGGGTTGGTAGAATAATATGTAGATGGCGAGGTTCGGCGTTCGCGGGATTCGCCGCGGGTCGCCCGGCGCGAGCCCGCGGTAGTACCGGAACGGAAAGGACAAGGCGTTGGCGATAAACCCGCGCGAAGACCTTTCGGTCAGGCGTGAAAACGCGCTGCTCGTAAAGGTCATCCTCAGCGACGCTCCAATGGGGGACAATCCGCTGATGGAGTTGACGGAACTGGCCCGGTCGGCGGGGGCGAACGTCGTCGGTTACGTCGTGCAACGCCGTCGGGCCTATCACGCCGCGACGTGCGTTGGCAAGGGCAAGTTGGAGGAGATTCGTCAGCGCGCCGACGTGTACGACGCGCATGTCATCGTCTTCGATAACGACCTCAGCCCGTCGCAGATTCGCGAGATCGAAGCAGCGACCAGCCGCAAGGTCATCGACCGCAGCGAGCTGATTCTCGACATCTTCGCCTCGCGGGCCCGCACCCATGAGGCCCGCTTGCAGGTGGAGCTCGCGCAGTTGGAGTACACCGCCCCGCGCCTGCGCGGCATGTGGACGCACCTGGAACGCATCGCCGGCGCCGCCGGCGGCACCGGCGCCGGAATCGTCGGCGGCATCGGGACCCGCGGCCCCGGCGAGAGTCAGATCGAGATCGACCGGCGGCTGGCGGACCACCGCGTCACGCTGCTCAAACGCAAGCTGGCGGAGATCGACCAACGCAAGGTCCGCGAGGTCCGCACGCGGCAAGACCAATACACGGCCTCCCTGGTCGGCTACACCAACGCCGGCAAGAGCACGCTGATGAACGCGCTCACCAACGCCGGGACGGTCACGGCGGATCGCCTGTTCGCCACGCTCGACACGCTGACGCGGCGGTGGGATCTGGGCAACGGGCGCTATGCCCTGCTGTCCGACACGGTCGGCTTCATCCGCGATCTGCCGCACCACCTGGTGGCCTCGTTCCGTGCCACGCTTGAGGAGGCGATCCACGCCGACCTGCTCCTGCACGTCGTGGACGCCGCGAATCCGGAGGCGGACCAGCAGATTGCGGCGGTCGACCGGGTCTTGTCCGAGCTGGGGGTCGCCGACAAGCCGGGCCTGCTGCTGTTCAACAAGGTTGACGCCGTGCAGGACGAAGCGGCTCTCATGCTGCTGTGCAGCGCACACTCCGACGCGCTGCTGATCTCGGCCCGCACCGGCCGCGGACTGGAACGGATCCGGGAAGAAGTGGATCGGCGGATGCGTGGCGAGCAGCAGCGGATGACCCTTTCGGTCCCCGCGCAGAACGGCAAGGCGCTCGGTTTTCTCGAGCGCTTCGCCGAGATTTTCACGCGCGACTACGTTGACGGCCGGGCGATCCTCGACGTCGCGATCGCGCCGCGCGCCCTGGCGCACCTGCACAGCATTGCGGCGGACATCCGGCACGGGGACTAGCCACGGCGACGCGCACGCCTGCTTGTTTGCGGCCCGCGGATCGGCGGTGGGAAATGTAGCGGTCGGCGCCCCTGCCGGCCGTAGAAGGCCCACCAACTTCCGACGGCTGACGGGTCGTTGCCCACGACACGTCACGGTCAACGACGCGTGGTGGACTTGCTGCTCGCGAGGGCTACCATTCGATCATCGGGCCGATTATGAGGGCCAGCAACGCGCGCCGCTTGCGTTTCGCTGGTTCCAACGAAGGAGTCGCCCGCCATGAAAGCTCTCCTGGCATCCGTCCCCGTCGTCCTCTGTGTCGCGATGGTCCTGGCGCAGGAGAAGCTGCCCGCGCCGGACAAGGGCAAGCCCGCCTCCGCTCCCGCGCCGGTCACCGCCGCCACCGCTACCAGTCCGCTCGACTTCACCATGCCGGACATCGACGGCAAGGACGTGCCGCTGTCGAGGTACAAGGGCGACGTCCTCCTGATCGTCAACGTCGCTTCGAAGTGCGGCTTCACGCCGCAGTACAAGCAGCTCGAAGAGGTCTACCAGAAGTACAAGGCCCGCGGCTTCCGGATCGCTGCGTTCCCCGCGAATAACTTCAAGCAGCAGGAGCCGGGCACCGCCGCCGAGATCAAGGAGTTCTGCTCCAAGAACTACGGCGTGACGTTCGACCTCTTCGCCAAGGTGTCGGTAAAGGGCGACGACCAGTGCGAGCTGTACAAGTTCCTTACCTCGAAGGACAAGACCGGCGACTCCGGCGGCGAAATCCCCTGGAACTTCACCAAGTTCCTCGTCGGCCGCGACGGCAAAGTCCTCGCCCGATTCGACCCGAAGGTAAAGCCCGACGATCCGGAGGTCGTCAAGGCGATCGAGCAGGCGCTGGAGGCGAAGAAGGCTGAGGCGCCCAAGAAGCCCTAGCCCCCTCGCACACCGCCCCCGTCCACGCGATAACCCAACGGCGCCCGCTCCGAGGCGCTACCAGTAGGTGATTACCCATCCCCACGACGGAGCTGCGCACGAGGACGCACACAGAGCGAGTAGCGTGGTTAGCCCCGCGATGATCTGCGTCGCCACGAAGATACCCACCGCAGTGCCGCGCTCCAGCCGCAGGTAGCGGCGAAACGACGTGTACAGAAACCACCACCACCAGACGGGAAAGAGGCCAACAAGGCCAACGCCCACAGCGAACGGGATCCACTCTTTCAAACGTAGCAGCAGCGGCGGCGGCACGGGCCGCCCTGCCCACCAACTCAGCAATGGCGATTCGCCCCAAAGGCCGGGCGGGTGGACCAGATTCTCCACGATACCGGGCAGGTTTAGATCGTCCCCGCCGAAGCCGGTCCACCCCAGCGCCCATGTTCCAATCACGTTCTCCGCCAGCACGCCCGCGCCGATCAGCAGCCCGATCCACGCCGCCCCGACGGAGGCATAGGTCCAGATGCGTCGCAACTGCTCGCGCCGGATGCGACAACGACCCAACGTGATCGAGAACAGCGGGACGCTGGCGGCCGAGATGAGCGCGGGCACGAGCAAGACGATCCATGTGGTCGCATTGACCGCGAGCGCTCTAACAACGTTTTGCTGTAACCACCACCGCTGGGTTGGATCAGCCAGGGCACCGGCTCTGATCGTCCTTGTCGCGTAGTCGACATATCCGAGAATGGGCGTCGCCATGCCCACCACCGCGATCATCCAGGCGACCCTGCGAAACCGCCGCAAACGGTCGGCAACTGGCGCCAGTTCCAACGGCACGCCGCGCCAAAACCGCCGCGGCCGCAACACCGCGAACCACGTCCGCACGGCGGCCCAAAACGGGCGCGGGCTGTACTCGTAATTCCAGCGGCCAACCGGCGCTGCGTCGCCTAGCAACCGCGACCAATCGAGCTGCAATCGGCATTCCGGACATCGTTCCCCATCCGCCCCGCGCAGACTCACCCCGCACCGCGGACACGACACCCCCAGCAGCGCCGGCCAACGAAACACCGTCCCGCACTCCGGGCACCGCGGCGTGTGCAGCCCACGCAGGTTGTACCCGCACCGCGGGCACGGCACGTCGCGGTCGCAGGCCCAGTCCTCCGCCAGCCCGGCCGGCAGCATCGGTGGCGCCGCGGCCCTCTCCACGTCGCTCATGCGTGCAACCCTCGCGCCGGCATTGTAGCCCAAAACCCGCCGCCGCCGATTCCACATCCCCCGGCCCGCCGCTAAGATTCCCGGCGTCCAGCTCGCATGCTGGCACCAACCCCGGGAGCGCAGTCATGGCAATCACGCTGGCTTGTATCGGCGGTCGCGCCGCCTACGACCTGCTGCACGAGGGGGCCCTCGTCGCCGAGCGGGTCGGCCCGCGGCCGACGCCCTTTGGCGACTCCCAGCCGATCCACCGCTGTCAGTCGCGGACCGGCGGGTTCTACTTCCTGTCGCGGCACGGCGAGAAGGGTTACGAGCGCACGCCCACCTTCGTCAACTATCGGGCCAACATCTACGCGCTGAAAGACCTCGACGTACGCTGCATTGTGTCCTGGAGCGAGACGCGGGCCATCAGCCACAACTTCAAGATCGGCGAGTACGTCGTGATCGACGATCTGGTCGACGAGACGCGCTGCCGCTCCCAGACGTTCTTCGAGAACCGCGGGCTCGGTCATATTCGGCAGTGGCCCGTGTTCTGCCCCAGCCTGCGTCGCGCCCTGGTGGACAGCCTGGCCGCCGCGGGCTGTGAGTTCGCCGACCGCGGGGCGTACGTCTGCGTCGAAGGGCCGCGCCACGAGACGCCCGCCGAGACGCGCAAATTTGCATCCTATGGCGGCGAGCTGCTCGGGCAGGCGCTCGTCCCCGAGATCTTCCTCGCCCGCGAACTGCAGATGTGCTACGCGAGCCTGTGCTACGTCGCCCGCTACGCCGAGGACGGCACGAACTATCGCCCGTTTGAGGATGGCCGGGCGCTGGAGGAGAAGGTGGAGCAGCAGCGCGCCGCCGCCGCCGTCGAACGCATCCCCCGCCTGCTCGAACACTTCCTCCGCATCCTGCCGGACACTCCCGCCCTGTGCAACTGCGAGTCCGCGATGAGCCCGTACACCGCTACTGGCGAGCTTGGGCTCGACTGGCGAAGCTGGTTCAACGGCGCTGAGACAGCTACCCCCGCGCCCGCCGCGCCCACGCGCCGGAGCCGCTCGTGATCCTCCGGGCCGCCTGGGTACTGCCGATCAGCGGGCCGCCGATCCGCGACGGCGCCGTCAAGGTCATCGGCGACCGCATTACTGAGGTCGGCACCCTCGACCAGGTCACGCCTGACGAGGAGACGATCGCCGACGTGGGACGGGTGATCCTGACCCCGGGGTTGGTCAATCCGCACACGCACCTGGAGCTGACCTGCTACGCCGGCCGCCTTGAGCCCGCCCCCTTCTGGTCCTGGATCTGGCAGCTTGTCAAGCTGCGCGCCGCCCCGGGGCAGGTGCAGCGCGAGCAGGAGGGCGTGCGCGAGGGCGCGTGGCAGTCGCTCCGCGCCGGCGTGACGTGCGTCGGCGACATCTCGCGCCGCAACCTGCACTGGCACGTGCTCAAGCCGATCCCCATTCGCAAAGTCTGCTTCGTCGAGCTGCTGACGCTCGCCGACGATCCGCCGCGAAATCCCGCCGAGCTGGAGACCGAGGCGGCGTGTGTCCAGGAGGACCCGTTGTTGACCGTCGGCCTCACGCCGCACGCACCGTACACGGTGCCGCTGCGGCAAATCCAGGCGACGATCGCGTTGGCTACGAAGCGTCAGCGGCCCTGGTGTACGCACTGGGCCGAGACCCGCGAGGAATGCGAGTTCCTGCGTGGTCACACCGACGCCCTGGACTCGTTCCTGCGCAGCTTGCTCGCGGCGTCCGGCATCCGCTCGCCGCGCATGGCGCCGTTCGCCTATCTGGCGAAGTGCGTCGGCGGCGCCCCGCCCGGCGCGCTGGCTCACTGCAACTACCTCGAGCCGGGGGACGCCGAGCGGCTGGCCGCGGCCGGGCATGTGGTCATGTACTGCCCGCGCTCGCATCGTTTCTTCGGCCACGAGCCGCATCCGTACCGCACGCTCTTGCAGGCCGGCGTCACCGTCGCGCTCGGCACCGACAGCGCCGCCAGCAACGAGAACCTGTCGCTGCTCGAAGAGCTGCGTTATCTGCGGCGGGAGACGCCCGAGCCCCCGCCGGATCAGACGCTCCTGCGCATGGTCACGCTGGATGCGGCCCGAGCGCTGGGGCTCCAACAGCACATCGGCTCCCTCGAAGTCGGCAAGCAGGCCGATCTTGCGGCGTTTCCCTGCCCGCGCGACACGGCCGATCCCGCCGCGCTCTTGGTCGAAACCGCACCGTTGCCGAGCGGCGTCTGGGTCGCGGGTCGCCGGCTGCTGTGATCGCTCGTTGCGGTGGGGGGGTAGCGCGGGGTTGGCGGGAAACCCATCGCCTGCGTTCTGGACTCTGACTGTCGTCACCCGCCAAGATCCGCCGAATCACCCCCGACCCCTGCGGACGCGGCTGGACCATTGTGCACCGCGGCGTCCGCTTTATGATGGTAGCTGAGAAGTCGCCCGCTGTGGTGGGCGGCGGGGCCGGGCCGTTGGAACAGCGGATGGAATCGGATCGGGAACGGTTTTCGCCCAGCGAGTTGGCCGTCGTTCTCAGTCACTACGACATCGGCGTGATTGAGAGCGCCAAGGAGTTTCCGCGCGGCTCACGCCGGGCCCCGAAGCTGCTGCTCAAGACGCCGCGCGGGCGGTTTCTGTTGAAGCGGCGTGCCTCCGGCCGGGACGACCCCTTCAAGGTGGCGTTCTCACACGCCCTGGTGGGTCATCTCCGCGCGCGCGGCTTCCCGGTCCCCGCGCTGATCGGTACGCGGAACGAGCAAAACTCCCTGCTCCAGCTCGGGGGACACGTGTATGAGCTGTTCGAGTACGTCGAGGGCGATCGGTACAACAACTCGCTCGAGCAGACCGCCAGCGCCGCGGTTACGCTGGCCCGCTATCACGCCGCCGTTGCAGATTTCCAGACGGAATGGACGCCGCCCGCGGGCAGCTATCACGACTCAGCCTCGGTGCGCACCGGTCTGAACGCGATCCCGACGACGGCGTCCGGGCATGACTCGGTCATCGGACACGAGGCGGAGCTCCTGCACCTGACGCAGGAGCTGCACGATTGGTATGACGAGGCGGCCGAGCGTGTTAACCGCGACGGCTTCGGCTCCTGGCCAGTCACGATTATTCACGGTGACTGGCATCCCGGAAACATGCTCTTCCTCGGGCCGCGGGTCTGTGCCGTGCTCGACTTCGACGCCGCCCGACATCAGCCGGCGGTCATCGACGTCGCGTACGGGATGCTCCAGTTCTCCATCCTGCGCGGCGTGGCCGGGCCGGAGGAGTGGCCGGACTTCGGCGACGAAACGCGTACGCGGCGGTTTCTGGCCGGCTACCTGACGCGCCAGCCACTGCCGGCCGAGCAACGGGCGGTGATGCCAGACCTGATGATCGAGGCCCTGGTCGGCGAGACCGTCGTGCCCATCGCCGTCACCGGCTCCTTCGGGCGGCTGCCGGGCTTCGGCGTGCTGCAAATGGTGGGGCGGAAGGTGACGTGGCTGCTGAAGAACAGCGACCGTGTGCGGGGCTGGCTGCTGGAGTGAATCGCCCTCCGAAGGACGTGCCGCGAAGGACGGAGCGTGATGAGTGACGTAGCGCAGACGACTTCGCCGGCGGCGCGGCTGCGTACCCTCCTGCGCCGCCCGTTCCTCCGAGGCTGGCGACGACCGTGGCTGATTGGGGGCGGGGCCGTCGTTGTCGTCGTCGTGCTCGCGGTGGGGGGGTGGCAGCTACTGCGGGCGCTCGGAATGTTTAAGGGCGGCACGGCCCAACAGGCGTATCACGTCGTGCAGCGCGGGATGCTCAGCGTAACGCTCAAAGAGGACGGGGAGCTGAAGCCCGTCAAGTCCGTGGACATCAAGTGTGAAGTGCCGGGCGGGAACGCCACCATTCAATGGGTCGTAGAGGAGAGCGCACGCGTCAAGGCGGGGGACCTGCTCGTCAAGCTGGCGTCGGCCGAGTTTCGGGACCGGGTGCGTGCCGCCGAGATCGAGTTCGGGGCGACGCAGGCGGCCTCGGCGGAGGCGGAGCAGGCGCTGGCGATCACGAAGAGCGAGGACGCCAGCCGGCTCGACAAGGCGGGCATCGACCTGGCGGTGGCCGAACTGGAGCTCGACCGCTACATGAAGGGCGACTACGAGCGCTCCCTCAAGCAGGCCCGGATCAACATCCAGCAGAGCGAGATGGACGTTAACAGCAAGCGGGACGAGTACGAGAAAAGCGCGGTGCTGCTCGACAAGAAGTTCATCTCTCAGTCCAAGTACGACGAATTGCGGGATGCGCTCAAGAAAGCGGAGTTGACGCTCGAGATGAGCCGGCTCGAGCTCGAAATCCTGGAGAACTACGAAAAGCCGAAGAACAAGATGCAGAAGGAGGCCGCGGTCGCGCAGGCCCGGGACGAGCTTGAACGCGAGAAGCAGCGCTGCGAGTCCCGCGAGAAGCAGGCCCAGGCCAAGGTCGAGAACCAGCGCGACACGCTCGCGCTCCGCGAAGCCACGTTGAACACGCTGAAAGAGCAGCTTGCCAAGTGCGAGATCCGCGCTCCCGCGGACGGGATGGTCCAGTACGCCGGCGGCGACTGGCGCTCGGGCAACGAGCGGGTGGCCCAGGGGCAGAAGGTGTACGAGGGGCAGACCCTGATCACCTTGCCCGACACGAGCCAGATGAAGGTCACCACCCGCGTCCACGAGGCCGATCGCCACAAGATCCGGGAGGGCCTGACGGCCCAGGTGCGCGTCCCCGCCGTGCCCGAGCGCACGTTTACCGGCAAGATCACCAAGATCGCGCAGTTTGCGGATTCCGAGCGGAGCTGGTGGAATCCGGAACTCAAGGAGCACGCTGCCGAGATCGTGCTCGACAACACCGACGCGCCGCTCTCTCCGGGCGACACGGCCCACGTCGAGATCTTCATCGAGGATGTCCCCGACGTGCTCTCGGTGCCGGTGCAGTGTGTGTTTGCACGGGGCGACAAACGGTACGTCTTCGTGCAGCACAGCGTTTCCGCCGGGCCGGTCGAGATCAAGCTCGGCCGCTCCAGCTCGACCATGGTCGAGGTGACGGACGGGCTGTCCGCTGGTGACAAGATCGTGATGGCCCCCGATGAGCGTCTGCAGGCGCTCTTGCCGGGACAACGCGGCGAGGAGGGCGATTCGAAGGGCGGCCGGCGGACCACGAGCCAGCCCACCAGCAGCACTGCCAGCCAGCCGGCGTCCGCCCCATCCAGTCAATCCACAGAGGCGACGACCGCCCCGGCCAGCCAGACCGCAGAGACGACAACGGCTCCGGCCACGGGCCCGGCGAGCAACTCTGCCACCCAGCCGGCCAGCCAGCCGGCCACCGCCGGGTCGTCCGAGTAATGCGGACCAGGGTGGCCCCCTTGGCTTCGCCGAGGCCCGGCGCAGCCCGTCGCGAGCGGGGGGCCGCGGGGAGATCCGCCGGATTTTCTTTGTCATCGCTGACCGTCCGCGCGACGGTTTGACATTGACACAGCGTGGTGTATTCTTAAGGTAGGAACCAAGAGCGTCCCAACGGCGTCAAACAGATGAGGAGTAGATAGGCAAGACGACAGGTGCGGATAATTCGGTCCTGAAATCGCGATTGACCGCCAGACGGGCTGAGCAGCATTGCGGCGGCAAACGGCCTCATACATAAGTAATCATTCCCCGAAGTAGCCGTCGGCGTAGAACGGCGACGGCAGCCGCGAGCAGCCACTCGTGGGCAATCGATGCACTCTTTGACATCACTGCGGACTTCGCGTCGCATGAGCGACGCGCGCGTTAGGCGTGGCGTTTGTCGCCCGCCCGGTCGCGGACTTGACCACCGTCGCCGGTCGCACGACGGTGCCGGCGCCGTCCACGCCGCGCCGAGAGCCGCGCGCTGACGGCGGAGAACTGACGACCGCGAGCTGACGGCGGAGAGCCGAAAGCTCCTTTGCACGGAGGTCGTGCTATGGCTGCTAGCAATGCCGTGTGGGGCATCGACATCGGGCAGTGTGCGCTGAAGGCCCTCAAGCTGCGGCCCGCCGCGGACGGCAAGCTCGAGGCCGTCGCCTTCGACGTCATCGAACACGCCAAAATCCTCTCGCAGCCCGACGCCGACCGCGACGAGCTGATTTCCTCGGCCCTGGAGAAGCTCGCTTCCCGCCACGAGTGGCAGAACGACAGCTTCGTCATCGGCGTGCCGGGGCAGCAGACGTTCGCGCGGTTTTGCAAGATGCCGCCGATCGACCTGAAGAAGGACGCGAAGAAGATCCACGACCTGGTGCGCTACGAGGCCAGCCAGCAGATCCCGTTCGACATGGAGGACGTGGTCTGGGACTACCAGGTCTTCGCCAGCGAGGGCTCGCCGGACATCGAAGTGGGTATTTTCGCGATCCGCAAGGACCTGATCCGCAAGCACCTTGGCTTCTTCAGCGCCGTCGGGATTGCTCCCACTGCCGTGCAGGCCATCCCCGCCGCCCTCTACAACTTCTGCACGTTCGACGGGCAGGCGACGACCGAACCAGGCAAGGCCTCGGTGCTGATCGACGTCGGCTCGCAGAACACCGATCTGATCATCATTGAGCCGCGCGCGGCCTGGACGCGCAACATCCCGCTCGGCGGCAACAGCTTCACCGAGGCGCTCGTCCGCGCCTTCAAGCTCTCCTTCGCCAAGGCCGAGAGCCTGAAGCGCTCCGCCGCCACCAGCAAGTACGCCCGCCAGATCTTCCAGGCCATGCGCCCCGTGTTCGCCGAGCTCGTGGCGGAGATTCAGCGCTCGCTCGGTTTCTACAGCTCGACCCACCGCGACGTCGAGCTCCGCGAGGTCCTCGCGGTCGGCAACGCCTTCCATCTGCCCGGCCTCCAGAAGTACCTGGAGAACAACCTGACCGTCGGCGGCGGCGTGCGCAAACTCGAGAAGTTCGCCAAGCTCATACCCAGCGCGACCATCAACGCGCCCCAGTTCACCGAGAACCTCCTCAGCTTCGGCGCGGCGTACGGCCTCGCGTTGCAGGGCCTCGGGCTGGCACGCATTCACGCCAGCCTGCTGCCCGCCGAGATGGCCCGCATTGCCGTCTGGGGGCAAAAGCGGCCGTACTTCATCGCCGCGGCTGCCGCCCNNCGCCCTGGCCCTTGCGGCCGGCGTACCCTGGATCGCCAACGCCCTCGACATGCAGAAGCTCACCAGCGACAGCAGCCAGGCGCTGCGGCAGAAGACCCAATCCATTCTGCAGGAGGCGCGCGGCCTGAAGAAGCGCTTCGGGGAGGCGTCCACCGACACGGCCAGCCGCGAGAACGACGTGCAGAACCTCCTGAAGCTGCAACAGCAGAAGCTCATCGTGCCGCGCCTGTTTGCCCTGGTCCTCGAGTCCCTGCCGCCGCCCAATCCGCCCGATTTGGCGGAGGCCAAGTCCGGGGCCGCCCTGAAGGCCAAGATCCAGTCCGACCCGAAGAAGTACAGTCGCACCCTGCGCGGGCAGCTCCTGATCGAATCGCTGGACGTCCAGTACGCCGATAACGTCGAGGGGGTCAGCCTCTCGTCCGGCGGGGGTTCGGGGTCGCCCCCGCCGGGCGGCGGCGTTGCTCCGCCGGGCGCCGCCCACGGCGGGCCGATGGGGGTNNGGGGGGGGGGGACGCTGGCGCGACGCCCACGAAGGACCCCGGCTTTGTGGTCCGGATCGAGGGGCGGCTGCTCTACGGCACCATCCGCTCGGAGGTCAGCCGCTGGCTCGAAGACTACTTCGGCAACCTGCGAAAGAAGCTCACGGAAACCGGACTCGGCTTCTACCTCCCGGCCGATGACCCCAAGGACCGCTCACGCCGGTTTATCAGCGAACCCACGATTCGCTCGTACTTCGAGCAAGGCGGCGGCAAGGTTCTCCCGGCCGTCCCGGTCGCGGGCGCGCCGGCCGGCACGCCGGGCCAGACGGCCCGCACCGTGGATCCGGTGACGGAGGAGGATGCCCAGTCCGACTGGCGTGTGAGCTTCACCTTCAAGGTCCGCCTGGGTGACATGCCGCCGGCGCCGCCGGAAGTCAAGAAGTAGCCGACACGACGCGGCGGCACCGTGGCCGCCCGAGCGTAGGAGACCGACAATGCAATTCCTGAAAGCGCATTGGATCTTGCTGGCGTGTGGGCTGGTCGGGCTGCTGGCCATCGGCCTGCTCAGTCTGGGCATGACGCGCAAGAACGTCGTCGAGGAAATGAACCGGCGCGTCAGCGAGGCGTCGGAAATCGACTCGCTCAAGAGCAGTCCCAAGAACCAGGAGGCGATCGACGCCGAGGTCGAGCGCGGGAAGAAGTTTGAGGAGGAGTATAACTCGACGGTGCGCGAGGNNGAGCCGCTCCGCACCGGCGTGTTCCCGGTCCCCGCCTCAGATCAGGTCGCATACAACTTCCAGGAGCTGTATGAGGACAAGCTCTACGAGCTGCCCCGGGCCCTGCTGGCCGGCGGTCCCCCGACGCCCGAGGAGGTCCAGGACGAAGCCGAGCGGATGCAGGAGGCCAGGCGCCGCGACGACGAGCGGAAAGCGCCCGACGAAGCGCCGGCCGTCGGCTCGACCGCGCTGCCGTCGCCGCCGCCCGGTGCCGCGCCGGGGACGCCGCTGTCCCCGGAGGCGTCCGGCGCGGGCAAAGGCTCTGAAGCCGAGCTGCGCGCCTCAATCCGCAAGGCCCGCAACATCCGCATGTACGCCGAGATGACCGCCCAGCATTCCTGCTTCCATATCAGTCCGATTGGGCAACTGCAGCGCGTGCCCACGGCCGAGGAGATGTGGGAGGCGCAGGTCACCCTGTGGGTGCAACAGGACGTGGTCAATGCGATCCGCAAGCTCGACGACGAGGCGGCCGAGCAGCTCCCGGAGAAGGACCGCCACGTCGAGTTCATGCCCGTGAAGCGCCTGCTCGAGATCCGCGTGTTCGGGTACACCGGCGCCGCCGGCCAGTTGGTGCGTTTCAACGCGGCGGCGGCCACCGGCACGAGCAGCGGCGCCGCCCCGACCAGGTATCGCAGCCCCGATTACCGTCCTTCGTTCACCGGCCGGAAGGGCGACGAGAACTTCGACGTGATCAGCTTCGGCCTGGCCGCCGTCATTGACCAGCGCGACGTGCTGCGGCTGGTGGACCGCATCACGCGCGAGAACTTCTACCAGTTGACCAGTATCCAGTACGACGCCCTCCCGCCCGGAGGCGGCGAGGGCGTGTACTTCTACGGCAGTGCCCCGCTCGTCCTGGCCACCATGAACTTCGAAGGCTACATGGCGCGCAAGGCATATAAGGAAATGATGCCGGCGGGAGTCCTGCGTGAGCTGAGCGGATCGAGCGCGCGCCCCTGACCCGCCGCGCGCTGCGCTGGGGTCTGCCTTGGAGGACCGACAATGGCCGCGAAAGGATCGCTGAGCTTCGTCGAGCTGCATATCGAGAAGATCGTGCTCGGGCTGGTCGTGGCGCTGGCGATCGGCGTCACGGTCTATTTCCTGACCGGGGCCCACACGATCGCGTACTCGGGCGAGAAGCTCGGGCCCGGCGCGCTCGACGAGGCCATCGCCAACAAGGCCCAGGGGCTGCAGAACGCGATCAAGAACATCAAGGAACCTGCGAAACCGGTCCCGACCTTCAAGAAAGCCCTGACCGACCAGTTCGAGGGCGGGCTCTTCGCGCCCGATCCCAACGGCGGGCCGGCGCTGCCCAAGACTCTCCGCGTGGCCACCGAGTTTGACATCCCCACGCCGCCGTTGGTCGACAAAGACGAGAAACCGGAAGAGAAGGTCGAGCTGGTGAAGGTGCTCAGCCCGACGACCCCCGTCGCGCGCACCGGGATCAGCATGGTCCGCCGGCAGCAGGCTGTGCTCCGTTTGCCGGGGGATACTAGGGACCCGGCGGTCACCAAGCCCCCCGACGAGGCCGCGACCGAGCGCTCCTGGGTGACCGTCGGCGCGTATTTCCCAAGGGAAGCCCAGAAGCGGGAGATGACCAGCGCCGGGTACGTCGGCTACCGCGCCCGCGTATTCGTGTTGGGCGTCGATGTGCAACGGCAGGTGCTGCTGCCCAACGGCCAGTTCTCCGACTGGCAGGATGTCGAGCCCAGCCTCGCAATGCCGCGCGTGGATGCGCCCGCGCCGGTGCTGGACGAGCGCACGGGCGACGTGCTGAACCAGACGACCCTCGAGCAAACCCTGGAGCTGATCAAGGCTTCCCAGAGGCCGCTGATGCAGCCGGAATTCTACCCGGTCGAGGCCGGCGACGCGTGGGCACTGCCGCCGCTGCCGGGCCTGGACACGGCAGTTGCGGGAGAGGAGATCAAGCCCCCGGACAAACCACCGCCCGTCGCCGCGACCATCTCGAAGAAGCTGAACGACGCGCGGTTAGCGAAGCGCAAGAAGGACTGGGACCAGGTCGAGAAGCTGGCTCAGGAGGTCATTAGCGACTCGAAGGTCAATCCGGCCCAAAAGAAGGAGGCTGAGCAGCTCTTGGCCGAGGCCAAGAAGGAAAAGGAGAAGCACCCGCCGCCGCCCCCCCCGCCGCCGCCCCCGCCGCCGCCCGACAGCAGGCCGGCGGTCTCCACGCCCGGAGCCGAGAAGTTCGTGATCGACCCCAGTAGCGCGGATGGCGACCCGGCCGTCTGGTTTCACGACGACTCGGTCGAGCCCGGCAAGACCTATCGCTACCGCATGAGAGTCAAGCTCTGGAACCGCTACGTCGGTCGCCGCGCCGCCCTGCGTAACCCAGACCAGGCCTCGCAAACCGTGCTCGTCGGGGACTGGTCGTTGCCGGCCGACCCCGTCGTCGTCGCCCCGAAGACCCACTTCTTCGTGCTCAACGAGAAGACCGGCGAAGTGCCGAGCGCGACGGTCGTCGTTTTCACTTGGTACGGCGGCCATTGGTACAAGCAGAGCTTCGACGTGCAGGTCGGCGACACGGTCGGCGACGTCAAGGAAATCCGCACCAACGAGCCCGATGTCGACGGCAAGCCGCGCCGCCTGCCGATCGACTTCTCCACCGGCGCGGTCGTGCTCGACCTGCGGATCGACGAGCCCGTCTTTCTCCGCAAGGCCTCGCGCGACGCCGGCTTCACCTACAACGAGCAGAAATCGGTCCGGCTCACCTACCTGGACCCGGCCGACGGACACGTGAAGGAGCGAATCAACTGGCTCGACCACAGCGATCCGCTCTACGACAAGCTCAAGAAACACGCGTCTGACTAACACCCCGCGCGGGAGCGCGCGTGCCGCTGCGGCTGACCATCCTGGGTTCCGGCACTTCGCACGGCATCCCCATGATCGCCTGCGACTGCCCCGTGTGTACCTCCGCCGATCCCCGCGACCGGCGGACGCGCACCAGCGCGCTGTTCAGCTTCGACGGCCACCACGTGCTCATCGACACGGCGCCGGAGCTGCGCCTGCAGTGCCTGGCGCAAGACGTGCAGCGCGTCCACGCCATCCTGCTCACCCATGCGCACGCCGACCACGTCACCGGGCTCGACGACGTCCGGCGTTTCAACCACGTGCTGGGTGGGCCGCTCGACGTGTATAGCGCCGCGGCCGCCCTCGCCCGGGTGCAGCGGATGTTCGACTACGCCTTCTGCGACGACCCGGATTACCCGAGCGCCAAGCCGCAGTTGCGGGCCGTAGCGGTCACTGGGCCCTTCATGCTCTTCGGGCGGCGGGTGACGCCCATCCCGTACCAGCACGGCCCCACGCCGGTACTCGGTTATCGCATCGGCGACATCGCCTATTGCCCGGATTGCAGCTTCGTGCCCGACGAGTCGCGCACGCTGCTGGCGGATCTGGATGTGCTCGTGCTCGATGCGCTCCGCCGCCGGCCGCATCCGACGCACTTCAACCTCGAACAGGCGGTGGCGGAGGCGCAGCGCATCGGGGCGCGGCGTACGTACTTCACGCACATCGCTCACGAGCTCGGCCACGCCGCGACAAACGCGGAGCTTCCGCCCGGCCTGGAATTGGCCTACGACGGGCTCGTCTGCGATACGGAATGACCGGCCGCGCCGTCCGCGCAACGAAGAATCCGGGCACGTCGCAGATCGCGCCACGTGCCCGGATTCCTCGTCGCAGGAGAGAAGACTTCTATCTCAACGCCGGCGCAGCAACCCGATTAGCCCGCATCCGAGCATCGTCAGGGTGGCCGGCTCGGGGGTTTTTGTCGCTGAGCAGGTGAAAGCCGCAGTCCACGTCAAGTTCGGCGGCTCGCCGGCCTGATTCACCAGGGCGAAAGAAAACGACTGGTTGCGGAGCTGCGACTCCGGCGGAATTCCGGGACCGCTGATCACGACCCCGTCCCGCGCCAGGAACTGCGTCCCCCCGAAGGTTATCAGATCCAGCGTGGCGGACGTGAAGGAAATGTGCAGCACCTCCACGGCGTTCGGATCCCGGAAGCTGATGTCGCCCGGCCCCAGCAGGCTCGGGAGGTTGTTCGGTGCTATCACGGTAACCGGATTGACGAGTTGGAACGTCGCATTCTGGTACGTGTGGCCGGTGAACGGCATCACGAGGGTCAGCCCGGCCTCGGTCCACCCCCCGGTAAGGAGGTTGCCGCTCTGGGTGAACACCGGCGTATTGCCGTCGGACGGGTCCAGGAAAGTGCCAATCGTCGCAGCGTTCGCAGCGACTGTCGCTAACAGCAGGACGCCAAAAACCGAGAAACGCATCACACGAGCGCGCATCGCTTCCTCCAGCCCTCCCGGGCTTTTGCAAGAACCAAGACTCCACGAGGGATTCTGTGACCATGCACCCTCCCGTGCGCACGTCACCCAGCGCCTCATTTCATACTAGGCAATCGCTTTGCGGGAAGTCAAAACGCGCCCCCGGACTTGCACGCGATCCTGGTGGTTCGCTTGTGGTCCCCCCCGTTTCCACCCTCCCCCGTCGGCTTTTCTCGGCCGCGATACGACCAAAGCCCTATGGTCGTTTTTTCGACAGCGCGGGCTCTACCGCCCAATCCGCCGCACGCCGGCGATCACTCGGTCCCAGTCGAACGCCGGCCCCGGATCGACCTTGTCGGTTGTGATGTGGAAATGCCCGACCAGGCCATTGAAGCCTTCAAGTTCCTCTTTCGTCAGCGTCGTCGTCCGCAGCGCACCGTCTTCGTCGCGCGGGTAGTCCGGCTGGATGCGCGGCAACACCCGGCAGAGCGTCGCCGTCAGCTTGATGAGCGCGTCGTACTGGGCGTCGGTCAGGTCGTACTGGTGCAGCTCCCGGCCGTTGATCTCGCCCGTGACCGCCTCCTCGCGGGCCGGGCGGGCCACGTAGCCCGGCGTGCGGATGCTGCCCGTGTCGACGGACGCCGGGAACGTGACGTAGCGGCGGCAACAGCAGTCCAGGCCGTACCACTCCTCCAGCGTCTTCATGTCCGGGTACGCGCCGATGTTCGCGATCTCGATCCCGACGCTGCGGTCGTTCGCGGTGCCGGCGTGCCACGCCCGCTCCTTCAGGTCGAGCGTCTGGTAGATGGTTCCGTCGACGTCCAGCATGAAGTGCACACTCAGGCCGCGCAGGTCCTGCAAGACTCCGAAGCACCGCCGCGACGTGCCGCACACGTCGTAGTGGATGACGAACAGGTCGACGTATTGCTGCAAGAGCGGCAGGCTCCAGCCCGTCGCGCGTATCTCGGCGGTGACCTCGTCCGGCAGGTGGCGCCGATACGTGTTGTACCGGAGCACAGAGTCGCTGACCGGCTTGCTGGGCTTGTCCTGGTCGGGGATGAAGCGGCACTCGGCCCGGTATGCGTCGTACCCGCCGGGGTCGGTCCACAACACTACCGGCGTGCCGGTGTGAAAGAGCTGCCCACACACGACGATCTCGTCGCCGGCCCGCACTAGCGGCTCGCCCGGCCGGCCGAACCGCGGCGTCGTGACACACGCCGGCAGGGCCGCCGTGACGAGCAAGGTCATGAGGCCGGCGAGTCGCCACGAGCGCTGAGCAGGGACCATGAGCAGCTCCGATCAAAGGGTGGACGCGTGCGCGCAGAATTCAAACGCGCAGCATACCGCGCCTGCGCCGGCTCGACAGTCTCGCGCGCTCCGTCGATCGTGCCCTTCGACCGCCGCCCCCGCCTATTGCTTGGTCAGCGTCGCCGAGCACTCCGTGACCTGGTGGCTGGTGATCACCTGCTGTTCCGGCTGCAGCGTGACGAAGTTAAGGCCGTTAATGGTCTCGGTGATGTCGTAGGTGCAGGTCGTGGTATACGACAGCACGCCCGCGACGAGAACCCAGTCGTACGTCTGTGAGCCGGTCCCATGATAGGGCAGACCCGCCATCGTTCCGGTAAACGCGTAGTCATAAACCAGGTGCGCGTGCGCGGGCAGGTAATACGCCTCACGCACCGTGATGCTCTCCGTAGTGCTGTCCGTGGGGGACGACGGCGGGTGATACGTGGTGGTCGTCGTCTGCCCGGTCTGGATGATCGTCGAGTGCGCGGCGACATCGTCGCTGAGGGCGGTAAACTCCACGCCGGCCGGCGTGCCGTCATCGTTGAACGACATGTCTGCGACGCTGTTCGCGTACGTAACCGTGGGGGCCCCGGGCAAGCTGCTGAGAGTCGACGTCAGCGTGCAGTTCAGATCTCCGGTCCACTTTCCGGCAATGGCCTTGTACGCAGCCGTCGGATTGGCCCCGCTCGCGCCGCTGGGGCCGGTGGCGCCGCTCGGACCCGTGGCGCCGCTGGGGCCGCTGGCCCCGCCG
This sequence comes from Phycisphaerales bacterium, assembly GCA_003162245.1. GTDB lineage: Bacteria > Planctomycetota > Phycisphaerae > UBA1845 > Fen-1342 > Fen-1342. The sequence goes on from PMMM01000258.1 coordinate 57,232, forward strand.
TTGTTCTGATCCAACGCGTTGGGGTCCCCGCTGCTGTTCGTGGGACATCCGCCGAAAGAGACCAATAGAATCGCCGCCACGCCGAGTAGTACCGCTGTTGTACGCATCGCCCTTCTCCTGACTCCGAGAAACGTGATTGCCTGGCACTGCTTCTCGTCTACGGCTTCGCTCAGGGCGCGAGAAGTGCCGCAGCCGGGATTCCCCAGGCGATCTGCTCAACTCCACCATCGAGCAGAATATCCAGTGTACCATCCGGCCCCAGCCGCGCCTATGCCGTTTCGCGTGTGTTTTTCCCTGCGATTCGGCCGTCGGTACGCCGCCACCGGACGCCGGCGGTGCTTCACTCGACGCGCTCGACCGGCAGCAACCCATACCAGAACCGCATGTTCCGCAGATGCGCCATGTGGTCCTCGCCGGACTTCCCGGCACAGCCACGTACGAAGAAATTGCCTTGGTCGACGCGCGAGACGATCTGCATCCCGCCTGGTCCCGCTTCATTCACCGCCCGCCGCTGCGCTTCGACAAACGCGATCAGGTCGTCGGCCGTCTCGTGCGTGCCCGCGTAGCCGCCCGGCTCCAGATACGAGTGCGTCACGACCATCGTCTTTCGCCCCGCGACCGCCTCAGCCGCGAACCGGCGGAAGTCGGTCATGTTCTCCGGGTTGACCCGGCGCTGGCCGTCTTGCTCGACGTATCCCGCGTACACCGTGTCGGCCAGGTACAGCCCGTCGATGGCCGCGAAAAACTCCGGCACGTTCAGCAACGCGCGCACCGCCCCGAAGCCCGCACTGAACGACGAGACGCACACTACCTGCCGGTGCGCGTTTTCCGCCAGGCGCCGCCGCGCCTCCAATTCGGACTGGGTGCCGTCCAGCAGCGCTCGAAACCGCTGCGGGTCGCTGAACGGCTTCTCGTAAACGCCGGACAGCCCGCCAAAGTTCACCGTCACCAGCACGGCCCGCAGCCCGGCCGCCGCGAACTCCCGCTGCACCACCTCCGGCGCGCCGTGGAAATGTACGACCAGGTCGAAGGCCGTGGCGCCCCAGGGCAGGGACTCGGGCACGAAGACCTCCTCGCCCGTCCCCAGCGTGAACCGCAACCCGGCGGCCGTGGCCTGCGACGCCGGCACCGGAAGTGGACTGGCCGGGCCGCTGCGACGACTCTCGCGGGGCGAAGACGGTGTCGCGCACCCGCTCACGATCGCCGTGCATACGAGGAACACGATTGCGGACAAACGGCACATGCTGCACCCTCTTATGGCCGGGGTCTGGCCAGCTCCAGCGCCATCTCGCGCGCCGCGGGGTACGCCGGCTGCCGCCCGACCCACACCCCGCGAATCACGCCCTTGGAATCCAACACACGCACGACCGGCAGCTCGGGCAACGTTTCCACCTCCACGAGCGCACCGCCCAGGAACTGCGTCAGCCCGCCGCCGCACTGCCGGATGACCTGCCGTGCCCGCACGAAGTCGGCGTCCAGGTTGTAGCAGAGTACGCGGACCGCCGACGTCGACAGCTCCGCCTGCAGCCGCCGCATCGGCTCCAGCACCCGCAACCCGGCCGCCGACTCCCCCGACCAGAAGCACTCGACGACGACGCCCCGCCGCGCGGCCTCACAGGTCACCGTCCGCCCGGCCGCATCCTGCAACGTCCACGGCACGGCCCGGCGGTTCAGCCAGCGCAGCGCCAGCGCCGCCCGCGTCTCGAGCACCTCGGCCGCGGCCCGCAGCTCTTGCCGGTGGGCGTCGGCCAGCGTCCAGAAGGGCGACACCGTGCGGACGTCGATGTCCGACTTGAACGTCGCCCACAACTGGTCGAGCCGCTCCAGAATCCGTGGCAACTGGTCCCCCCGCGCGGTCAGCTCCTGGACGAACCGGTCCTCGTTGCCCAGCGCGCGCAGGAACCGCCCGGCCTCCTCCGTCCGCCGCGCCGCCCACTCCGGCGTTTGCCGCGTGCGCTCGCGCAGGACCGCGCTGACGTGGGTCCATGTTCTGTTCAGCCCGTCCTGCTGTTCAGACTCCAGGCGCGTCATCAGGCCGCCCCGCGCGTCAAACCAGTACGTCCCGGTGCGAACCTGTCCCAAGGCCTCGTCCACGCCCAGCGGATCCTCGACCTCGAAATCGACGCGCGTGCCACCCTGTTGCCCAGCGTCGGGCCCCCGGCTCATGCAACGCCAGGCCCGCTGGTAAACGTCCGGCGGCGTGTTCCACGCGTCCGCGACCTGCGCTCCCACCGGCAGCACCGGCAGCAGCTCGAGCGCGGGCTCCACCGGATCGAGGTGCGTTATCACCTCCGGTGGGAGGCGCCGTCGCCCGCCCTCGTCGATGTACAGCACCGCCGCGCGGGCCGGTTCGGCGCGCCCCGCCGTCGTGCGTGTGAGTGTGACGAGCATGAACGCTTCTTTCTCACGCTGCTGCACGCACCATAGCTCGATCTGGTCGTCGATCTCCGCCGTCGGCGGCCCACCGTCGAGCGGCCGCGTCGTCGCTCGGCGCTCGTACAGCAGCCGGTCCCCGGCTTCGAGCCGATACACGAACTCCGGCTGGGCGCGGGCCGGCGCAAGGGCCGCCAGCGCGCCGCCGACGCACAACGCCAGCGCCCAGGTTCGTGTTCCGTGACCGCGGATTGGTGCTGTGCGAGTGCCGATCATAGTCGCCATAGCGTACCAGCGACCGGCTGCGGTGGGGATACCGGTGCGTGGGGAAGCCGGCGGCGCGGCGGGACACATGCGAGGAACGGCCGTTGTCGAGTGACGCTACTGCTGCGCGAGACGCCACTGCGCCAAGCGGTGCTCCGTGTAGTCGACCATCTTGACATCGACGCACTTCTGGAACCACGGCCGCGCCGCGTCCGCCCCGTCTTCCACGCGCGTGTGCTCGCCGATGTAGTAGTACGCCTCGCAGTGCTGCCCATCGTCGGCCGCGGCGGCCACCAACTCGTCCGCGGTCAGCTTGCCCCCGCAGTAGCGCAGGATCTTCGTGGACCACGCATTCGGATCCGCGCGCTGCTCCAAGTCACGGACAGCGGACTCCGCTGCATCGGCGTGACCGGCACCGTTCTCCACGACCCAGAGAAAAAGGGCGGCATACGCGTCGTTCGGGTCCGTCTCAATCGCTCGGCGCAAGTCGGCCACCGCACCGTCCGTGTTACCCGACTGGGCCCGCACGTAGGCCCGCCCACGACGGCTTTCGCCGTCCGCGGCGCGCTCCAGCGCGCTCGTGTAGTCTGCTTCCGCTTGCTGAAGCTCTCCGCGCTCGACGTGGACGACGGCCCGACAGCCAAGCAACGACGCCGACTCCGGCTGACGCTTGAGCTGCTGTTCGGCCAACGCGAGCGCCTCATCGCTTTGCCCGCTCCCGAGCAGAGCCTGGCACAACCCCCACACGGCCGTTACGTCGTCGGGGTTGGCCGCCAGCGTCTTCCGAAACCAGTCCGCCGCCCGATCTGGTTGTTGCGCGCGCAGCTCCAGCGCTCCCATGTTGTGAAGGGCCGTCGCCCAGTTGGGGTCCAGCTCAACAGCGTGCCCGAATGCTTCACGGGCCTCCGCCGTACGCCCCTGTTTGAAGAACATCCCTCCCAGCCCATTCCAGGCGGCGGGCTCCTTCGGTGCCAGCTCGATCGCGCGGCGATACGCACGCTCTGCTTCCTCGCCCCGCCGGACGCTCCAAAGCGCGTCGCCGTACTGGGCCCAGGCCGTGCCGTTCTTGGGAACCAGGTCGGTCACCTTCTGAAAGGCGTCCACGGCATCTGACGCCCTTCCTGCGCCGCCGTACGCCGTGCCCAGCAGGCCCCACGCCTCCGGGTTCTGCGGCATAGAGTCTGTCACTTGGCGGACGGCCTCGATCACCCGCTCGTACTCCCCCAATCCGAGGTACGCCCGCCCCAGATTCAGCCGCCCCATCGGAAATCCCGGATTCCGCTCCACCAGCGGTCGCAGAACCGCGACGGCTTCCTGGTACCGGCCCTTCATAAGAAGGTCGGCGCCATAGTTGTTCGCCGCGAACAGGTCGTTCGGGTTCCGCGAGCTCGCCTCCTTCGCCACGGCCGCGGCCTCGTCGCCCCGCCCCATTCCCGACAGCACGATGGCGAGATTGATCTGGACCGGATACGGCTCATCGGTCAGCTCGAGCGCACGCCGGTAGGCCTTCTCCGCCCCCGGCAGATCATTGCCTTTCTGACAGGCGAAGCCCAGGGTGAACCAGACGTCCTTCGAGTCCCGCAACGCGACTTCCTTGGTCATCGCGGTCATCTTCTGCGCGGCCTATTTCCAGTTTCCGTCCATCCGCGCCTGCGTCATGATGATCCCCATCCGCACCTCGGGATGGTTGGGGTCCAATTGGGCGGCCCGTTGGACGAGACGGGCCATCAGGTCGAACTGGTAGAACTGCCCGCATAGCCGATAGGCCTTCATCAGCGCTGCGACGGAGCCGCCCTTCGAGGAACCCAGTCCGGTCGTCCGTGGTACGGGCCGCGGTGCCCCTGTCTGCGAGCTGCGAACGGACTTGAGCAGGTCCGGGAAGTCCCAGGTCCCGCCGGCCAACTCGTGCGCCTTACGGAAGTCGTCCCACGCGTCCCGGCACAAAGTCCAACTTTCATCCGATGGCTCGTATCGCGACAGCCTCCCGCGTGCCTCCCCGCGCTCGACATAGGCCTCGATGTCATTGGGCTTGCTCTCGATCCGCCGATCGAACTCGGCGATTTGCGCCTGGAAGTCCGCGGGCCGGAGTTCCTTCTTCGGCCCCGCCGTCCCGGAAGCGGGTGGGCTGGACCGTTCACACGCGGTCAACAGCGCGAGCACGGTCACGGTCGCCACGCAGGCAAGGCATCGTCGGGTAACAGGGCTAAACATGACTTCTCCCACCAGTTCCGCCGCGGCAGAACCCATGCACAGGCCGTCGCTACGCTATCATGCCCGCCACTCGTTGGCAATCGTCTTCTCCGCCTCGCGGGAGCGGCCGGCGGCGCGCTCGGGTTCCCGCGCTTCGGCCGAGCGTTACAATGTCCGCGAAGGAGGCCCCGCCGTGAACATCATCCGCGAGCCGCGCGTGTACCTCATCGGCCGGCAAACGCTCGACGATGCCGCCCTCGAGCGGTTCCTCAGCGACGTCGGCGCGACCTGGACCACCGATTCCGAAGTCGGCGCGGAACGCCTCTGCGAACTGGCCGGCCGCCTGTGCTACATGTCCTTCGGCAAAGGCCGCAAGACCAGCGCCGCGTACCTCGCCAACATCATCGAGTCCGCCCACGGCTCCGTGCTCGAGCACGCCGTCTGGAACTTCATCATCGCCGGCGTGTCGCGCTCGTTCACCCACGAGCTGGTCCGCCACCGCGCGGGCTTCGCCTTTTCGCAGCTCTCGCAACGCTACGTCGACGAGTCCGCCGCCGATTTCGTCGAGCCCGACTGCATCGCCGAAAACCCCGAACTGCACGCCCTTTGGCTCGAAGCGGTCCGACAATCCCACGCGGCGTACGGGCGGCTGGTCGAGGGCCTGCTGCAGGTATTCGCCCGCGAGTCGGACCCGACGCAACGCCGCAAGCTGGCCCGCCAGGCCGCTCGCAGCGTCCTGCCGAACGCCACCGAGACGCGCATCTTCGTCTCGGCCAACGCCCGCGCGTGGCGGCACTTCATCGAAGCCCGCGCGAACGAATACGCGGAAACCGAAATCCGCAAAGTCGCCATCCAGATCCTGCGCGTGCTCCAAAAGGAGTCGCCCAGCCTCTTCGGCGATTACGAGATCGTGCCCCTCCCCGACGGCAGCGCCGTAGCGCGCACCGCCCACCGCAAAATCTAGCGCCCCGCTACACCAGCGAAATCAGCGGCCGTTCGCGACGCTCCGGCGCCGCGACCGGCAGCGTGATCCAGAACGTCGCCCCCTGCCCGACCTCGCTCGCCACCCCGATCTCGCCCCCCAGCAGGTAGGTCAGGTCCTTCGCGATCGCCAGCCCCAGCCCCGTGCCGTGGTGTTCCCGCGTCGCCGACTGATCGATCTGCCGGAACTTCTCGAAGATGATCTGCTGGTGCTCCGCCGCAATCCCGGGCCCCGTGTCGCGCACCGCCACGCGCACGTGCTCCCCGTCCAGCCGCTCCGCGTGCAGCCAAACCTGCCCTCCCTCGGGCGTGAACTTGATCGCGTTCGACAGCAGGTTGAACAGCACCTGCCGCAGCCGCCCGCGGTCCGTGGACAGCACCGGCAGCTCGCCGTCCGCCTGCACGTCGATCCGCACCTGCCGCTTGTCCGCCAGCGGCCGCATGAAGTCCGCCAGCGTGCTGCACACTTCCTGCACCGCCACCGGCTCGATGTGCAGTTCGACCCGGTTCGCCTCGATCTTCGCCAGGTCCAGCAGATCGTTGATGATCTCCAGCAGAATCCGGCCAGAAATCAGTATGTTCTCCGCGTACCGCAGCGTCCGCGCCTCCACCCCGCCCGGCGGGCTCTCCCGCAGCAACTCGGCAAAGCCGATGATGCTCGTCAGCGGCGTGCGCAGCTCGTGCGAGACGTTCGCCAGAAACTCGCTCTTGAGCCGGTTGGCCTCGAACAGCGCCACGTTCGTCTCGGCGATCTGGCCCAGCTTCTCGTCCAGCAGGCGGTTCGCCTTCTTCAGCTCCTCCTGCGACTCGCGCAGCCGCTCCAGCATCGTGTTGATGTTCACCGCGAGTTGCTCGAACTCGTCGCCCGTCCGGATCGTTGAGCGCACCGTCAGGTCGCCGTCCGCCACGCGCAACGCCACCGAGCGCAGCTCGTGGATCGGCGACAGAATGAAGCGCGTCGTGATCAAGTAGAACACCAGAATCGCCAGGATTCCCGCCAGTACGCCCGCCGCGACGACCACCACCCGGTTGAGCAGCGAGTACTGTCCGCTCTGCCCGGCGGGCAGCGCCACGGCGATGATCCCGGCCAACTGGTTCTCACGAAACGGCTGCGCGCTCCGCCCCTCGTCGTGGCAGTTGAGGCACCGTCGCCCGACCCGCACCGCGTGCGCATACTCGAACCGCCGCCCCGTCGTATCCGACTGGTTCCGGTAGAAGAAGTCCTTGCTCGGACGCTCCCGGAAGGCGGCCAGTGCCTCACGCACGAACGGCTCGTCTCGGCGATCGTGCGGGCGCGTCGTCGGGCCGTTGGGGTCCGGCTCCAGCGGAATGAACTGGGGTTGCTCCGGCAGCGGCTCCGGCACCAGTCCGAACGCTCCGCCGTGCACGCCTGCCGCCGCCTCCGGGTTCGCGAGCACCAGCCGGAAGTAGCTGTCCGCGACGCTCTGCGCCTCGCGAAACGGCTGCTGGAGCACTAGGATTTCCATCGTATACAGCGGCACCGCCAACGCGGCGCCGATAATCAGCACCACGGCCAGGCCGAAGAGAATCCGGTATTTCGTCGCTAGTGAGATTCGCGTGAAGCGCACCGGGTGTATCCGCCTTGCGAGAAAACCGGGTTCGATTATAGCCGCGCGACGCGCGTCCGAAAGACGGCTCCCGCGCGTCCGGCTTCTTCCGTGGCTGGCGGCGGCCGCGCTGCTGCCCGCGTGCACTCCGCCCTGGCCGCTGTTCGACGCCTGGCCGGTGGACGCCGCCGAGTACGAGCTCGAAGAGTTGCCCGTGGTCCTGTCCGCCTCGTATGCGCGCGGCCAGGACGTGTATTGGGGCTTGACTACCGGCGAGGTCCTCCGCGTCGCCGATGACGATCCCAACGGGCCCCGCGTCAGCCTTGGCTCGCCGCTGGACGGCGGCCCGCGCCTGCTATTCGCCTCCACGCACGGCACTGTCTTCGCCTCCGCCGACCGCCATTCGTTGTACCGCACGACCGACAATGCCACCTGGGCCGCCAGCCTGGACGTGCCCATTTGGCGAATGGATGAGGACGACGAAGGCAATCTCTACGCCGGAAGCTACACCAAGGATCCCCGGCACGTCGCCACGCTCTACAAGAGCACCGACGACGGCGCCTCGTGGAACGAGATCTTCCGCGATCCGACCAATGACCACGTCCACACGGTCCGCTGGGACTCCGCCGGGCAGCGCCTCTACATCGCGTTCGGCGACGGTCGCTGGCCCCGGCACCTCACCCGCGGCGAGGCCTATTCCGACGACCGCGGCGCGACGTTCCACGACCTCGCCCGCGGCCCCCGGCAGGGCGACACCGACGTCGCCTTCACCGACGACTACGTCATTTGGTGCAGCGACGACCAATCCGGCCGCGTCTTCCGCGTCCGCCGCACCGACGGCGCCATCGAAACCGTCTTCGGCGACTCGCAGTTTGTCTGGTTTGGCGTCGCCGCGGGCCAGCAGATCTATGCCGGCACGATGTCGTCCCGCAAATTCGGCGGCGAGCGCGCCGCGCTGCTCGCTTCCGACGACCAGGGCCAGACCTGGCGGAAGTTGCTCGAGACCTCGCCCTCCGCCGGCCCCTATGACCGCGGCTTCTACGCCGAGTCCCGCGAGTTGAGCGCCGGCGGCTGGTTGTACTGCACTGCCCGCGACGATCCGCCGCGCTCGTTCCGCGTGCGCCACGTCCCGTCCAGCTCGGTCGCCCAGCGCCGCGTAACCGAGGCCCAGCCATGACCGCGGCCCAAAGTACCGTCGCCTTGACCGGCGCCAGCGGCTTGATTGGCGGCGCGCTGCGCGCCGCGCTCGCGCAGGCCGGCTATTCGGTCATATCCCTCGTCCGGCGGACGCCCAGCGGGCCAGACGAGGCCGAATGGAGCCCGGAACGTGGCGTCATTCAGCCGCAACGCCTGGAGGGCATCGTCGCCCTCGTGCACCTCGCCGGCGAAAACATCGCCGCCGGCCGCTGGTCCCGCCGGCGCATGGACGCCATCCGCGGCAGCCGCATCGACGCCACTTCCGCCCTCGTGGACTCGTTGACCCGACTGCGAACCCCGCCGAACGCATTCTTGTGTGCCTCCGCCGTCGGCATCTACGGCGATCGCGGCGACGACTGGCTCACGGAGCAGAGCGACCCCGGTCACGGCTTCCTACCCGATGTCTGTCAGGCCTGGGAAGCCGTAGCGGGCAAAGCGCGCGAGAAACTCGGGGCGCGCGTCGTGCACCTGCGGTTTGGCGTGGTGCTTGCGCCGACCGGCGGAATGCTCGCCCGCCTGCTGCTGCCCTTTCGACTCGGTCTCGGCGGCCCGGTCGGCAGCGGGCGGCAATACCTCAGTTGGATTTCGCTCGCCGATGTGGTGGGGGCCGTGCAGCATGCCTTGCGGGACGAGCGAATCGCGGGCCCGGTCAACGTCGTGGCCCCGACGCCCGTGACGAACCGCGAATTCGCGCGTACGCTCGGACGTGTCCTGCACCGCCCGGCGGTGCTGCGCGTGCCGGCTACGCTGCTGCGCCTGGCGCTGGGGCGGTTGGCGGACGAAGCGCTTCTCGCCAGCGCACGCGCCAAGCCGGCCGTTTTGCTGGACACCGGCTACGCGTTTCGGCATCCAAACCTCGACGGCGCCCTGCGCGACCTGCTGGCGCCTCGCCTTGCGAACGGCGAGGTGGCCTGAGTGGAGCCCATCCGCACAGTACCCGCGTATCCTGCTCTTCCCGCGGCTATAGCCAACTCCGCACTGCCCGTGGATACTGTGCTCCCATGGCGGAAGCGGCCGCGCGGCCCTTATCGCCGGTATGCGACGGCACGTGACCCTTTGATCGGTCCGACCGGAGGTTTGCCCATGAAGACGTCGGCAAAATGGAAGTGGCTGACCCTCACGACGTGCCTGGTCCCCACGCTCGCCGTGAGTTGCTCCACGACGCTCCGCGATTCGATCATGTCGGGCATCATCGACCTCGTCACCTCCGTGGTGCCGGCCGCGCTCGAGGCGCTCTTGCCGATCGGCCGCGTGCTCTAGCCTGCTTGAGCCGATAACTGCGGCCACAGCGTGTCTTCGCCGCGCAGAGAGGCGACACGACCCCGATCCGCGGCTGCGCCTTTATCGCCACCCGAACGAAACATTCGGCCCGCCCGAGTGAGCTTCGCCGCTTACCCCGTCCCTTCCGCGCCCCCGCGCAAAACCAAGCCTACAGTTCTTGTGTCAGGAGTTGTCGTGCTCCAACGGAGGAGCTTGCGCTATGGGACGCTGTCTGTGTGGCCTGCTCGGAGCAACTATACTCCTCGCGGGCTGCGCCGCGCCAGGCCCCGCAGCGGCACCCGGCATCCTGCAACATGCCGCGCAACAGGCGTCCGCCTCCGTCGTGCACATCCGCACCACGTTCCCCGCGCAGACCCAGGCCGACAATCCGCCGGCTACCGCCCGCCCCACGTCCTGGCGATCCGGCGGCACCGGCGTCACCATCGGCGCGGGCCTGATTCTCACCGACGAGCACGTCGTTCACGACGCGCTCGAGATCGCCGTCTGCCTGCCGGACGGCTCATGGCGACCGGTCGAGCGCGTCGTCACCGATCGCGCTTTCGACCTGGCCCTGTTGCGCGTCACCGGCGCCGACCTGCCGGCGATCGCTTTCTCCGACGCATACGCCTCGCCGGGAACGCCGGTCATCGCCCTCGGCCGTCCGGCTGCCGGCACGACCCACTGCGCGCGTTCGGGCGTTGTCACGAACGACGCCGCTTCTCTCCAAGATCAACTCGACCCCGCGCGCCGCCGCGATTATGCCTACCTGATCGAGAGCACGGTCCGCCTCGAGCCCGGTTTCAGCGGTGGGCCGCTGCTGGATGCCGCCGGCCGTCTCATCGGGCTCAACGTGGCGACGTCCGACTCGACGGACACCGGCGAATGCCGCGGCTACGCCCTGCCGCTGAACAAGCGCGTCCGCGCCGCCCTCGCGCGGATGGTCGCGCAGGCAAACCAGCCTCACTAAGCCCATCCACGTCACCCCGCCGCGGCCTCGAAGCGGAAAACACAGTCGAACAGCTTGCCGCCCGCCCGCCGCGCGACCGCCTCGTCCTTGATGACCGCGCTCCACAGCGTGTCGCAGCCGAAACGCACGTGGAAATTGCTCTCGATTGCCCGCCCCATCCCGTGCAGCATCAGCAGGTCGGCGTCGCGCGTCGCCGCGACGAAGTCGGCTGACAGTCGTGTCAGGTCGATCAACGGGGCGGTGCTGCCGGTGGCGGCCACCCGCAGCCGGCCGTCGCGCACGGCCTCCGCCAGCAACCGGTCGACCGCGCCGCATCGCTCCAGCAGCGGACCCAGCTCCGCCGCCGTGATGTCGTTCAGCGCCGGCCGCGAATTCGCCGCCAGCGTCACGCGGGTCCCGTGCGCCACCATCCAGCGCGCCAGCGGCACGCAGCCCAGCACGATGTCGCCGCCCGCGTTGTCCACGAAGAAGACCGCGTGCCGGTAGGAGGGCTGCGTCTCCCAACGCCGCCACCACGCGTCCAGGTCGTCCCGCAACCACGGCCGCGGCGGCAAGGTCGCACGCGTCGCGTGAAACGCGCTGTTCCCCTCCCGATGCCGGTCGATCGTCGCCCGCGCCCCCAGGTCGAAGATGTTGCCCGCCAGCAGCCCCGCCGCCAGCAGCGCGCGACGATCCGCCGGCGTCGCCGCGTGCAGCTCGGCCAACACGCCCGGCAGAAGTCGCAGCGCCGCTTCATTTGCCTGCTGTTTGATCTCCTCGAAGGGGTCCGTGAACCCGTGCCGGGCGAGCAGTCCTTCGCGCACCTCGGTGAACAGCAGGATGTCCAGCCGCTCATATTGCTCCGGGTGGCTGCTGATGTCGTCGAGCGCCGCGTGGTATTCGGCACGAAAGGCCGCGGACCGGCCGCCGTCCACTTCCGTCCCCGCCGGCCGAATCAACGGCAGCACGACCTCCTCCAGGTGCCAGCGGAAGAGCGCGACCCAGTACTCGCGACCGGCGGCATCCGCCCGCAGGTCCCACTCGCAGGGCCGGTAGCGCTCGCCATCCAGAAGCTGTGCCAGTTGTGCCATTCATCCTCCACGGCGCTGCCGCGCGGGCCCGCAGCGCCTACAATCTGCCCATCATGGTCGACCCACTCGAATACCACAACGTCGGCGCCTGGCTGGAACACTGCCGGCGCCCGCTGCTCGTCACGCACCAGCGGCCTGACGGTGACGCGCTCGGCGCCGTGGCCGCCGTGACGCTCGCGCTCCGCACCCGCGGGCTCGACCCGCGTCCGACGCTCTTCGAGACATTCCCCGCGCGCTACAACTGGTTGCTGCGCGACCTGGTGCCGTGGCGCCGTTGGGATCAGGAACGGGCCGCCCTCGAGGCCGAGTGCGATGCGCTCGTGATCGTCGATACCTGCGCGTCCGCCCAACTCGAGCCGATCGCCGATTTCTTGCCGCGCGCGCCGCGCACGCTCGTCGTCGACCACCACGCAAAGCCCGACCCGATCGCGACGCGCCCCGGCGACCTGCGGCTCCTGGACGAGTCCGCCGGCGCCGTGTGCCTTGTCCTGACCGAGCTGATGGGCGCGCTCGGCGTGCCGCTCAATCCGCCGCTGGCGAACGCCCTGTTCATCGGGCTGGCCACGGATTGCGGGTGGTTCCGGTACTCGAACACGGACGCGCGCGTGCTGCGTATCGCAACGGAATTGGCCAACGCCGGAGCGGTGCCGAACACCATCTATCGGGCGGTCTACGAGCAGGAAGCCCCCGCCCGCCTGCGGCTGACGGCCCGCCTGTTGCAGTCGCTGAAGCTGCTGGCCGGCGACCGCCTCGCGGTGCTGACGCTGCGGCAGGCGGATTTTGCCGCGGCGGGTGCGGATTCGACGATGACCGAGGACCTCGTGAACGAGCCCTCGCGTCTGGGCTGCGTCGAGGCGACGATCCTGTTCACCGAGGAGCCGGACGGGCGGGTACGCGTCAATTTCCGCAGCAAGGCGGCGCTCGACGCGAGCAAGTCGGCGTTCGACGTGGCCGCGCTCGCCCGCAGCTTCGGCGGCGGCGGACACGCGCGCGCGGCCGGTGCCCGTCCGCCCGGGAGCTGGGACGACGTCGTCGCCCGCGTCACCGCCGCAACCGTCGCTGCCCTGTAGCGGCCAACCCCGCAGATGTAGCGGTCGCCCCCGTGAATGCAGCGGCCGACCCCCGTGTCGGCCGTAGACCACCAAAGAACCCGCGTAGCGCGCGAATATCCCGCCCGGTGTGTGTTCACCCCAAATCCAGAATCCAAAATCTAAAGTCCAAAATGTCTGGCTGGCGACGCCTATCGCGCGCCGCCCCCCTCGAGCATCGCCCGGCACGCCTGCACCGGCAAATCCGCCCCGGCCTCCGTGTTCATCAACAGCGCAAACGCCAGCACCGTGCCGTCGGGCCGCGTCAGGTACCCCGCCAACCCACGCACGCCCTCGATCGAGCCGGTCTTACCGCGCAGTCGGCCGCGGAGCGCCGGATCAGAATACCGATGCCGCATCGAGCCGAGTTCTCCGGCCTCCGCCAGGCTCGCCAGAAACACGTCCGCGTGGCGGTGCCGGTGCATGAGCACGAGCAGCCGCGTGATCTGCGCCGCCGTCACGCGGTTCCGGTGACTCAGCCCGCTGCCGTCGCGGATGGCTGCCCCCGACATATCGACGCCCATCCGCCCTAACGTCTCCAGAAGCACCGCCCGCCCGCTGTCCCAACTTCCCCCCGCGTCGCCCGTCGCCCGCCCGTCCGCACCATACACCCCCAGCGATTTCAGCAGACACTCCGCAAAGAGGTTCTGGCTGAACCTGTTCGCTCGCCAGAGCACATCCGGCAGCGGCGTGCGATACGTCGCCACCAGCGTGGCTCGCGCCAGTGCGTCGGCCGGCAGTCGCCGACACGCGACGCTTCCCTGCACCTGGATGCCGCGTTTCTCGAATGCTTCTTTCAGCGCCGCGCCGAAGAACGCGCTTGGCCGCCGCACGCAGACGGGACTCAGCGCGCCGCCTTTGGCCGCCGTACCGGTCAGCTCGAGGCCGTCGCCGCTGGCCCGGCGTCGCAGCACCGGGTGCTGACGCTTTGCGAGCTTCAGGTCGTTCCGCAGGAAGTCCGCGGGCAGCTCGGGCTGCGATTTCGCCTCAATCCGCCCGCCGCGCACCGCCAGCGTGACGTCCACGCAATTATCGTTCAGGTTCAGCCCGCCGACCGGGGCCTGGTACCACGTGTCGGCCTGTCCGTCCGGCCAATCGGGGTGCACCCACTGCTCGTCGAACACGCTGTCGTCGAGCACGATCCCGCTCAGGCTCGTCACCCCGCGGGCTCGCACCGCCGCCGCCCACTCGTCGAACGCGTGGTCAGGATTCTGGTTGTGCCGGTCCGCAATCCGCTCGTCGCCGATGGCTGGATCGCCCGCTCCGACCACCCACAGCTCGGTGCCCTGTAGGTACACGCGCGTCTGGTACTCGAAACCCGGCCCCAGGCGCTCTAGCGCCGCCGCCGTGACGAACAGCTTTTGCACGCTCGCCGGCTTCAGCGGCGTATCGGCTTGGTGCTCATACAGGACCGTACCGCTTTCCGCATCCGCGACGACCAGACCCACCGCATTCGCCTGCGGCAGTCGCGCCAGCAGGGCATCCAGCCGCTCCGCGACGCCTTGCGCGCCGCCGCGGGCCGCAGCCCCAGTCAGGGCCACAAAGACGAAGACGACGAGCCGCACCGCCCGCATACGCTGCTCAGGCACGCGTTTGACTCCTCAGCAGATTCACCGCCCGCTTGAACGGCGGCGGAAACGGCGCCTCCAGCTCCATCGTCTGCTCCAGAATCGGGTGCCGGAACTGGATCTTCCACGCGTGCAGCGCCTGGTGCGCGAAGATCGGCTCCACCGACCCCGTCCCGAGGATGTCGAACTCGCTCAGCGCCCGCCCGCCGTACATCGTGTCGCCCGCGATCGGGTGCCCGATGTACGACATGTGCACCCGCAACTGGTGCGTGCGCCCCGTCTTCGGCATCAGCTTGACCAGCGCGTAGCCGCGGTACCGCTCCGCCACCTCGTAGGATGTGACCGCGTTCTTGGCGAGGTCGATCTTGTTCTCGCGCACCATGACCGCGAATTTCTCGCGCACGACCGGATGAACGCCGATCGGCTTGTCGATCGTGTCCCCGTCGAGGTGCGGGCTGCCCTGCACGATCGCCAGGTATGTCTTCTGCGTCGTCCGCCGTTCGAACTGGAGCGAAAGCCGCCAGTGCGCCTCATCCGTCTTCGCTACCAGCATGATCCCGGTCGTGTTCTTGTCCAGTCGGTGCACGATCCCCGGGCGAAACGGGTCCTCGCCGTGGCTGAGCTCATTCGCGTAATGCACCAGCCCGTTGACCAGCGTCTCGGTCTGGTCCCCGTGCGCCGGGTGGCAGATGATCCCCGCCGGCTTGTTCAACGCCAGCATGTGATCGTCTTCGTACACGATGTCCAGCGCCATCGCCTGCGGAATCACCTCCCGCGGCTCCGGCGGCGGGATCACCAGCTCGACCACGTCCCCGCCGTTCATCTCATAGCTCGACTTGGTCGTCGCCCCGTTCACCGTCACCGCCCCCTGCTTGATTAGCCGCTGAATCGTCGTGCGCGACAGACGCGGGAACCGCCCGTGCAGGTACTTGTCCAGCCGCCGCCCCGGCAGCTTCCGCCGGATGCGCAACCGCACGCGCTCCGCCTGATCCTCGTCAATCGGAATCGGCCGCTCGAGGATGTCCTCGTCGTCGGGCCTCACGGTGACTGGCTGGGCGCTGGCGGGGGAGCCTCCGGCTTCGGCTCTTCGGCCGGTGGGTCGCCGGGCGGGGGGCTCGGCTGGCCCGGTGGCTCCGTGGGCGGCGGCGGCGGCGGCCCCACGGGTCCGGGCGCGGGCGTGCCCGACTGCCGCTGGTTCAGAAAGGCCTGAATCTGCTCGGGCGTCATCTTCTGCGCGCCCGGCATCGGCATCCCGACTGATTCCCCCGCTGGCGCCGGCCCCGCCGTAAACGCGATCGCCGTCTTCAACAACGTCGCCATCGTCTTGAGCCGCTCCGCAGCCAGTGTCGGGTAGGGCGTCCCCTTGAAGCGCGGCTCCTGTGTGATCTTCTGATACAACTCGGCGGCCTTGTCCAGCTGACTCTGGCGCGACGCCGGTTCCACCGTCGCCAGGCATTCGTGCGTGCTCCCTAGGGCAAACGACGCCGCGGCCTCCAGCGACGCCGGCGTATTCGGTCCGTGGATGATCTGCTCGAGTATCTGCACTGCCTCGGCGAACGCGGCTTGGCGCTCCTCGGGCTTGCTGAAGGCCTCCTGGACACGTTCGCGCGCCAAGCGCAGCCGCGCGTAGCCTTGCAGTCCCGGGTCCGACGTCTCCTGAATCAGGGCGCGCAGCTCGCTCGCCGCGCCGGCGGCGGCCGCTTGGTCCTTGCCGCTCAGCGTCATCTCGATGGTCCCCAGCCGCTGCCAGCCCTGTTCAAGCGTGTGCCGCTGGTGATAGGCCCAGACCCGCCAGGCCCCAAACGCGATCGCCACCAGCGCGAGCACGAGTAGCGTGTACCGTGTCGTCGGGCTGTTCCAGTCCCGCAATTGCGCCAGCGCCTCGGCCAACTCGTTCTGTTTCAGTTGATGTCGTTCGTCGGCTTTCATCCATCCACCTGTGCGGCGTTGCCTGGTTACGGCTGGTAGCCGGGCGGTCTCGCCTCGCCGGCCCCTTTCAGCAGCGGTCCGACGTCGATGACGAGCGCCGCTTTTCCCTTGGCGGGACGCACGCGTACGTTGCAAACCTCGTTGTCGCTCTCGAAACGCAGGGCGTATTCGCCGTTGTTGAAACCCTTCTCCTTGAGCGTGAACTTGGCCGTCGGCATGTACTTCTCGTAAAAGCGCGCCACGTCGTCGGGCATCGCACCGCCGAGAAACTCGCACTGGCCGATCCGCGTCGCGCCGGCCTTCCGGGCCATGCTGCGCTCGTCGACGATCTGGAACCCGGCCGGCAGCGGGATTCCTTCCAGCACCGGGTGCTGCATCGGCGATACCGGCGGGGCCTGACCCGTCGACTGCCGGTTCCCGCCCAGCAGCTCACAGCCGGGCACGCCGCCGCACAGCACCAGCACCGCTCCGACGAGCAGCTTCTGCATGCGGTTGGTCTCACGTGCCGTCGCCGCGTCCATCGTCGCATCTCCTCAACCAGCCCACGAATCCCGGATTCTGACGGAGATGGCGAGGCGCGTCAAATCCCACCCTCCCCGCGGCTCCCCACCTTGAGCCCGTCGCCGGCCCCGCTACAATAGCCGTTCTGCGTCTCGGTATAAGCGTTCCGAGGTCATAACTCGCCGGCCGCGCCCGGTTCCACCGGCCGGCGGATGGTTCATCGCCTCAAGGGTTCATCGACCTTATATCATTCAAGGAAGCACCCATGGTCCTCTGGTTCCTACGCTGCCTGTTTGTCCTGTTGCTTGTCGCCGTGTCATTCATGGCGATCGCCTCCGATACCGAGAGCTTTGGCCCCCGCGGCTACATGCTCGTGACCGCCGCCGCCGTGTTCGGCGTCGTCCTGGTCGGCGTGGACCTGTTCCTGACCCGCAAGTCCCTCGCCGCCCTGTCCGGCGCGTTCTTCGGCCTGGTCGTGGGCATGGTCTTCGCCTACGGCCTCACCTTCGTCGTCGACATGATGGTCCAGGTCTTCGGAAACGTCTCCAAATCCGAGCCGGGCTACAAAGACATCGCCCCGATCATCGGCGCGATCAAGCTGATGCTCGGCATCGTCTCCTGCTACGTCGCCATCAGCTTCATCCTCCAAAGCAAGGACGACATCCGCTTCGTGGTCCCCTACGTCGAGTTCGCCCGCCAGACGCGCGGCGCCCGGCCTCTGATCCTCGACACCTCCGTCATCATCGACGGCCGCATCGCCGACATCTGCGAGACCCGCATCATCGACTCGCCCATCTTCATTCCCCGCTTCGTCCTCCAGGAGCTCCAGACCATCGCCGACAGCGCTGACAAGCTCAAACGCAACCGCGGCCGCCGCGGCCTCGACATGCTCAACAAGCTCCAGACCAACGACAAGGTCGACATCCGCATCGCCGACACACGCCTCCCCAGCGTCGACGAGGCCGGCGACGTCGACCAGAAGCTCGTTGCCCTCGGCAAAAAACTCGACGGCCGCGTCGTCACCAACGACTACAACCTCAACAAAATCGCCCAGATCCGCGGCGTCGACGTGATCAATATCAACGACCTCGCCAACGCCCTCAAACCCGTCGTCATGCCCGGCGAGATGCTCACCGTCCGCATCATCAAGCCGGGTGAAGAGATGGGCCAGGGCGTCGGCTACCTCGAAGACGGCACCATGGTCGTCGCCGAGAACACGCGCGAGAAGCTCAACGAGGAGGTCACGCTCACCGTTACCAGCGTGCTCCAAACCTCCGCCGGTCGCATGATTTTCGGACGCCCCGAGGGCTCTCCCATCCTCCCCCGCCGCCCCCGCCCGCGCGCATAGGAACCCGCCGCGCATTGCATAAACTCCCACCGGCCTCTGGCCGATTCCCGAATGGAGGAGCGCCGAGCGCAGGGTTCGCGCCCGCGGAGCGACACCGGCGACCCGCCTAGAATAGATCGACGGTGGTTCGCGGGCGGCGAGCACGCCACCACGCATCGGCGGCCATGAAATGACGTCATTGACCGGACCCGGACACCCGTTACGCAAGCTCTTCAACGGCTTGGTCGAGCAGGTCTTCCAGGTCGAGATCGGGATCTGCGACCCCCACCTGACGGACTACCTCGGCGACCTGCTCGCCGACTTCGTCCACGTCGACCGCATCTATCCCCTCCGCACGGCCAGCGGCGACGTCATCCGCGACCTTTCGCGACTCGAGGCCGAAGCCAACCTCGGGCCCGCCGTCCCCGAGACACGCCGCCGCCGCTTCATCAACAAGTACGTCGGCGATGTCACGCTGTTTTGGACCGGCGTGTACCCGGAGAACCTGCGCGCCGGACATCGGGGCGGCGTGGACCTGCTCGAGCCCTATGTCGCCCAGGGCAAACGCTCGTACGGCATCGCCGGCGAACTGACCGGCGACGGCGACGAGCCGCCCGCGAACGTGCTCCTCCAGCTCAGCGAGCAGTTCGAGTTCTGCGTCCACGGCCTGCACCTGGTCCGCGTGGAGTGGGAACGCCTCTCGCAGGGCAACCGCCGGAATTGACGCTCTGGATCGCACGCTGCGCCGCCCGATTTGCCCCGGCCAGTCGTCCTCTTGGGGGCGGTTTTTGAAAAGGCCCGGCGCCAGTCGGGAGGGCGAGGCTCCTGCCGAGCCGCGGCCCGCGTGCTAGTCAGCCCGGCCGACGTAGAAGGGCGTGCCGTTGACGTCGACGACCAGGACCGCGTGCAGCCCCGGCACATATCCGGTTTCCAGCCGGGCCGTCCCGTCCGGCAGATACGTTCCCCCTTTGAACTTCGCTTTCAACAGCCCCCCGCCCTCGTGGACTTGAACCGCGTCGAACTCGACCGGCCAGCCGCCGTTCAGCGGCGTGCCGACCCACGCCACGATCCCGACCACCGTGCCGCGGCGAAGGTCCGGACAGGCCCCGATCTGCGGGGCAGCGTCCTCAAGCGCCCGCCACTGCTCCGCCGAGCGCACCTCAATCAGCCCGAGCCGCGGACCGAGCGGCTTGCACAGCGCCCGGAGCCCCTGCGCATCGGATACGACCACGTGCCGCGCGCCCGTGGGGCGCTGCGCCGGGGCGGCTTCCAGATCGGCGAGCGCGATGGTGCGTGTAGGCGACAAGAATCGACAGGCCGGTAGGACCGCTAATACGCCTGCCACAAGCGGCACGGCGCCCCTCGCAAACCGACGCCCGATCCGGCCCGGCTTGCAAAGGAATCCGCGCATCCTTAATCTCCCAGGCTCTCGGCGGTAATCCACCGTGTCGTCGTGGATATCGGCCGATTCGCCCCGTTCCAGGAGATAGCGGATGATCATCGGCGTACCGAAGGAGATAAAGCCCTACGAGTATCGCGTCGCGGTCGTGCCCGCGGGCGTCGAGCAGCTTAAACGCGGCGGCCACCGGGTGCTGATCGAGCGCGGGGCCGGGGTCGGCTCGGGCATCTCGGACGACGACTATCAGACGTATGGGGCCGAGTTGGTCGCGTCGGCCGCCGAGGTCTGGCAACGTGCCGACCTGATCTGCAAGGTGAAGGAGCCGCTCGCCGACGAGATCAAGCGGATCAAGTCCAACCACGTGGTTTTCACGTACTTCCATTTCGCCGCCGCCCGCGAGCTGACCGACGGCGTCCGCGATTCGGGCTGCGTCGCCATCGCCTATGAGACCATCTTCGACAAGCAGGGCCGCCTGCCCCTGCTGGCGCCCATGAGCGAGGTGGCCGGCAAGATGAGCATCCAGGAGGGGGCCAAGTTCCTCGAAAAACCCATGGAGGGCCGCGGAATCCTGCTCGGCGGCATCCCCGGCGTCGAGCCCGCCAACGTCCTCGTGCTCGGCGGCGGAATCGTCGGCACCTGCGCCGCCCGCCTCGCGGCCGGCGCCGGCGCGTCCGTCACCATCATGGACGTCGACCTCTACCGCCTCCGTTATCTCGACGAGGTCATGCCGCCGAACGTCAAGACCGTCTTCAGCACCGACGAGGCCATCCGCCGGCATCTGCGCACCGCCGACCTGGTGATCGGCGCCGTCCTGATTCCCGGCGCCCGCTGCCCGATGCTCGTCCGCCGCGAGTATCTCAAGCTGATGCAGCCCGGTTCAGTGATCGTCGACGTCGGCGTCGACCAGGGCGGCTGCTGCGAGACCACGCGTCCGACCACGCACAAGGAGCCGACGTACGTCGTCGACGGCGTCGTGCACTACGGCGTGGCGAACATGCCGGGCGCCGTGGGCCGCACCAGCACGTTCGGTCTGACGAACGCGACGATCCCGTACCTGTTAAAGCTGGCCAACCTGGGCTATGAGCAAGCCTGTGCTGCGGACGCCGGCCTGGCCGCCGGCGTGAACATGGCGCATGGCAAGATTACGAACCAGCCGGTAGCCCAGGCGTTTGGCTTGCCGTTCGTGCCGTTCCAGGGGAAATAGTCCCGCCGGTCGACGGAATTCGCCGGTGGACGCGCCCCGCCCGGGCCGCAGGCGGGCGCGGTGTGGAGAGAGTCCGTTTCGAGGTGCCGGCCGTGAAAAAATGGCTCATTCTGCTGGGTGTCGTGCTGCTCGTGGTCGTGATCTGGTATTTCGCCCGGCGGCAGACATTCACCCCCCCCTGGGCCGAGCCGAAGTTCGGCAAGGTCATCCGTGGCGACATCAAGGTGCCGATCACGGCCTCGGGCCTGATCCACCCCGCGCAGGAAGTCGAGGTCAAGCCGGAGGCCTCCGGCATCATCCAGGAGCTGCCCGTCGTCGAAGGGACTTATGTGCACAAGGGTGACGCGATCGCCATCATCAACCCCGAGGACGAGCAGCGCCTGCGCGACCGCGCCAAGGCCGAATTCGACCGCTCGAAGGCCATGCTCGACCAGGCCGAGGTGGCCGTCGAGCGCGCCGCGGTGGGGATCGACGCAGCCAAGGCCCACCTGGAGGAGATCACGGCCCAGGGCGAGGTCGTCGCGTTCGAGCTGAAGAAAATCGAGGACG
Source organism: Phycisphaerales bacterium (assembly GCA_003162245.1). Taxonomy (GTDB): domain Bacteria; phylum Planctomycetota; class Phycisphaerae; order UBA1845; family Fen-1342; genus Fen-1342. The sequence goes on from PMMM01000258.1 coordinate 78,667, forward strand.
CGCTCAAAGCCGGCAAGGTGGACATCTACAGCGAGCAGCAGGTGCACGACACGCGGGCGCAGTACCGGATGAACGTGTCCCAGCAGGAATCCGCGCGGATTGCGATCCGCAGCGCCGAGCTCTCCAAGGACGACGCCGCTACGGTCGTCGCGTCGCAACAGGCCACCGTCGAGGCGACCCGCAAGGCGCTCGAGGACGAAGACTCGCGCCTCCGCAAAACCAGCGTCCTCGCCTCGCTCGACGCCATCGTCACCAAGGTCTCGGTCCAACCTGGCATGTTGGTGCAGTCCGGCACCGCCAGCATCATGGGCGGCACCGCGCTGATGATGCTGGCCGACGTCTCGCAGAAGAAAGTCATCGCCAAGCTCGACGAGGCCGACTATGGCCGCGTGCTCAACATCTCGCCCATCGACGCTCTGCCCGACATGCCCGAGCTGCGCGAGGTCGCTCGCCAGGACGCCGAGCAACTGGCCAAACGCAGCGGAACGGTCCGCATCACCGTGGACGCCTTCCCCGACAAGTCCTTCGAGGGCCGCATCGAGCGGGTCGAGCCCCAGGGCAAGCTCAACGTCGGCTCCTCTATCATCCAGTTCGACGTCCACGTCGAAATCACCGACCCCCAACGCCACATGCTCCCCCTCGGCGCCCAGGCCCAGGTCGAGTTCACCGTCGAAAGCGCCGTCGGCGTCCTCTGCGTCCCCGCCGAATCCGTCAAGACCTTCGAGGAGCAGCGCGGCGTCTGGGTCAAACGCCCGCCCGAGTCCGGCGCGGATGAGAAGTTCGGCAAGAAGTTCGTCCCCTGCCGCTTCGGCATCAGCGACGGCGAGCATACCGAACTGGTCGCTGTCCTCGGCGAGGGCCACCTCAAAGAGGGCGACGAGATCTACACCAAGTTGCCGCAGACCGCGGCCGAGATGCAGCACGACTAGCCGCCCACGGAGCGCCCCCGCGTGCCCCTGATCGAAGTCCGAGCACTGACCAAGCTGTACCAGATGGGCGACTCCGTCGTCCGCGCCCTCGACGGCGTCGACCTCGACATCGAACGCGGCGAGTTCGTCGCCATCACCGGCGCCTCCGGCAGCGGCAAAAGCACCATCATGCACCTGCTCGGCTGCCTCGACCGCCCCACCGCAGGCGTCTATCGCCTCGACGGCCGCGACGTCAGCGGCCTCTCCGACAGCGAGCTCGCCGTCACACGCAACCTGCGCATCGGCTTCGTCTTCCAGACCTTCAACCTCATTAACCGCGTGACCGCCTGGGAAAACGTGGGCGTCCCCCTCTTCTACGCCCGCAAGACCAACACCAAGGCGCCCGCCTTCCGCGCCCTCGAGCGCGTCGGCCTCGCCAGCCGCGCCGCCCACCAGCCCAACGAGCTCTCCGGCGGCGAACGCCAACGCGTCGCCATCGCCCGCGCCATCGTCAACGACCCCCTCCTCGTCCTCGCCGACGAGCCCACCGGAAACCTCGATACTCGCACCGGCGAGCAGATCATGGAGATCTTCCGCGGCCTCAACGAGCAGGGCGTCACCGTCATCATGGTCACCCACGAAGCGGAGATCGCTCAGCAGGCCCGCCGGATCGTCCAGATGCGCGACGGCAAGATCCTCTCCGACCGCCCGACCAAGGACATCGTCGCCGAACGCGGCCATGCCCCGCCGCGCAAGTTGCCGTCCGTCGAGCCCGCCGCGCCCCTCGACGCCGCGGCGCCCCCGCCTCTCGATGTCGCAGGCGCCCCGCCCGTCGAGGTCGCCGCCGCGCAACAGGAAACCCCCATCGCCGCGTCTGCCCTGCCTCCGCGCATCGTCCGCGGCGCCATGCCGGCCATCGTATGCGGACTGGTCGCAGCCGCGCTCTGGGTGCTGGGCTATGCTGCCCAGGTCGCACTCCAAAAGATCTACGGCTACAAGCCCGAGGCCATGGACCCCATGCACCCCAAGATGCCGCCGATGCCCGTGATCATCGGCAGCGGCATCGCCAGCCTGGGGATGCTGGTCGGGGTCGTGCTGGCCATCCTGGCGATCGTGTCTGGCTACGGCGCCCGCCGCCGGGCCCGGACTGAGATTGGCAACTGGCAAGGTCGCCGTCGCGCCCTCGTCGGCCTGATCCTCGGCTGGGTCGTCGTCGCGATCCCGATCATCGTCATCATCATCGCGGTGGTCAAGCTCGCCACCGGCGGCTTCGGCGGCGCGAAGTAGCCGCGTCATCGTGTGATGTCGCGTCCGACCCCCGTGTCGGACGTTGGATTCGGTGGGCCAATGGACGAACAACAACGCACCGAACGGGTAGCGCGTGTGCTGGCCGGCGACGCCGACGCCCTGCAGCAACTCATCGTCCACTACCACCCCATCCTGCACCACGCGGTCGAAACCCACGTTGACGCTGCGCTCCGCAGCCGCATCGACCCCGACGACGTGCTCCAACAAGCCTATGTCGCCGCCTTCCGCGCCCTGTCCGCCCCCCGTCAGAGCCCAAGCGGCAGCGACGGGCCGGCCCCCGATCCCCAACCCGCGCCGCACTTCGACTCGCCCGCCAGCTTCTACAAATGGCTCGAAACCATCGCCCTCAACCAGCTCCGCGACCTGGAGCGCGCCCTCCGGCGTCAAAAACGCGACGTGGCTCGCCAGGCGCGCGATGTGCCCAACCTGAGTGATTCCTGCCCGAACCTCCTGAACCGTCTCGCCGGCCGCGACAGCACCCCCAGCCGCCGTGTAGGCCGTGCGGAGGCCGTCGCCGCGCTCCTGTCATGCCTCGCACGCCTCAACGACGACCAGCGTGCCGTCGTCCGCCTGCGCTTCCTGGAAGACGTCCCGGTCGCCGAGATCGCCCAGCGCCTCGGCAAGACCGAGACCGCGGTCTACACCCTCTGCCACCGCGGCCTCAAGTCCCTCCGCGAGCGCATGGTCTCCATCACGCGCTATCTCACCCACTTGTAGCGTCGCCCCCCCGTGGGCGACGTAGGTCGGAGCCGGGCCAGCCTCAGCCTCGTCCCCGACCACCCCGTCGTGCGGAAACGCCGGCTCGAACCGGACCCGCGTCCCGGCCCCGCACGTCCAGATTCCGGCCCCGGTCGCCCGGCGACCCCGCCCGGCGGGCGCGGTATACTGTCTATCGAGAAACCGCGAGTTTGACCAGCGCCGGCGGCACCACCGCAAAGGAGGTGTGTCGTGCCCAACGCCGATCTTGTGCAGCGCATCACCGTCGATCCCAACGTCTGCGGGGGCAAGCCGTGTGTCCGCAGCACGCGCATCTACATTGCCATCATCCTGGACGGCCTGGCCGAAGGGCTGAGCCCAGAACAAGTGATTGACCATTACCCGCAACTAACGCTCGACGACATTCGGGCTGCCCTCGCGTATGCCGCCGCGCTGGCCCAGGAGAACACCTGGAAGCTGGCCGGATGAAGCTCAAGCTGGACGAGAACCTCTCGCGCTACCTCAAGGCGCCTCTGGCGGGGCTGAACCACGATGTTACGACGGCGGCGGACGAGGGCTTGCTCTCGCGGCCTGACGCGGAGATCGCGGCCGCCGCAAAAGCAGAAGGGCGTATGCTCCTGACGCTCGACCTCGACTTCGCGAACGTGTTGGCGTACCCGCCCGGCTCTCACGCCGGCATAGTCCTGTTTCGCCCTGCCACCCTCGGTCCGTTGGAGGTCAACCGGTTCGTGGAGGCGTTCGTCGGCCGGCAGGATCTCGCCGCGCTCGTGGGTTGCCTGGCCATCGTCGAGCCGGCGCGCGTGCGCGTTCGTCGCCCGTAGCCGAATCCGCCCCGCCCAGCCGCCGTTTCCCGCCCTCCCTCCGTGCCTGCGTGTCTCCGTCCCTCCGTGCCTTCGTCCCTTTTTCTCTCAACTTTCCTGCCAAATCCCACCGCCGACGGCGTTCGTTGGCTTGAGCTGACAGCGAGACCACACGGGGTGGTTCCGGTCGGCGTTCCATGGTTCGTCCGCCGGAGGCGACGCCACCGGCGTCCCCACAGAGCAAAGCAAAGGAGAAACCATGACTACCGTGAAAGGACCCCTGACGTGCGTTTTTCTGTGCCTCCTGGCCGCGGCGGCCCCCAGCGAGGCCGGCACGACCAAGGGCACTGGCGCCAAGTTCAACGACAGCGCCACCGGCACCTTGCCTTCGGCCGTTAAGGGCGGTCAGTCCTACGATTGTCCGCTCACCGTCAGCACGCCGGGCCTGAACGGGTGGCCGGCGACCGTCGAGGTGAAGCTGAAGTCGAGGTGCTGGGCGGACCTCTGGGGGAACACGACGATTGCGACTCTCAATCGCGACGTGCAAATGAACACAACGAGCGTGACCTTCAACGCCACCGTTTATGTCAAGAAGGTCCAGGCCAAACTCGTTGGGACCGGGGATCTGTGGTGGGAAGTCAAGGTCACGCCGTGGAACATGTGCCCGCTCCCGTCGTGGATGAGGCCAAAGTCGATGGTGGTCGACACCTTCAGCACGAGCGTGGTCAAATTCACGGTCACCAAGTAGAAACTGCTGGCGTGACGCGCTGGGTGGCCACCGTCACCAGAGCATACTACGGGCCGACGAGCGGCGCCTCCGGGGACCGGGGGCGCCGCTCGCCGTGCCAGCGACGAGGGGGCTTGCACCCCAATCTCGCTTCCCGGGGCCCCGCACTCCGCCCCTCCCTGCCTGCGTGCCTCGGTGCCTCCGTCCCTTCGTCCCTTTTTTCCCCAACTTTCCTGCCAAACCCCGCCGCGGACGGCGTTCGTGGGGTAGACGGTGGATGCAGCCCGGACGGTCCGGGGCGCATCGTGGGAATGGCGGCGAACGACCTCGAAAGAGTCTCGGCCCGGGGTTCGAGGGCGTCCGACCAAGCGTTGAGATGGAGCCAACGTCACAGCGGCCCTGGACGTTCCTGGGCCCGGCAGCAGGTGCGATGAAGGAGGAAGATCAATGTTCAACACAACGAAGTGGAGTCATGCCATCTGCGCAGCAGCCCTTGTGGCCCTGTGCGCCGGTGCCGCTACAGCGGCAACGCTCTTCGAGGATCACTTCGACGGTCCGTTATCTCCCGAATGGGTCAGCGTCCTACCGAATCAGTGGGTGTCTGATGGGTGGCTGCATTGCCGCAAGCCGGTATGGGATCCTCCGCTCGATGCGGTAGCGGTCACTCACGACGGCGACCAATCGTGGACCGACTATGAGTTCTCCTTCATCGCGGATCCCGTGACGTCGGTCCAAATGGCGTTGGCCTACATCCGAACGAACGGTTCAAGACCTCGCACCGGTGCGAGCGGCCTGCTGACGCTTGGCTACAGGCTAGATTTTCACGGAGACGATCAGAGTGGGTACCCGAACGCCCTGGTTCTCTATCGCGATGCAGGAGTGCTGGGAGAGGATCTAGTGCTCGCTGCTGCGGTTCCGGGCTGCATACCTGCCGCACCGTGGCATGTCGACATCCAGGCGCAGGGGCCGCGCATTCGGGTTGCCGTGAATGGCATATGGCTTCTCGACTGGACGGACCCCAACCCTATTCTGAGCGGCGGCGTCGGGCTCGGGAGCATCTGGACTGAGGAGGCCCGGTTTGACGACGTCCTCGTCCAGACCATTCCCGAACCCGGCGCAGCAACTCTACTTGCCCTGGGCGCGCTGACGTTTCTTAGACGTCGAGGCTAAGGACACCTCTGGCCAATGCGGCATACCCTCGCCGAACACGGACTTCGCGCCGGTCGCCGCAGGCGACAAGCACAGCCTCGACTTGAGGGTCTTCTACGGCAACCTGAACTGCGAGGGCATTGCCGGTTACGCCGACATCAGCCCGTTCATCGCCGCGCTCGGGTCCTGCGGCCCACCGAAAGCACTGGAAGCGCCGATCACGTATGCGTCCCCCGTCCCCCTCATGGACGGGGGACGCTGATGCGCCCTACGGGGCCGCGTCGGGGAGGTACTCCCCCTCGCGGATGATGACGTGCCAGTGCTCGCTCCACCAGTCCTCGCTCGCGGGTTCGCCGGGGGCCCTCATCACGTTGGTTATGTTGAGAGACCGGTCCAGCTTCAGGTGTGCCCCCCCGTGTTTCCCCCGCGCACCCACCGGTCCACGATCCACCATCACGTTCAACCACGCACTTTCCGTACTTCGCTCTCCCTCAGCCAGTACGAAGATTGTGTCGATCGTCGCGGCGTCCTGAGGTTCGACTCTGTCGCGAACATCAGAACCCGGCCGGCGCCTCCCCTGGAGCTCGTCATGAGCCATGTCCAGGAAAGCGTACGCGTACGGTCTGGCCGGCGGCGCGTCGTCCCCAACGAGCCAATCCAACCGGCGCGTGCGCGGCGGCCCAAGCCCCTCCATCTTGGCCGCAGCGGGGTCCAGGATCACGAGCATGGGCACGTAGTCCCACTCCGTGCGCGGGGGGTCGTCGCCGTCTCGGCGGCTTTCGAAACCCGGGCGCTGGTCGTCGTCGAAGCCGTCCAGCTTGTTGTTCGTGCCCCAGGCGACGAGCGCGGGCCGCCCGTCGTCGAAGAAGTTGCCTATCACGCACACGTCGACGATGAGGCCCATGTGCCAGAACGTGGACCGGATGCCGCCGCTGGCCGCATCCACGACGGATATGCGGGCAGGATACTCACATGAGTTGGTGCGAGCTACCGCGACCAACTCCGCCACGGGCTTGCCATCCAGGTCCTTTGCGACGACCCGGTCACAGAGCCAAGGGTCTTTTCGAACGCAGTTCGGCCAGAGCTCGTTCGGGTTCGGCGTCAACGAGCATCGCCAGCGCTCAGTGCGGTCGGCGTTAAACGCAACCAGGGCCACGTCGTTCTCGCCCAGCGGCTGCATGAGGCCCGCCACGAGCACCTTGTGGTCGCCCGTGCCATCCAGGTCGGCCAGCGTTGCCGCGCGGATTTCGCCCCTATAGTTGGGCAAGACCCAGTTCAATCGCTCCCAGTCCGCCCTGTTGCCGTAGCGACCTTCGAGCGCATACCTCGTTCGCCCCCCGTCCTTGTATTCGACCGTCCTGACCTCCGTGAGGCCCTCGCCGGCGCGCCCAATTCGGCTCAGCCACCACGCCCCGGCGCCCAGCGCGCCCACCAGGACCACGGCGAGCGCAACGCGCCGGAAACCTGGCTGCACCGTACGGGGCCGCCGTACGCGCGCACCGGCCTCCAGCGCTTTGAGCGCTTCGCCCGCCGATGCCAGGCGCTCCTCCCGCCGCTTCGCCATCAGCCGCAGCGCCAAACTCGCGAGCACCGGATCGATGCTCTTGTCGAACTTCCGTGGGTCGTGCGGCTCCTCGTTCAAAATCTGATGAATCGTCGCCGTCGGCGTGTCGCACCGGAACGGCGTCCGCCCCGTCAGCATCTCGTACAACACCACGCCCGCCGAATACAAATCGGTCCGCTCGTCAATGTCCGCCTCGCCCCGCGCTTGCTCGGGGCTCATATACTCCGGCGTCCCCAGCACCGACGCCGGCAGCGTGAGTTGCGTCTGCGACGACCGCATCCGCGCCAACCCAAAGTCGGCCAGCTTCACGAGCAGGCCATCAGCTCTCAGCTCTTGGCTCTCCGCCACGTCAGCGCCGCCGGACTCGTCCGGCTGAAGGCTGATGGCTGACGGCTGACGGCTCGCCTCCAGCAGAATGTTTGAGGACTTGATATCCCGATGGATCAACCCCGCCCGATGCGCCGCATCCAGCCCCGACAGTAGCTCGCGGAAGATGTGCCGAATCAGCGCTGTCGGAAGGTGCGAAGGCAGGGACGCGCGCTGGGAAGCGCGGTCCGGCGTCTCCGTGGGCGCCGCCCGGGACGCGCCGGCTGAGAGCTGCGAGCTGCGAGCTGGCAGTTCTCGCATTCCGGCTGATGGCTGATAGCTGAAAGCTGACTGCTCTCGAACCACCTCCGCCAAACTCGGCCCATCCACGTACTCCATCGCAATGAACCGCACGCCGCACTCGTGGCCGACGCCGTAGACGGTAACGATGTTCGGATGCTGCAACGCCGCCGCCGTCTTCGCCTCCCTTTCGAACCGCACCAGCGCCGCCTCGTCCTCCGCCAGCTCCGGCCGCAAGATCTTCAGCGCGACGACGCGGTCCAGGCTCTCATCGTGTGCCTTCAGCACAATCCCCATCCCGCCACGCCCCACAAAGTCGAGCACCTTGTACGGCCCCAGCTCCGCCCGGTACCGCGGGTCAGCGCTCGCAGCGAGCATCCCCTGTGCGACCAGCTCCTCGATCTTGCTCGCCGCCGGTCGCAGGTCCCGCAGCAACTCGAGGTGCTCCCGTAATTCGTCCGCTATGTCCGCGTGCTGCGCGAGCAGCGCAGATTCGCTGACGCGCTCCCCGCGCGCCCGCCGACTCACGAAGTCGTCAACGATCCGCCCGATGCGGGCGTCGCGCTCCTCGTCATATCGCGTTAGCGTGTTGTCGCCCGCCATAACTCGGAGCCGTCCCAAAAGCAGAACTGATCGAGGCTAACCCCCATCATACCCGCTCGCCGCCGCCCCACAAAGCCACCCGCCGCCCGCAACCCTAACCGCCGCCCCACAAACCACTTACGCCACGTCTACGCCCCGCTTCCCTCGCCCCGCCCCGCGCGCCCCTCCCGCTTGGTATCCCCGCCATTCTGCCCTATGATTCCCCCTTCGTCGTCCGGCCAAGCCGACGGTGCGTCACGCTCAACTTGCGTGCCCGCGACGCACCCGCGGCCCCCCGGCCGTCCGCGCCGACGAACCCGGCCGGAGCGCGCTCCACGCTGGCCTCCGGCGTTCGGATAAACCGATGAGACAGCAGGCACGACACAACTAACTGAAGGATCGACACATGCCAGCTAAACAGAAATACGTCTACTTCTTCGGCAGCGGCAAGGCCGAGGGCAAGGGCTCCGACCGCAAGACCCTCGGCGGCAAAGGCGCCGGCCTTGCCGAGATGACCAACATCGGCCTCCCCGTCCCCGCCGGCTTCACCATCACCGTCGACGCCTGCGAATACTACGATGCCCACGGCAAGCAATGGCCCAAGGGCCTCGACACCGAAATCCGCCAGCAACTCGCCAAGCTCGAGAAATCCGTCGGCAAGAAGCTCGGCGACCCGCAGAACCCGCTGCTCGTCTCCGTCCGCAGCGGCGCCGCCCGCTCCATGCCCGGCATGATGGAGACCATCCTCAACCTCGGCCTCAACGACAAATCCGTCGCGGGCCTCGCCGCCGCCACCGGCAACCCGCGCTTCGCCTGGGACGCCTACCGCCGCTTCCTCCAGATGTACTCCACCACCGCCGTCGGCCTCCCCAAAGACATCCTCGAAGACAAGCTGCACCACCTCAAGCAGCACGCCGGCGTCAAGTTCGACCACGAGCTCTCCGCCGACGCCCTCAAGGAACTCTGCGGCGAATTCAAGCAGTTCTTCCGCGAGCAAACCGGCCGCGACTTCCCGCAAGACCCCTGGGAGCAACTCGTCGGCGCCGTCAACGCCGTCTTTGGCTCCTGGAACGCCGACAAGGCCGTCACCTACCGCCGCGTCGAGAAAATCACCGACCTCAAAGGCACCGCCGTCAACGTCCAGCAAATGGTCTTCGGCAACATGGGCGACGACAGCGGCACCGGCGTCTGCTTCACCCGCGACCCCAGCAGCGGCGAGAACGTCTTCTACGGCGACATGCTCATCAACGCCCAGGGCGAAGACGTCGTCGCCGGCATCCGCACGCCCATCAAGCTCGGCGACCTCGCCCACAAAATGCCCGCGATCTACGACCAGCTCTGCGCCATGCGGGCCATCCTCGAAATCAACTACGGCGAGATGCAGGACCTCGAATTCACGTACGAGCGCGGCAAGCTCTACATGCTCCAGTGCCGCACCGGCAAGCGCACGCCCGCCGCCGCCTTCCGCATCGCCGTCGAGCAGGCCACCAAGCCGCTCATGACCCCCGCCGAAGCCCAGCGCCTCTTCAAAGCCGGCTTCCTCCCGCAGAAATACGTCGCCGCCGCCGCCAAACCCGTCATCACCACCGACCAGGCCATCGTGCGCATCGTGCGCGAGGACATCGAGCGCCTCTTCTACCCCGTCATCAGCCCCAAGGTCGCCCGCGCCGAGCTCGACCAGAAGAAGCTCTGCGAAGGCATCAACGCCGTCCCCGGCGCCGCCTGCGGCCGCGTCATGTTCACCGCCAAGGAAGCCGAAGAGGCCGAGCAGCGCGAGGAGCCCGTCATCCTCGTCCGTAAAGAGACCAGCCCCGAGGACGTCGGTGGCATGCAGGCCGCCAAGGGCATCCTCACCCAGACCGGCGGCAAGACCTCGCACGCCGCCGTTGTCGCCCGCGGCTGGGGCAAGTGCTGCATCGTCGGCTGCGACGTCCTCGTCATCGACTACGAAGACAAGTCGATGAAGGTCAACGGCACCGTCATCCGCCAGGGCGATTTCCTCACCCTCGATGGCTCCGCCGGCGTCGTCTACAACGGCCAGCTCGAGCTCCAGCGCCCCCAGCCGCCCGCGGAGTTCTACACCCTCATGGGTTGGGCGGACAAACGCCGCCGCCTCGGCGTCCGCACCAATGCCGACACGCCCGAGGACGCCGCGAAGGCCATCGAAATGGGCGCCGAGGGCATCGGCCTCTGCCGCACCGAGCACATGTTCTTCGCGACGCGCGAGCGCCAGCTCGCCATCCAGGAAATGATCGTCGCCGACAACGTCGAGCACCGTAAACGGGCCCTCGACAAGCTCCTCCCCTTCCAGCGCGACGACTTCATCGGCATCTTCGAGGCCATGAACGGCAAACCGGTCACCATCCGCCTCATCGACCCGCCGCTCCACGAATTCGTCCCCAAGACGCAGGAACAGGCCGACGACCTCTCGCGCGCCACCGGCATCCCCGCGGACGACATCCTCCGCCGCTCCGAGCAGCTCCACGAAGCGAACCCGATGCTCGGCCACCGCGGCTGCCGCCTCTGCATCACCTTCCCCGAGATCCTCGACATGCAGGTCCGCGCGATCATGGAGGCCGCCGTCGCCGTCAAGAAGAAGGGCGGCAAGGTCAGCCCCGAGATCATGATCCCGCTCACCATCGACGCCAAAGAGCTCCGCATCCTCACCGACCGCACGCGCGCCGTCGCCGACGCCGTCCTCAAGGAAGCCCGCGTCAAGCTCGACTACCTGGTCGGCACCATGATCGAAANNCGGCACCAACGACCTCACGCAGATGACGATGGGCCTCTCCCGCGACGACGCCGGCCGCTTCCTCCCCGACTACGTCAACGCCAGCAAGTACGCCATCTTCAAGGACGACCCCTTCCAGTCCCTCGACCAGCCCGGCGTCGGCAAGCTCGTCAAAATGGCCATCGACCAGGCCCGCTGGACCAACCCGAAGCTCAAGATCGGCATCTGCGGCGAGCACGGCGGCGACCCCGACAGCGTCAAATTCTGCCACCGCGTCGGCATGAACTACGTGAGCTGCTCCCCCTACCGCGTCCCCATCGCCCGCCTCGCCGCCGCGCAGGTGGTGATCGAAGACGCCAGCCGCGGCCTGCAACCCGCCGCTGCGAAGTCGTCATCCAAGGCCAAGCCGAAGAAGGCCGCCACGCCGGCGAAGAAACCCGCCAAGAAAGCGAAATCGCGGCGCTAGCGCAGCGTCTCCTCGTCCGCGAGGGAGGGCGAGGCTCCGGCCGAGCCGCGCCCGCGAGCGCGAATCCGAGCCCCGAGCGCAAGCGAGCGGGTTACCGGCGAATCCCCATTGCCGGACGCCAACACCCCGCACCATCGTTCCCTGCGCGGCGATCGAACCCGGCGCCGTCGTCATCCTCAACGCGCGTAAGTCCTTGCCCACGGGGCCTCGACCGCCTCGTTGCGGCATTGGCACCGGCGATAGACCCGGCCCGATCGTCGGGCTTTTCGCACTCGGAAACTTGATTTTGCGGCTTACGCGGGGATAGAAAAAACAGAGACCCACGGCGCGAGCGCTCGTGGACGTTCTCCGCGCGAGCTTGGAAAAGCAAGCACACGAATATTCCCCGCGCCGGTCGTTTCGCCGTTCCGTGCTGGAGGTCAGGACATCATGATCAAGCTCATCGGGCTCGGACAACCTGCCCTGCGCGTGCAATCAACTCTCGCTCTCGCGGTGGCCGCGTTTCTCGTACTGGCCGGACCAAGACCGTCCGCTTACGCCGTCAATCTCGTCGCCAACGGCGGCTTCGAAGCCGGCGACTTCACGGGCTGGACTGTCGCTCACTCCGCCCTGGGCGGCACGTACGGCGTGGACAATACCGGCGTCTATGCTCACAGCGGGAGCTGTGCCGCGACGCTCGGTCCGTATGGAGCCGACGGTTTGCTTTCTTCCCAGTCCTTCCCCACAACCGCTGGCCAGCAGTACGAACTGACCTATTGGGTGGCGAATATCTCCGATGCCCAAGGTCACATCTACAACAACGATTTTTACGCGGCCTGGAACGGCGCTGAGATACTCGCTTCTGCACTCTTCAATGTCGGGCCCTTCGATTACGCAAGGTACGACTTCATCGTGACGGGCGCTGCCGGCACGAGCTCTGTGTCGTTTGGTATGCGGCAAGATCCAATGTTCTTCGCCTTGGACGACGTCTCCGTCACGCCCACCCCCGAACCGGCCGCGGCCATCTCGCTCGCCTTGTTGGGAATCGCGGCGTGCCGGCCGAAACGCACCTAAGCCCACCGCCGTCCGACGGCCCATGCGCAAGCGACGCCACCGCGCCGCCAGCGCCCGCCACCGCCCCTTAACCGAGCCGGCCCAGTCATGGGCCGGTCCGTCCCGCTCACCGCGCCACTCGCCGCCCGTGATCCGAGCCGCGACCGGCAGGGAGCGAACGCCGCGACAACCGGTCGGCCTCGCGCGCCCAGACGCCTCCTCTCGCGGCCACGACCGGACATCGTTTTTCGCGACGGGCCCCGCAAGCTCTCCACACCGCCGCGCGCCCCTCGGATGCGGCGCCCTGCCCGCCCCCCCCCGCCCGTCGCCCCATCGAAGAATCCCGTATAATGCCCCCATGGGGACCTTGGGGCTCGGACAGCGTGCTCTCAACCTCCTGCGTGGCGGGGCTGACCTCGGCGCCGCCCTCGGAGCCAACCTCGCGACCAGCGCTATGGAACACCAACAGTGGGGCGCCGCCTCCGCCTGCGTTGCGGGAACCGCCCTCTTCATCGCCGGCCGCAACGCCCTCAGCGCCCGCGGCGAGCAGAAGACCCACGAGCAAATCGAGAAACGCCTGCTCCGCGCCCTCCAGGACGGCCAAACCGACCTCCTGACCGCCATCAACACCGTCGCCGCCGAACACGACATGCACGACCTTGTGTCTCAGCGACGAGTGAAGAGGCTCGCCAAGCTCCTCACCGCCCGCGCGGACGAACTCGCCAAGGCAACCGCCGACACCGCGCGAATCCTAGACGCCATCGGCCGCAAGCTCGACGAGCAGTGCCAGCAGCACAACCAGACGCTGGACTCCGTTACCGACGACCTCAAGCGATGGGCCGCGCAATCGCACGCGGAGCATCAGCGGCACGAACGCAGGTCGCGCAAGGACCATCGCCGACTCGAACGGAAGGCGAACGCGATCGAGCGGGATGTGAAGGAACTTGTCAAACGCGTGACCCCGCCCGCCATCCAGCCCCTCCACCAACTCCGCCCGCCCCTCAAGGACTTCACCGGCCGCCAGCCCGAAATCGACGACCTCCTCGCCCACATCCAGCAAGGCGTCACGATCACCGGCGTCCAGGGCATGGGCGGCATCGGCAAGACGGAGCTGGCCTATGTGCTCGCCGACCGCGTCAAGGAGGCGTACCCGGATGCCCAGCTCTGCCTGGAGCTGAAGGGCACGTCGCCGTCGCCACTTTCGCCGGCGGAAGTCCTCGCCTACATCATCCATCGCTTCCACCCGGCAGAGAAGCTCCCGGACGACGTGGCCGAGTTCACCAAGCTCTACCACTCGACCCTGCACGGCCAACGCGTCCTCCTCCTCATGGACAACGCCGCCGACGCCGACCAACTCCGCCCGCTCTGCCCGCCGCCGGATGGGTCCGTGCTGCTCGTCACCTCGCGTCAGCACTTCATCCTCCCCGGCCTGCACGCGAAGAACCTCGACGCGCTGCCCCCGGACAAAGCGTGCGACCTGCTGCGGACCATCTGCCCCCGCCTCGCCGCCGACGTAACGCCGCCGCCCGCCGCGCACGTAGCGTCGCCCCCCCGTGGGCGACGTCGCGCACCGGTAGCGCTGGCCCCCCGTGGCCGACGTCGAGCGCCGCAAACGCCGCCTGGCGCTACCGACCTCGTCGCCGAACTCGCCCAACTCTGCGGCTGCCTCCCGCTGGCCCTGCGTGTCACCGCCAGCGCCCTCGCCGAGCGCGTGACCCTGACCCCCGCCGACTACATCACCCGCCTGAAGAACGAGCAGCGCCGCCTGAAGGAACTCGACCCCGTCATCGCGTCCCTCGCCTCCAGCGACGCCGTGCTCCCTGCCGACCTGCGCCCGCGCTGGTACGCCCTCGCCGTCTTTCCCGCCGATTTCGACCTCGCCGCAGCCGCGGCGGTCTGGGACATGAAGCCCGATGACGCCCAGGACGCGCTCGACGCGCTCCACCGCTACAGCGTGTTGGAGTGGAACGCCCAGACCCGCCGCTTCCACCTCCACGACCTCCTGCGCCTATTCGCCCGCGAGCGGTTGCCCGCGACGCAGCGCCAAACCACTGAAAGTCGCCACTCGGCCCATTTTGAGGCCATTCTGAGCATCGCGAAGGAGCTGTACAAGAAAGACGCCGATGGCATCGCGGCTGGCCTCGCGCTCTTCGATCTGGAACGCCACAATATCCTCGCCGGACAGACCTGGGCCGCAACACATTCCCAAGGCGACGATCGGGCAGCCCGCCTCGCCAGCGCATATCCCAATGCGGGCGTGTATGTCCTGGACCTACGCCTCCACCCGCAGACACGAATCACCTGGCTCCAAATGGCCCTCGCTGCCGCCCGGGTGCGAAAGGACCGTGCAGCCGAGGGTGCGCACGTGGGCAACCTCGGTAAGGCCTATGGCGACTTGGGCCACCTGCGCAAGGCCACGCCGTATCACGAGCAGGCCCTGGCCATCGCCCGCGAGACCGGCGACCGGCGCGCCGAAGGCGCAGCCGTGGCCAGCCTCGGTGGTGCGTATCACGCCCTCGGCGAGACGCGCAAGGCCATCGACTACTACGAGCAGGCCCTGGTCATCGCACGCGACCTCGGCGACCGCCGCGCCGGAGCCACTCCCCTGAACAACCTCGGCCTCGCCTACGCCGCCCTCGGCCAGACGCGCAAGGCCATCGAGTACTATGAGCTAAGCCTAGCCCTCGCCCGCGAGGTCGGCGACCACTGTGCCGAGGCCCAAACGCTGGGCAATCTCGGTCTGGTCTACGCCGACCTCGGCCAGACGCGCAAGGCCGTACAGCACTATGAGCAGGCCCTGACCACCGCTCGCCAGCTCGGCGATCAGCGTGGCGAAGGCGCCGCCCTGGGCAACCTCGGCGCTGCCCACAGAGACTCGGGGGAGCCGCGCAAGGCCATCGAGCACTTTGAGCAGCAACTGGACATCGCCCGCGAGACCGCCGATCGGCGCAGCGAGGGCGACGCTCTCGGTGGCCTAGGCACCGCCTACGCCGATCTGGGCGACCCCCGCAAGGCCATAGAGTACCACGAGCAGCACTTGGCCATCACCCGCGAGATCGGCAACCGCCGCGCCGAAGGCGCCGCCCTAGGCAACCTCGCCAACGCCCACGCCGACCTAGGCGAGCCAAGCAAGGCCATCGCGTACTACGAGCAGGTCCTGGCTATCGCCCGCGAGACCGCCGACCGCCGCGCCGAAGGCAACACCCTGGGCAACCTCGGCCTCGCCTACGCCGCCCTGGGCGAGGCGCGCCGGGCAATCGAGTTCTATGAGCAGCGGCTCGTGATCGCCCGCGAGATCGGCGACCGTCGCGGCGAAGGCCACGCCCTGGGCGGCCTCGGCATTGCCCACGCCGACTTGGACCAGCCGCCCAAGGCCATCGAGTACTACGAGCAGCACCTGGCCATCGCCCGCGAAATCGGCGACCGCCAAGGCGAGGCTCTCACCTGCTGGAACATGGGCGACGAATACGCGAAGGCTGGCGATCTCGCCCGCGCGATCGAGCTGATGCAGGTCCGCGTCGACTACGAGCGCGAAATCGCCCACCCCGACGCCGAAAAGCACGCCGCCCGCGTCGCCGCCCTCCGCGCCCGCCTCAAATAGCCCGCCCGTCTTTCATTCGTAATTCTCAATTCCCAATTCCCAATTCCCCCGCCCGCCCCCCGCCCTCCGCTCCCGCTCTCTCTCAATCTGCGCCATCTGCGTAATCTGCGGACCGCCCACGTGGGCGTCTTCTGCTTGCGGTTGCCCTCTGCGCTCTCGAATCGGCCCTTTTCTTGCCTGGAGCACAAGGAGCAACTCTGCGTTTTCTCTGCTTCTCTGCGTCTCTGCGGTTGCCTTTTTCCGCCAGAACCGCGCCGCCGCCGCCAATCTCGCACAACCCGCCCACGCCGCCTTTCTTTCCGCCCCTTTCCGATGAATACTTGGCTCAGGCCCGCGCTCCGCGCCCCGATCAGAACCCCGCACGCGAGTGCGGGGCTCTGGATTCGCTGTTTAATAGGTCTTCTATGAATCCGCTCCCGCCTAGCCCGTTCGCTCCGCGTCCTTGGCGCTCTCGGCGTCTCGGCGGTTGCCTTGCCGTACGTCCGGATAATCAAGTGTGCCAAGGGGGGGGTACACACCTTGGCAC